>CAMBMH010000185.1 GCA_945868575.1 Singulisphaera sp. GP187 | reverse complement strand
GGATTTATCAGGTCCTTTTAATGAAAAGGACAGGCGGCATTTTGGGACCGGTTTTGTTTCATTCATGGTTCAATTTTCTTGGAGTGTTTGGGCTTTTGTGGGAAGTGTTTGGACCATGATCCAAAGACTTTCTGTTTCAAAGGACTTCCACAGTCAAGGGGCCATTAATTGACTGGCAGGACCATTGGGATCCGGTTTCCCAAAACCCACGCCGCAAATAGGCCAAGCCAAGCCAAATATCATTACCCAAACCGGTATGGGAACAGATTCGGCCAATTTCCTTGCCGTCCACCGATATGGCACCAGCAGAAAGCCCCGCAGCCTGTACTTTTACACGGCGTAATTTTCGATTGAGCTGGCCACGATCCCTTGCCATAACAATGGGCTCCTGGCCAAGATAGCAACCTTTGTTGTCGGAAATAGCGGTTTTTGGCCTGTCAACTTCCATAACCCTGACGGCACTTTCAAGTTCACCGGGTTCCTCCGGCAATCCGGTTTTGATTCGCAGTCCCTGATAGGCATCTTCGCCTGTCGGAAGTGCACCATTTTCAACAAGTATTTGCCAAAGTGTTGGTGCACGGTCACTTAAAACAATTAAATCATATCCAATTTGTCCTAGTTTATCATTCCGCCTGATGCTTGTCGGAATTCGCCCACCTACGGTTCGAACCATGTGTTGATGTTGGACCAGGTCGGGTATGTCCTCGCCGATTGCTTGGGATAATAGCTGGGTAGAACCTGCTCCTGATATGTGGTACTGGGCAAATTCGGCGCTTCGGTCGGCAAATTCCACCTGCTCGCTGACCAGGTGTTTATCCAGATGGGAAATCATTGGAAGACTGGATCCAGGTGGAAGGTCCAGCCAAAATGCGTGGCGACCATCGGCCAAAATCAGGTGGTAGATATTGGCAAGGGATATGTACCTGGCGGTTTTGTCCGCGAAAAATGCTTCGCAGCCTCCCCCCAGTGGCATGCCTTTAATGTCATTTGAACAAAGATTATGCAAAAACGGGGCGGCATGGGGGCCGGTTAATTCGATTTTTCCCCGATGGGATTGATCAAAAAGCAGAACCTCCTTCCCTGTCCAGAATTTCCAGTCAGGTTCGTTTTGACGGATTGAAGGAATGGGCAAGAGGTCAAAACCCATATTAGCGGTCTTTGTGGATTCCATAATTTCCTGAGGCCTTTCGGACATTGGATTTAGCCCCAATACCCATCTTCAAAAATCAGACAAGGGCCATCCGTTTCCAAAACCGGTTTCCCGGTATGCGAAATCACAGCCAATGCTTTGGCTAATCCCTCCGTGGCGGTTCCCCATAAGTGGATCGGATTTTTTGCAAGGACCCTGGTCCAAAGACGTGCCATTGTATCCCCGTGCGGCTGTCCCCCAACCCTCAGGTCTGCAACACTATCCGGGGAGAGAGCATTATTCCCAAGATCGAGGTGAATGGCAGATCCCGGTTCCAATATTTCCGCCAATCGGCATGCCGTATCCACCATTTGATCAAAAGGAATGGGGAAGCCTTCGCCAGTCCAACGACCAAGTCCAAGTTTCCATTTCCTTTCGGTAAAGGCGAAAGGAACTTCGTTTCCGTTTTTGAAGGCCTCGTTCAAAGCATCCTCTGAACCCGAAATAAAACCGGAAGGCAATCCACCCACCCCCGGAAGGGCCATAATGAAAAAAGGTGCCCCAAGAAGCCAACAAGCTTCCCGGGAGGATGCATCCTCCTTTGAGAAGTCTGGCCGAAAGGATTTCGTAAACGAGACCTTGTTCGGGCCGTCAGAGTGCTTTTCCGCCATTCCCGGCCAAAGTTGGCGATTTCCACCCACAAAACCCTGGTGGGCCCTTTTGCCTGCAAAGCCTGCCACGACCACCTGGTCCGCGTCTGACAACACCCGGGCAAAGGAAATTCTTTGGCCCGTGGTGGAAATCGCAACAATTGCGTTTTTGGCGGGGGTTCCTGGTTCATGGACGGAAATCACGGCTTCTTCAAACCGTTCGGGAATGCTCTCCAGGAGTTTTGATTCCAGTTTTTGGCTATTCACCAAAAAGGTTAACTGGTTTGCATTCAAACCTGCCCGGACAATTCGGTCAAGTATAGGTTCCAGCAAATCTGTGCGGGAGCAAAACAGGTCATCCAAAACCACAACGACCTGATCAGTGGGGGTGAATATTTTGAAAAGTGGTGGATAGGAATGGGGGTTGTCCAAGCTTTTTTCCAAAGCCACCACCGGGTCTTTTAGACCTAATGGTGGAGTGAAAATGTGGTTGACCTGGACCGGTGGGTTCGATGTTTCTTCCACCGAACCGCGGAAATCCCCGATTGGGTTATTCAAGTTTGACATCCAATTCCATCGCCTTTCCTTGGCGTAAGATTCCAACCTTTATGGTTTGGCCTACTTTTTTACCCTGCATGGCTTCCATGTAAACTTCAAGATTTTTGATCTCCTTGCCATCGATTTTTACAATGCGGTCTCCGCCTTTGATTCCTGCCTTTGCCGCAGCTTCTCCTTCGGAAACCCCCTCAACTTCGACGCCCTTGTCGTCTTCCGCATAGCCCGGACGGAAACCGAGTTTTGGACCACTGGTTCGGGTGCCCGATTGCTTGGCAGTTTTTACTTCGATGAACTTCGGCTTTTCCTTGGTGGTCGAAAATTCGTCGATTACTTCCGATGCAAAGCGAATGATCTTTTCCATGCCATCGTAATTGATCCGATCAGGAGTATCCGTTGGACGGTGGTAATCGTCGTGGACATCTGTCCAAAGGAATAGAACCGGAATTTTTTTGCTGGCAAATGAACTATGGTCGCTTGGGCCAAAACCACTTTTTTGGCGTACGGTGGTAAATTCGTACGACTTGTTGATCCGGTCCAGCAACGACTCAAATCCCTCTGAGGTTCCTGATCCCTGAATTAGCATCCGGTCCTTTTTGGATTCCTTGTCGGGGCGGAGGCGGCCAACCATATCCAGATTCACCATTGCCGCTGTTTTCTCAAGAGGGTACAGAGGTTCCTTGCAATAATGAACTGACCCAAAAAGACCAAGTTCCTCGGCACTAAACGCCATAAAAATGATTTTGCGGCCAACACGATCCTTTTCGGATGCGTAACGCTTGGCAAGTTCCAGCATTGATGTGGTGCCAGATCCGTTATCGTCAGCACCTTGATGAATTGCTGCCACCCTGCCGGCGCCCATGCTTCCAAATCCGCCGGACCCCACATGGTCATAGTGGGCCCCTACAACAACTGCCTCGTCGGCGAGAGCGCCGCTTCCTTCCAAAACGCCAATCACATTTCGAACCGGAATGACATTTCCTCTTTTGAGTTTTGCCTCCATGGTTACCGTGACACCTTTAAGGTCCGCGCTTTGGGGTTTCAGGTCCTTGTCAATGGACTCTTCCTTTTGTGCAAGATCACCCAAGCCAGAGGATTGAAGAAGTGAGTTTGCTAGTTTGCGGCTTACCATGAAAACGGGGATTTTTGCCCCAAAACGATTGGTTGCCAGGTAGGAGAAATCAATCAGGGGATCAGTTTCACCGGCATTTGCTTTGTCATTAACAAAAATGACCCCAGCCGCATTATGCTTTTGGGCATTACCAATTTTTTCGGTGAGTGAGGATAGGGATCTGCGGCGGTTGGGGGTTTCAAACCCGTCATCCTTTCGCCCGGCTCGCGGAGCATCACGCAAAATCATGACGATTTTTTTGTCTGCGTTGATACCCTGATAATCGTCGTAGGTTCCTTCCTTGCCCATGGTTATCCCATATCCGGCAAAAGTCAGGGCGCCATTGATTTTCCCTTCCGCACTAAGGGCAACCAAGGCAGCGTCATTGGATTTTTTTCCTGACTCAACGAGGATACTATTGGTTTTGCCATCGGGCCCTTTGAATTCGATTGAGGAGGGACCACTCATTACCACGCCACTAACAGTAAAGGGCTGGAAGTAGCTTCCATCCTTGCCAAGCGGTTTTAGGCCCAGTTCCTTGAATCGTGTCGCAATGTAATCGCCGGCTTTTTCAAGCCCATTGGTGAGTGGTCCCCTGCCTTCCCGCTCCGGAGCCGCCAAATAGTAAAGGTCGGTTTTAAGCCGATCTTTTGTGGCGTTTGGGGAAATGTCCAGGTTGGATTTTTTTCCGGGAAATGCCCCGAAAACCAAGCTGGTCACACCGATTACGGTAACACCCATGGCAAAAAATTGTTTTCCACAGGTCGAAAAAGTGGTCATCTGGATCTCCCTTTTTTGCTCCGGTAGGGGGGGCTACCAAACCACAACGCATTAACCAATCATTACTCTAGGCTGTTTTTCGGGATCTGGCTGGGCTTTATGGATCAATTCGTGAACAAGCCAGGGAACATTGCCTTCCCCGAAAAGCAAAAATCCAAGCATCGCCTTTAGCGAACTGTCCCCCGACCACCCGAAATGGATTTCCGGGGGCCGATTGTCTTTCGCAAATTCCAAAGCAAGTGCGGCAAGAACATTGGCGATGGACGCGCACCGAGTGATTTTTAGGACATACCTTCCAGTTTCTTCGATCACCTCAAGAACCGGGCGGACCAGGAATTCACTGGCATCACCTCTTACAACTTCAACAAACAAAATGCTCACATCGGGCGGAATCCGATGGTCCTTGCGGATGATATCTTCCTTGGTGGCCAGGTCACGCTGCCCCGGCCGATGGGGAACAATTACCGGGTATTCAATGGATTTGATTGTGTTAAAAAGGAATTCAGATCTTTCGTCCTTGAATTCAAATCCGGCGAAGCGAAGTTCGGTCGAACGCATGAATCGCGAAGTAAACGAGGCGACAAAGATTGCAAGAATAAAGCAGCTTGCAATTTGGATACCTACTGGTTTTTCCAAGACAATGGCGATTAATGTATATAGAAATACCACTGTAACACCAATGTAGTACCATGGAATTCGAATCCAACCCTTGAGATTGGAAGAACGATAATACTCGATGCAGCTTGCAATTGCAGCGCTCAATATCAGGACAATAACGCCAGTTGCGTACGCGTCACCTTGAGCTTGTACATTTGCCCGAAAAATTAATGTCACAATCACATTGATCATGGTGAAGAGGATGACCAGTGGTTTCACAGCTTTAGCCCATTCCGGTGCCATGCCGTACCTTGGAAGGTACATCGGAACCAGATTGAGCAAGGCGGACATTGCGCTTGCTCCCGCGAACCAAAGAATGGCAATTGTTGAAATGTCGTAAATGGTTCCAAAGCTTGAACCAAAAAGGAAGTGGTCTTTACCCAACCCTGGGAACGGGCTTTCCCCATGTGCTAGGTAGGCCAGCGCCCTGTCTTTTGCCTTGGCAGGAGATGTCTCGTCCAAGGAGCTTACCAGGTCATGAGACGGGATCAATGTTGTTACACATATTGAGGACCCCAACAAAAGGACTGACATGATCAGTCCCGCTGTGAGCAAAAGCAACCCAGTATTGCGAATTCTTCCTTTTATGTCGTTTTCATCCTTGCCCCCGGAAATCAGTGGCATGATGGCCACGCCTGTTTCAAATCCGCTAAGCCCAAGGGCCAAAGCCGGAAATAAAACCATGCAAACCAGCGCGGTACTTCCCAAGCCTGGGGTTGTCACCCATGGAACTGCTTTTTCGCGTTGCCAATCGGTAACAAACCAGGCGTTGCGCCCTTCCGGCGAAATGATTTTGGCCCACCAATCCAAAAAAGGCTCGGGGTGCTGGACCAAATATCCAAGGCATGACCCGATTACAACCACATTCAACAAAAGAAACACAGCCACAATTACAACAGCCAAACCAATAACTTCCTTGAACCCCCGAAGAAACATCGCCCCAAGCATCATCAGAAGGAAAAGTGTGATACCGATTTGCTGGCCAAAGTTTCTCCTCCCAACCTCAGCTTCCGCGATCTTTTCCAATTTTTCTTTTTGCCCAACCTCATTGAGTTGGGACCAGTCGGCTCCCTTCTCCAATTCGGGTTTAAGCTCCGCCATTGTCTCGTCAATTCTGGCGCTGGGCCAGGAGGGGTTGGCTATCAGGTGCGATGTTGCATCTGCCGCGGACATGGTTTTGGTGATTACGAAGTCGGTTGCTGCAAAACCTAGAAGCGTGATGACAACAACTTTGCTCCACCAGCCCTTAAGAAGTTTCTCCAGCATTCCAATCGAACCGAGGCCGTGGGGCGATTTTTGTGAGACATAAAGATAAACGGGATAGGCACCAAAGAGGGTGACTAAAACCACGACTACGGTTGCCAAAGGACATAGGTTGCCGGTGGCGGTGTAAGCAATGGAAGGCTGATACCCTAAAGTGCTAAAGTAATCGACACCGGTAAGGCACATGGCCCAAAGCCAGAATGTCTTATGGTTGTGTAAATTCTGGGTTGGTTCAGAATGGTTTGGCGAATGGGAAAGGAAATCTGACATATATTACCGTTCAACGCACGGATACGCAAAACGGACCAGAGTAAAGGAATCCAAAATCTTTATACCCAAAACCGGAGCCACCTGGGGTTGGTTTCTATCGATTTTTTTAAGGGTGGGAAAATTGGTGGTCATCCTGGTGCCCAAAACTCTTCAAAGACGGAGACGCAAATGGTTGATAGGGTTGAACTTTTGGAAAATCTCCTTCGCCTTCCGGGCAAGTCTGGCGAGGAACATGTTGTATCGGAGTATATCCAAAAAACATGCCAAAAATGGGGGATTTCCCAATCACATATTCAGGTGGACGATGCTCCCAGCCGAATTTCCCTGCCCTGCTCCACTGGCAATCTCTTTGTCCGGCTTCCCGGAAATCGACCTGGTCCCACAATCCTTATCTCCTCCCACATGGATACAGTACCTCCCTGCGTTGGGGCCGTACCCTTGCGAATGGGAAATAAAATTGTTCCTGAGGGCAAAACGGCGCTGGGAGGGGACAATCGCACTGGTGTTGCGGCGATGCTTACGCTAATCCATGCCATTCAAAACAAAGATTTACCCCATCCCCCGTTGGTCTTTTTGTTTTCCATTCGAGAAGAAAGTGGACTTCAGGGGGCGCGTTTTCTCAATCCGAATTGGATCAAGCACTGTGCTTTTGGAATTAACATCGATGGGGGAAGCTGTGTCGACGCGACCAGGGCCGCGGTTGGCGCCAATCGGTTTGTTGTGGAAATTATCGGAAAAGCCAGTCATGCGGGAGTTTACCCCGAAAAGGGCATTTCTGCAGTAATGGTTGCCGGTTTGGCATTGGAGAAAATTCACCGGGGTGGCTGGTTTGGAAAAGTTGTCAAAGGAAACAACACTGGATCCAGCAATATTGGGGTACTTTCCGATGCCTCAGGGGGACCAGTGGGACAGGCAACTAATGTGGTTACAGAT
>CAMBMH010000184.1 GCA_945868575.1 Singulisphaera sp. GP187 | reverse complement strand
CCGGACCGCGCGTCCCAGGCGGTCCTTCAGGACCTTCGCAAGAAAGTGGAACAGTGGCGTATCGAGGGTAAAGGGGCTCCACCCCGTGCCCATGCGTTGGTCGATGTTCCGGATCCCAAGGTGGGACGGCTTTTCCTGAGGGGGAATCCTGTTCGTCCCGGAAACGAAGTGCCTCGCGTGGTCCCCGCAAGCCTTGGCCGGGGAGCTCGGATTTCTTCCGGTTCCGGCCGACTGGAACTTGCTGACATGATCACGCATCCGGACCATCCTCTTTTGGCCAGGGTATGGGTGAACCGGGTTTGGCAGATCTGTTTTGGCGAAGCGCTGGTTCGCACGCCAGGCGATTTTGGAAGTCGTGGCGAATTGGCCACCCATCCTGAACTTCTCGATTATCTGGCCCGAACTTTCATCGAAGACGGTTGGTCCACGCGGCGGCTCCTTCGGCGGATCCTAAATAGCGCCACCTGGGCCCGATCGGGACAGATTCCGCCCGGAGTAATGGACAATGATCCGGAAAATCGTCTTTGGACACATCGTCCCTCTCGACGAAGTGATTTTGAAAGCCTTCGTGATTCGATGTTGGCCGTTTCGGGTAGGCTCGATTCTACTGTTGGGGGACCTTCCGCAAGAGATATGGACTCCCCCAGGCGGACCCTCTATCTCCATATCGACCGGTTGCAGGTTCCCGCGTTGCTTCGCAATTTCGATTTTCCCTCACCCGATGCAACTTCTTCCAGGCGGGATCAAACAACTACGCCACTTCAAGCTTTATGGCTTATGAACCACCCGTTTGGAATCGCTTGTGCCGAGGCTTTGGCCAAAAAAGCCGGAGATTCCGCCAAGCCTGATGCGTGGATTGCTTCGGTTTACCGATATGCCCTGCAAAGGGCCACGGATGCTGCGGAAATTACTTCCATGAAGGAGTTTCTTGCCCAACAGGGAACCGACGGTCCCACTCGTGCCGCACAGGCCATCCTTGCGTCCAATGAATTCTCGTTTGTGGATTGAGGCAAGTATGACAGTTCACGGATCCAATTTGGGACTTGCCGATCGTCGCGCCTTTCTGAATGCCCTCCCTTACGGGATTGGGGCGACCGCAATGGCGTTGACGGGGGGAGCGACTTTTTCTGGCGTAGCCCGGGCCAGCGACCTCACTCCCCGCCCCGCGCGATTTCCCGCCAAGGCCAAACGCGTGGTTCACTTGTTCATGAACGGCGGTCCCAGTCAGGTCGACACCTTTGACCCTAAGCCCATTCTCGACAAGTACCATGGCAAACCGGTTCCCGATGCATCGTTTCGGACCGAGCGCAAAACCGCCGGGGTTATGCGATCGCCTTTCAAATTCAGAAAGTATGGTCAATCTGGCCTGGAGGTGAGCGAACTGTTTCATCTCACGGCTGAGCGACATGCCGACCGGCTTTGTGTCATCCGATCAATGCAGGCCGAGGTTCCCAACCACGAGCCCTCCCTGATGTTGATGAACACAGGCGATGGGCGTCTGCCCCGTCCCAGCATGGGTTCGTGGCTCCTTTATGGACTTGGAACCGAAGGGGAAAATTTGCCGGCGTTTGTTGTTCTTTGTCCCAATGGATTGCCTGTTGTCGGTGTCCAGAATTGGCGAAGCGCCTTTTTGCCTGGTGTGTATCAGGGGGTGCATCTCGATACCGCGCAAACCGATCCCGCCAAGCTACTGGAAAACCTGAAAAACCAAAGATGGAATCCGGACCAAAGGCGGGCCCAGATGGACCTCCTCGGCAAACTCAACCGTGAACATCTCAAAAAGCACGCCTCCCGGGATGCGGCACACCTGGCTATGGAAGCCCGCATGGAATCCTTTGAGCTTGCCTATCGTATGCAGTCCGAGGCGCTTGGGGCGCTCAATCTTGCCGACGAACCCAAAATCCTCAGGGAGCGTTATGGGGACACCATGCATGGACGACAATTGATGTTGGCTCGCCGCCTTTTGGAGCGGGGAGTCCGAATGGTTCAGGTCTGGAGTGGTGGTGGCCAACCCTGGGACAATCATGATGGGTTGGAGGGGCAGCACCGTTCCCTTTCCCAGGGTTGGGATAGGCCGATTTGCGCCTTTTTGGATGATCTTTTGCAGCGGGGAATGCTTGAGGACACACTTGTCCTTTGGGGTGGAGAATTTGGCCGTACCCCGGTAGCCGAACTCCCTGGCCTTTCGGGACGCGATCACAACCATTACGGTTTTTCGGTCTGGATGGCCGGTGGTGGTGTGCGGGGCGGGACGGCTTTTGGGGCCACCGACGAGTTTGGTTTTCGCGCGGTGGAAAAACCGGTAAGTGTCCATGACCTGCATGCGACCATGCTGCACCTTTTGGGATTCGATCACGAAAAACTGACATTCCGTCAGGCAGGGCGGGATTTCCGGCTGACGGATGTTCATGGCGAAGTTGTTCGAGGTCTTTTGTCATGACAATTCCATCAAGGGAAATGCCCGATGCGCGAGATCCCGCAATCAAGGCATTAAAAAGCATATCCAGGAGAGGTTTTGTTCATTTTGGTCTTGGAGCTGGTTTGCAATTTGGGTTGGGAGGAGTGATTAATGCCCAGTCCGCCGGGCTAAGACTTCCCACAGACACTTCAATTCCAAGCAAAACCATCCGGGCATGTATCATGATTTTCCAGTATGGTGGGCCAAGCCATATCGACACCTTTGATCCAAAGCCCAATGCACCCGCCGAGATCCGAGGGGAATTCAAAACGATTGGCACTCCAGTTCCGGGACTTCGTTTGACCGAGCATGTTCCCCGACTGGCACGCCTGGCGGACAAATTTGCACTCATCCGCAGCGTTAGCCATTCTGCGAGGCTTCATGATTCCGCCTCCATTCACGCCTTGACTGGAAGGCCGCTTGATGGACCTGACAGGGAACTTTTTGCGCCCTTGCCCCAGGTGTATCCCTCCATGGGAAGTGCTGTTGCAAGGTTTGTCCGGGGTAGGAGCAGGGTTCCATTTGCCGCGCTTCCATTCACCTACCAGAATGTGGTTCCCACCCCCAGTCAGGGTGGAGGGATATTGGGGACGGATAGCGATCCCTTGCGAATAGAAGTCGATCCGACGAAAAGGCAATACGCCGTGGATAGTCTTACCCCTTTTCAGGAACTGGGCCCTGATCGCCAGCTGGCCAGGTGGGACCTGTTTCAGACGATCTCTGGCAGCCTCCCTATTGTCGATAAAAACGACATTCAAAAAGCGATATATAAGCGTGCCTATGATCTGTTGTCAAATGAGGCGATTCGGAACGCACTCGATTTGACCAAAGAACCCGAAGGTGTTCGGGAGCGGTATGGTTTTGATTTTGAACCCAAACCCTCGGGATCTGCCGCCGAGCTTGGTCACGCCAGGCAAATGCGGGGTCAAAACCTGCTTGTGGCAAGGAGGCTGGTTGAGTCGGGTGTAAAATTTGTTCAGGTAAACGATTTCAAACAACAAGGACAGAATTGGGATGCCCACGCGGATGGTTTCCGCCAACACAAGGACGCACTCCTGCCCATGGCTGACCGTTCCATTTCTGCCCTGATTGAAGACCTTGAAGAAAGGGGGCTTCTGGATTCGACCCTTGTTCTGGTCACAGGCGAATTTGGACGAACCCCCAGAATCAATGCTTCTGCCGGACGAGACCATTGGCCCGATTGCTACACCGTTCTCATGGCGGGTGGCGGAGTCAGGGGTGGGGCCGTCTATGGATCCAGCGATCGCCAAGGCGCCTATCCCGCAACATTTCCCGTAACTCCGGGAGATTTGAGTGCAACGGTTTGTTGGCGTTTCGGGATTGATCCAGGAACGGAAATTCGGGATCAGTCGGGGCGCCCGTTACGGCTTGCCGCAGGGGAGCCACTAGAGCGCCTGTTTTCCTGATCTTGCTGAAGTTCCAAATGGATTATTGTCTCCTTTGGGGGTTTGTGTTGGTCGTTCCCCATTGGGGGCCGATGGGGGTGGCGATAGAATTTCCTTACCATGAGCAACCTTCAAAAGCAGATTGAGCCCCAGTCACCCCAACGGGAACTTGTCAAAGCCGAACCGCCCTGGTCGGGTATCGTGGCCACAGCCCTCTGCGCCCTGTTTGGAAGTCTTGCCATTTGGGCATCCGCAACGGAATATCCGTCATGGTTGTTTGTCGGCTTTTGTGTCGTGGCCTACCTTGCGGGCGGATGGGGACCCACCCAAAGTGCTTTTGAATCCCTCCTCCAGGGAAAACTCAATGTCGATTTGCTGATGATTGTGGCGGCGATCGGGGCCTCGTCCATTGGCGATTGGATGGAGGGGGCGGTTCTTCTCTTTTTGTTTTCACTTTCCGGAACCCTGGAAGCTTTTGCGATGTACCGGACAACACGGTCGATCGAATCGCTTGTCAATTTGCGGCCACGTGAGGCACTCCTTTTGGATCCCACTGGGGAACGGCGGATTCCAGTTGATGCACTGAAGGTTGGTGATCGGGTTCGGGTCAAACCTGGGGAGCGGTTTCCTGTTGATGGGGTGATAGATGAGGGGGAAACCTGGGCCGATGAATCCACCCTGACAGGCGAGAGCGAAATGATCACCAAGCCCAAGGGCTCTTTGGTGTTTGCGGGAACCATTAACGGACAAGGTGGGGTTATTGTATTAATGACCAAACCAGGCGAGGATTCGACCCTGGCCCGTATTGTTCACATGGTACAGGAGGCACAGGCGCAAAAGACACCCACCCAGCGAATTGTTGAATCATGGCAACGCCCTTATGTTATCGGGGTTTTTACTCTTTCCTTATTGGTGTTTTTCGGCGGAAAAATCATCCATACGCAAAGTTGGCATGATGCTTTTTATCACGCCATGGTACTACTGGTCGCGGCGTCGCCTTGCGCTGTGGTGGTCAGTTCTCCTTCTGTTATGCTTTCGGCGATCGCCCGGGCCGCCCGCCAGGGGGTTCTGTTCAAGGGGGCTGTCCATCTCGAAACGCTAGGACAGGTGGAAACCATTGCTTTTGACAAAACAGGTACGGTAACTCTTGGTAAACCATCGGTCACAGATATGTGGTCGTCGCAGGTTGGATTCGGCCAGGGAAACCCGGAACATTTACTTCGTTTTGCCGCGGCCGTGGAGCACCAAAGCGAACACCCCCTTGGGGTTCCGGTGATTCACGAGGCCAAGGAAAAAGGACTTTTTCCTTCCAATTTGGTTGTTTCAGATTTTCAAAGTCGCACCGGTCTTGGCATTTGGGCAAAGGTCGCTGAACCCGCTGGGGAGACGACATGGGTAGGAATAGGTCGCGAGGGGCTTTTCTCCGAACGGTCCATTCCAATCCCCGGTGAGCTGGTCGAACAGGCGGACCGGATTCGTAGTGAAGGGAAGACTGCCCTTCTTGTGATCATTCATCGTAATGGGGACACCAGCCCCATTGAGTTTGGGGTGATTGGAGTCGCCGACAAAATTCGTCCGGAGGCCCGGGAGACCCTGGATCAGCTTGGACGAATGGGAATCCGAAAACGGGTTATTTTGACGGGGGACCACGAACGGGTGGCCCAGATTATTGGAAGGGAACTTCATGCCGATGAAGTTCGCGCGGGCCTCATGCCTGATCAAAAAGTGGTGGAATTGGCCCGACTTCAGGAAAACAACACGATTGTCGCAATGGTGGGTGATGGTGTCAATGATGCTCCGGCCCTTGCCGCTGCCTCGGTGGGAATTGCCATGGGAGGCGCCGGTACGGATGTGGCGCTTGAGGTCGCTGATGTTGTCCTAATGCGGGATGATCTTCGCGGGCTGCCCGTTGCGGTCATGATCAGTCGCCTTGCCTGTGCACGCGTGCGCCAAAATATGCTGTTTGCATTTGGAGTGATTGCCTTTCTGATTGTGGGAGCATTTTTTAATCTGCCCCTTTGGATGGGCGTCATAGGCCATGAAGGCAGCACGATTTTGGTGGGACTAAACGGGCTTCGCCTGCTTTGGGAAAAGCTCCCGATTGAAGGAAATGCCTAGGTTTTGTCGCGATTATCAGGAATGTAAAGATATTTTTAGCGGGTGAAAAAGAAAAAGGGTCCCCGAAAGACAAGCTAAGCGGGGACCCGATGTTTCAAATGATCTTCGGTCAAAAAACAAAAACCTATCCCAGATCGTTTTTGTCCAGACGACCTTCGCCTTCGAGTCGGCGGAAGCTTTCCAGCGTATTGCGAATTCCGTCAACCAGCGGTGTTACAGGAATCGGGCCGTAATCGTCCTGGATCCCCTTGTCGGAAAGGTCCCATGCGATCGGAAGTTGTCCACCCTGGAAGGAGAGGAGTTTGCGGGATGCCGGTTCGACTTCTGCGACCGCATCCAGGAACTGTTGCATATCGACAACAGCTCCCCTTAGGTTGTAGCTTTTGGGGCCCTTGTAGACCCCGCCAAGACAAGCAACAAATGCGGCGGCGACATCCTCCACAAATTGCATGTCCTGCCAACCACCATAATTGATCTGATGGGGACGACCCAAGGCCAGGCACTTGAGGGCCCGAGTCGGTTCGCTGGTCATACCCACATCGCGCCCCACGCCATAAACCGTCCAGGGCCGAAGCCCAACTGTTTCAATGCCGTGTTCGCGCTGGTAAACCAGGGCATTCCCTTCGTTACAGATCTTGAACCAGCCGTAATGTGTGCCCGGGTTGAGTGGCACATTGTCAGGTAATGAACCTTTGGGATAGGCGTCTGGCGGGCTAAAAACAGCGGCACTGGAGGCGTAAACCACCCGCTTCACTGAGTCGCGGCGGAGGCGGACCGCTTCAAGAACATTGAGCGTGCCGCCAACATTCACTTGGCTACCCAAGAGGGGGTTTTGTCTGCAGGTTGGCACCTGTAGACCAGCAAGGTGAATGACATGGTCAATCTTGTGGGCATCAATCGCCCCAAGAATATTGTCCAGCTTTGTTACATCCCCGCCATGAAATGCAAATTGCGGGGTGTTGCCGGTCGGGTAGAGAACCTCAAGCCGACGGGCATTGTCGTGGAGGTCAAACACGATGGCCTCATCACCCCGGGAATGGAGGATCTTGAGGATCCATGCTCCGACAAATCCGTGGCCGCCTGTTACCAATACACGCATGGGAGAGTTCCTTTAGGCCTCGGGGGGAGTGGACTTGTTTTCCGATTCGGGTGGGGTTTCCGGACTGCCTGTCTCGACCGGAGTGGTTTCTGTGGGAACTTCAGGCAGAGCTTCCTCGAATGGAACCTTGGCCATGCTGGCCACCCGGTCGCCTTCCTTGAGATTCATGATGCGCACACCCTTGGTGTTGCGTCCACACTGCCGCACTTCGGCCACATGTGTGCGCTGGACCATGCCGCCGGCGCTGATGAGCATGATGTCTTCATCGCCTTTGACCGTTGTGATTCCCACCACGGGGCCATTGCGT
>CAMBMH010000183.1 GCA_945868575.1 Singulisphaera sp. GP187 | reverse complement strand
ATCGAAATAGCCGCCAACCAGGTTCCCGTACTCAGGCCATTTGTAAAAAGTATCGCTAGCGCAATGGCTACCAGTAAAGCCTTTTCCTGACCTGACAAAATCAAGAAGATCGGCTTTTTGTGTATCACTCAATGGAAGTTCGCCAGTTGTGTAGAAGAATACAGCGTCGTATTTAGCCAGGTTTTCTGCTGTGATTTCCTTCCTGGAATCCTGGGAACAAGTAACCTCGAATTTTCCGGAATCTTTGCCCAGTTTTGTCAAAACCTTTTCCACCAGGCATAATTCATCCGCCTTGGGTCGCTTGACAACCGAGTGGACAAAGCCTTTGGATTCGGTGATTACAAGCAATTTTTTTGGCTTGACCGCTTCCTGGGACCAACTTTCAAGGCAAATTCCAAACAAAACACCAAGGCTCAATAGCATCGTTCGCATTAGCATTCTTTCATCCCCTTGCAGGCCCATTTTGAGGCATTAACCGGGAAGGGCCTGGCAATCCCCGGATAAAACAGTGAACTTCTTACCTTTCAAGGATCCAAATATTTCGAAACACAACAGAGCTGCCGTGATTTTGAAGGTGTATCGGGCCAGTTTCTGGCCCTTCTTTTTTTCCATATCCCGTTTGCAATGGAATCTCAATCTTGTCGTGAATCAAGACTCCATTGTGATGGACGGTTGTCAGGGCATTTTTTTGTTTCTTTCCATTCTCAAAACGGGGTGAGCGGAAATCAATGTCATATGCTTGCCACTGATCGGGAGCCAAACAAGCATTTACCGAGGGAGCCCGAAATTCATAGATCGATCCACACTCATTCTTTGTTCCTTCCAATGCAAATGAATCAAGAATTTGGATTTCGTAACGATTTTGTATGTACACACCACTATTGGCGCGGTCTTGGCCCTTTTGCTTGGGTAGGAAAGGCAATCTGAATTCAATGTGCAAAAGGAAATCCCGAAAGGGATCCACAGTCTCGCAACCTACTTGCAAGTTTCCTTCGCTATCCTTTCTACCCCGCTTCCAACGATCGAGAACTCCCCCATCAAACAATATCTTTGCTAAGGGGGGAGGTTTCATGCCAAGGTTTTTAGCTATCCGGGCAGGAAGCATTTCGGCCTTCAGTGATTCCCCCTTTTGATTGGTTCCCTGAAAGCTTTCCAAATTTCCCTCAATAACCCATCCGCCGCCGTCTGCCTTAAAATTCCTGCTGATTCCTAATAGCTTTCCTTTGAGAATTTCTTGCCACAAACCGTCATATCCGAGTCCCGGGAGACCACCGGAAAACACATGAATCGCTAACCTTTGCGTGGTTGTTGGAGCAATTTGCAAGCCAATCTTTTGCCCATTACCCAGGAAACCAAGATACTCTGCGCCAGTGAAATCCTTTGAAGGATTGACTGTTGCTGTCCGATTGGGTTCCCCAAATCCGCATACCTCGGGGCTTAACGCTAAAGGGATTGCGCCTCCGCTAGCCAGAAATGTTCGGCGAATCAACATGGATTAGGCCCAAATCCTCGAATGATTTTATTCTGGGCGAAATGTTTCCCGGGACAACTACCATTTGAGGCATTTCGGCTGAGAATTCCTCAAATTTGTCTTTTGGGTTTGATTATGGTAATTCCATTCCCCATAACATTCCAAAGCTGACTGTAGTTACCCGCCTTCTAAGGACGATTACAAATATTGGGTATCAGGAACGGTTGACCCCGAATCCTGATGACCTAACATAAAAATGTAAAAGGGCCCTTCGCCAAGTGGTAAGGCAACGGTTTGCAAAACCGTTATTCCCCGGTTCGAATCCGGGAGGGCCCTCTTAATTTTTTCGGCTAAAAACCCTGTTTTTCCCGGTGTTTTCTCAATTTCTGCCAGTTTGGGCGATGCATCATTTAATATCAAATCTGTCCGTTGAATGTCACCTTTTTGGCACAGCAATGGCACAGCAGACGGCACAGCAGACGCCGGTTTGATCATTTCTCGCTGGCCAGATGTTTTTTTTTGGGGGGCCAGATCAGGCAGACATTTCACCGCCCGCTCCAGATCCGTGTCCGACAGCTTGGCGTAGTGTCGAAGGGTTGTCTTGGGATCCGAGTGCCGAGCCAATCTCTGGAGTTCTTTGGGAGAAATCCCACTTTGCGCCAAGAGGCTGACGAAAGTCGTACGAAAGGCGTGGCCATCAGCATACCGACCTTTGGAATCACACCACAAAAGGAACTCGCTTTGGGGGTCTCCTCCATTTGCAATCCACTCTGCCCTGGCAACCGCCATGTCAAATTTTAGGCACTTGGAGAAAATGGCCCGGTCCGTGTACAAGCCATCGCCCCAAAGCCGTTTTTTGGCAGGTCGGGTTTCAAGCCAGGGTTCCAGGGCCCGCCAAAGGCTCTCAGGAAGCGGTAGAGTGGCCTCCAGGCTGTTTTTTGTCTCAGAGGCTCCCAAGGTCACCCAGCCATCCCGAAAGCATTCTGGGGTTAATGCAGCGAGTTCTCCAACTCGCAGACCGGTTCCAACCGCGACAGAATATAGCATGGCCCGTTCTGGACCGGTTAAGTTCCTCCTAATTTCTCCAATTTTGGCTGTATTGATAAGCTGGGTAAGTTCATCAATACTAAAGGCCCTCCTCTCATGGCGTTGGTCCGCCCTGATCGAAGCTGCTGGGACTGTCAGGAAACCAAATAGGTTTGAGGCCCACCGCTGATCCTTTACAAGCCAACGGCCAAATTGCCTGACCGCCTGAAGGGTGTGAGCTTTTGTTTGCGCCGATAGCCCTTCCTCATTTGCCAATTGGGAAAGGGCGTCCATTACACTCGAACCGCTCAGGTCTCCAAGGAAGGCGGCCTTGGTACGATCCAGGACTTTCCGGCATCTTGTCCTGATGAGAATTCGATGCTTTTCAGTTACATTTGCGTTGGCAAGGGACCGCTCCCAATCAACCAGGTGAGTCACCAATGGTGTTTTTGCGTGGTCTTCGTAAGGATTTACGAGCCCCGCACGCATTCGGTCGGCCTTGCGTTCCAGTTCTGAGAGCATAGCCAACGAGGCTGATTTGTCTTTTACAAGGGCTACACGCCTGCGAACTCCCTGGCCGTCCGTGTAGTCGGCATACCACTTGGGTGCCAATTTTTTTTGCCCCGTTTTGCGGTCCTTGTATTCCCGCTTGTAAAGCTCGCCCATATCCTGATCTCACATGTTCCTTGTTTCGTTATGAAGGAAGCCCGAAAGGGACCAATTTAGAATTGGGAAGGAGCTTTTTTCGTAACGAAAATAGCCCCCACCCACATTTGCCAAGGCTTTTACCCTGGCAAAAAACCACCAACGGCCTGCCAAACCTCCGCAGGGCGGCCTTTGGTGTTAATAAGTACTTCGCGGGCAAGCCCTTGAAGTTTCAAGGATCCCAACGCCTTGTCGATTTGTGCCTTGGCTTGGTTCCTACCAAGGCTTTCGTGGATCGCGGTCTTGGAAATGCCATCCGGACCAGCCTCCCGGAGGATCATGGCCAAACGATCCACCAGCACAACGGACCCGGGTTCTGGTTGTGCCATGATCCTCTCTAACCGTTTTCGCTCCCCGATAAACCACCGACCCAAAACGATTCCGGCTTCCATCCAGACCGGGTCAAGCGCGAGGAGATCCTCCCGATTTTTGGAGGCCCTGTCGACCACCGCAAGTATCAAAGCCAGCCTCGCGACCTGGGCCTCCATCTTTGCAAGGAAACTCGCCCAGACACCCGTGGCGGAAGCTTGAGCGACGGCGTTGGATTCGAAAAATTCAACCCAAAGGTCACGGGCTTTTGGATCAAGGTGGATCACTCCAGGTGAGCCACACCCTTCCGCCCCAGCCATCCCCTCCAATTCCAGAAGGTTACCGACCAATCGTGACCAAAGTGCCTTGGGTTTCGGATCTATTCCCGAATCTCTCCATACTTTTTGCCATTTGGGTGGTGCCAAAAACAAAAATCTTGCCGTCGCCCCTGATTCTGCAAGCTCCTTCGTGAGGTGCCGTTTTAGGATTCCAGGTTGGATTCCGCCAACAATGCTCACAAGGGCTTTTTTGATAAAAATAGACCTTACACCTCCTTTTCGGTCTATTTGCAACGGCGCACCACTATGGGTGGAAAGCCACAGGGGAAGATCGGAACCGCCGGAGGCGTACCTGGTAAGGTTTTGGAACCATCCGGACAGCTCGTCTACGGCACAAAGTGTACCACGAGGTGTATCGTGGAGAATCTCGGCCAGTCGCTGAATGGTTACATCTCCAACTATGCAACGCTCAAGCCTTGGAGGATCGGGAGCTTTTTCACTTGATGTGTCCCCTTTTCTTAAAGACGCCTCATATAGGGCCAGATCCCGCTGAAATTCCCCTTGTTTTGCCAGGAAATCCTGGTTGCGGTCGTTGTGAAGATTCCAGAGAGGCTCCTGCACCACATCCAACGCCGGGGTTTTCATCGAACCCGATTCCGCCACCAACGCGCCCCAGAGGCACGCCGGTTCTTGCCACCCAGGTTTCAACTCAAGAACGCGGCTTCCGCCAATGGCCCCGGCACATACAACCAAGGCTGGCACCGCAATGAAGGCTGGGTCACACCTGAGGGCCCCTGCTACCGCCATAACAAAATCCCGAAGCGAATCAGGCAGACATTCGACGGGAAAAGGGCTGAAGGCGGCAAACGGTTCAGGTTCCGTTGCTTCCCCCCGGGTTGACAAATTAAGTGCTCTTTTTATTTCATCTTCTGCTTGGTCCTCGGACTCTATTTTCCCAAGATTTACTATTACGATCCTGATATCATTTATTCCGATAGATTTTATTAACTCGGATAATCTTGCGATTTCCAAGTCGTTGCTTGTGGTGGCCAGGATGACAAAAAGTGCTTTTTTCCGATAACAAGCTTCCAGAAGGGTTTGAAGCTGAGGTGGAATGGGACCTGGAATGCCGTTGTCGTCTTCGCATTGGTGAACGAGGTCAACAGGGGCAAATCCCATTTTTTTGAGGGGACCGAAAAGGGTCGAGTGGGTTGGGAAAATGACCATTTGCGGAGTTGACATTACCGGCCTCCCTTCCTGGTTTGAGCCGATTGAATTGCCAACCAATTAACCCGGGTTGGTGACCCGGCCTCGATCCACTTTATTAACTCCTCTCGCCTCCAGAGTCTGGCACCACCAATCTTTAAGCCTTGGGGAATTCGACCGGCACTGTCCCAGCGCCACCAAGTTGGAAGGGAAACAGAACATAGTTTCGCGGCTTCCGCCGCCCTAAGTAACAGGGTATCAATCGGCATCGTTGTTGATCCAATAACCTCAGGGCATAACCAATAGCCCCTTCAAAATCACTGGCGGTGGTCCGGTTTCAAGGTTTAATTAGGCCAATTCGCACCGATCCGAAAACCCCTAACTCCTTTTCCAAATTGGGGATAATAAATTATTTTATTTTTTTTGATTCGGTTCGATATTCGTTGGTTTGGTTCGGAATTCCCAATTTCGAACCAAATGAGAATTCAAGGATTCGACGACATTTGTCCTAGGAGTCCAGGTCAATGTCTTCTGGATCCAAGTGGTCCTTGAACCGGCCTTTATCCTCACTCCTGGCCTTCCTCCATTTGGGCCACCATTTGGCACGCTTAATTGCTGAATTAGTACAACCAAAATATCTGGCCCATTTTTGCGCGGACCAGTTGCCTTTAGAGGGATCGTTTCCGACCGCGTCGACCAAAGCACCCATGCTAGGGGCGGTTGAAGGCCTTCCTCTGCCCCTCTTTTCTTGCCGAACTATCGCCCTTGTAATGTTGCCATCCTTCGGAAAAGGAACAGCATACTTAACCTCGTTTTGCTCAATGGAGGTTTCTTCACCCTCTTGTTTTGCCCTTATCCATGGAGAGGTATCCTCCAACATGTTGTTTAAACAAAGGGCTATGATCGGGTGGTTTGCCGCGTTGCATTCAATGGCTACAAGCTCGTTAAACTGGGCTATTCGCACCTCGGACAACCGTTCTCGGCACCCCTCAAACGCAAAAATCAAATCTCTTTTTGCTTTTATCGCACCGTTGTATGCAATTTTTGAAAGTCCCCAGTATACCTCATTTTTATCTTGATTTAATATACATATATTATCAATACTATAACACTTATTATTTTTTATGTCCTCGGAAAATTTATTCCATATTCCAACATGGTGTTCCGGGTAAATGTTTGCCGCTACAGAGTCCAAATACGCTTGCAAACAAAAGCCCAATTTATCGATCACAAGCTACCCTCATTGCGTCCAAACAACAGAAAATATTGCTGACTAGGCTTTGGGTGGATGGTTGCCCAAAGGTCGGGCCCAAACCGTCCTCAATGTTTTACCCTGTAAGCGTGGGAGTTTTTCTTCGCAGGCCTAGGAAGTGGATTTTCAGCTTCGAAAGCCTTGTATCCATGAGACTATTCTGTTTCGGAAATCCAAGAACCTTTGGAAATAGGGGCAAAAACCAATGAACCATTCCCCCTTTTGTATACACTCCATGACCAAGGGGAGGTTTGGTGGTCCGTGGGCTAATAGGAAATTGGAATGATCCCAGGGCACCTGTTAAGCTTTGGTCTCAACACCTTTTAACACCGATCAATTAATTTAATGTATATTTTTTTTGAATAATATATTTCTCGCGCGCGAAATTAAAATTTGTATTTTTATACAATATGTAATTTAAAAAAATATTAAAAATTAGGTGTTCATTGATAGTGAAATAACTGAATGGGCTTTTTGAATACGATTAGCCTTCCCCTGGCTCGTCCAGAGGGTTGGGACATCCTCCCTTCTTTTCCTTCAAATTTGGTAACCTTTAACGAACCTGTGAAATTCATTCCCCCCACAGTTACTGGTTTTATGTGGTGCCCGGAATGCCCTCCCTGCCCCAAATCCTCTTTCCTCCCTTTCCGAACCAGGGAAAACCTCAGGTCTTCCAGTCCAGCCTATTTCATCAAAATCGGGAAGACCATTTCCGGTCCATTTCCAACGGAGATGAGATCCCCTTCTGTGGAGAGCAGGCAAGCTTCCGGAACATACCGCCGTGTCCGTCGACAAGCCTTCTTGGGTTGACATCCAGGCCAAGGATAACATTTGGGTTGGAAATCGCTGTCTTGGTATTGCTGGCTGAACGAATGTGTCGCATTTCCCTGACTAACAATTCAGCCCGCAAATTACCTAATCAGCGCCAATTGACGAGTTGGAAAGGCACTTTTCCTGATAGTCATGAAATTCCAAGCCCTGTTCCGGGAACTCCTTTTGTGCCCAATCCATTTTTCTTTCAGGAATCGAGACCATGCAGGAAGTTCAATTAAACCTTTCCCACAACAACTTTTTTTGCCCGGTCACAGGCGAACAAATCTGTGGCGATGAGGTAGCCAACCCGGATGTAACATCCGTTCGTTTCATCTACCTTCCCGAGGCGGAGGATTT
>CAMBMH010000182.1 GCA_945868575.1 Singulisphaera sp. GP187 | reverse complement strand
ATATAAATAAGATTAAAGATTGGTTAATAATGGTGATTTTTAAAAATATTTAAATTTAGCAGTCAAATCAAGTATGCAATGGAACTGCAATGGGGTTCAAATTGTACCTGTTTTCAACTTGTTCCTGCCTTGTGGATTTGTAAAATCTATAATTGGAAAATCCTTCCCGAGATTCCCAAGACCCCGGTGAGCCATGTTGCAAAGAAAAATCAGTCGTGTCCCCAAGGCAAATGCCCATCAGATGGGATTTGGGTTTTTTGCAATAGCGGTTGTTTCGTTTCTTTTGTCGAGTGTGTCCCTATTTATGGTTTCCGGAGAGCTGAAGTCCGAGGAGCCCGCCAAAGGAAAGGATAGCCTCCCTTTTGTATTGAGGTTGGACAAGCAAGTACGGCCTATCACTTTTGTGGATACAAAGGGAACAAAATGGCAACTTCATGACGAAAAAGCGGCCAAGGCAATTGTGGTCGTATTTCTGAATTTCGATTGTCCTATCTCCAACCGTTATGTGTCTGTTCTCAATTCCTTCGCTGAAAAGTACTCGAATCAGGGTGTTTTGTTTGCGGGCGTGGTATGTGATGTGGAAAGCGCCGAGGAGTTGGATCGGCACGCAAAGGAATTTGTATTAAATTTTAAACTGTATTACGATCCACAACATCTGGTTGCCAAGCATTTTCTGGCGGATAACACACCTCAATGTTTTCTCATGGATGGCAATAAAATGTTGAAGTATATTGGTGCCATTGATGATCAGTATATGGATCGGACCACGCGCCTTAAAACTGTGAAAACCCCTTACCTTGCCAATGCGATTGACAAGGTGCTTGCCAATAAACCGGTCGACTTGAAACTTACCCAGGCATTTGGTTGCGCGCTAAACAAGGTTGAGAAGCAGGAAACTTCCGGGTCGGATGTGACCTATTACAAGGATCTGCTTCCGTTATTGCAGAAACACTGCCAGCGTTGCCATCGCCCTGCCGAGGTTGCCCCGTTCCAGTTGATGACTTTTGACGACGCCCAGGGTTGGGCCGATGACATCAAGGATTATGTGACCAACCGCAGGATGCCTCCGTGGCCCATTCGGGGCGGGTTGCCTTTGCATGATGATTTTGGTCTGAAGGATGAGGAAATTGCCATGTTCGCCAAATGGGTGGATGCGGGGTGCCCCAAGGGGGATTTGAAAGATGCTCCCAAACCCGTTGTATTCCCCAAAAAGAGGGAATGGGAAGTTGATAATCCTCCGGACATCATCCTTGAAATGCCAGAGGAATTTCATCTTGCCGCAAAAGGGGAAGACCATTACCGGATGGTCGTTTTTCCGCTTAACAACAAAGAGGAGCTTTACATCAACAAAACGCAGTTCGTGCCTGGAAACAGGCGAATTGTGCACCATGAATTGACATTTTATGATGGAACCGGAATGGTGCTTGATGCGCAGAAGCGGTTGGGCAAGTCCAAGCCAAGCGGAAAAGGAGATGAAGATTACGGTCCAGGTTACGAATCGGGAATGGGCCTGGGTTTTGAACCCAACCCGCTGGGAGCAGTAAAAAACGCTCAAAATCCGGGAGGTGGTTTGGGTGTTTGGGTGCCTGGCCAGAACAAGTGGGCGGACCCACCAAAGGCCTCGCATGTTGTACCACCGGATTCGTCAATTATAATGCAGATCCATTATCATCGGAATGGAAAACCTGAATTCGACAAGAGCAAACTTGGGATTTGGCTATCCAGGAAAAAACCGGAAAAATTTGTCCACTACATGTTGGTGGATACATCCTTTCGATGGATTCCCAAAGGCGCCGCCAATTATAAATCTGTTGGATCAAGGGTCGTTGAGGAGGATTGTGAGCTTTATCTATTCAAGCCTCATATGCACTTTACCGGCAAGGATATGCGTGTCTGGCATCAGCCGAAGAATTCCAATGAGAGAAAATTAATTTTAGATCTAAAAAATTGGGATTATAATTGGCAATTAAGTTTTTACACCAAAGATTATTATTTCCTCGAAAAAGGATCGACGCTTCATGTGGAGGCAGTGTTTGACAACTCGGCTCGAAACCCAACAAATCCGTTTAGTCCACCAAGAACAATCTTTCTTGGAGAAAATGATGAGGATGAAATGGGATACTGTTCGATCTCATTTCTGACCAAAAATCGGCCCAAGGGAACAAACGAATTTATGAACTACTTCTTCAAGCTGCGTGAAGGCGCTTTGCTAAAAAAAGCCTTTCCTGATGGAAAATAAGGGGCCCAAAGTTATTGGATATCATGTCACCCGAATGACCCGGTCCCCCGGCATCCAGAGCAGGATCAGAGAAACAATCGCGCCCAAAAACCCGGTCGCCAAACCCAACATTCGCAAGCCACCCTGGATTCCCATCGCCGTGCTTTGCAGCTTGACCATGGCACCAACAGTTCCAAGGGAAAGTGCGGCGGATTGCTCGGAGTCGAATCCCTTGTTTGTCAAAAGAACGGCTGAGCGTTCCAAAGTTGCTCCGACCACGGGCCGGCCAGACCTGATATTTCGGCGCTGGGCTTCGAAAGCATCATCCGTTCCGTTGGATACCGCTGTGCTCATCAGTGCGGGGATAATGATCAATGGCGCCGCAAGGCAAACAATCGCAAAGGCTCCCGCCACGGGCATATCTTCCTTGCGCATACACTCCACCTCGTCAATCAAAAATGAGGCGGGCAACATACCCAGAAAAAATCCCCAAATGGTAAGCACCAACGAAAGATGATATCCCGGAGTGGCCAAATCGATTTGGGATAGCCAAAGCACCGACACTGAGGTTCCCGTGCCTCCGATCACCAGGGTGAGATGGCGCCAGTCCCTATGTCTGATCTGTGCACACATCCAAAACGAAAGCGCCAGTGCACAGGTAACGGGAACATAAACCCAACCAGCCGTTTCCCTGGGATATCCACGCAAATTCACCATGTATTTGGATAGGAGACCAAGGACAGCCGCCAAATGCAAAAGCAGAAGCATTCGCCCCGACATGGCGCAAAGATAGGTTTTTGAACGAATGATCCGGGATAACTGATTGTTTTTGTAAATATTGATGCACAAACGAAACACCAGAAACAGAAAGAGCAAGCCAGAGGAGGCGACAATTGCGGTGTAGGTATTTGAGGTAAATCCCCCAAGCTCCCGGGTCCATCCAAATACAAAAAGGAGACTTATCAGCCAAAATACCAATGCGTTCATGAATAGCATGTCAATTTTTGGTCCATTTGCGTCGTCTTTTTTATGGGTTGAAGGGCGGTCATAAGGAAGAAGCAAAAAAATCAGGGACATCGCGACAAGTCCTAGTGGAATGTTGATCCAATAGATCCACCGCCATGAAAGGGCCTCATTGATCATCGCCGCGATCAGGGGGCTTGTGCCCCTTGTGGCATAGGCAAGGGAACCATACAGCAATACCGCGGAAAGGAGCATCTGGTCAAATTGGGCATAGAGATAGGAACGGACAAGGATGATAACCATTCCTTTTCCGACGCCCTCCACTCCACGCGCAAAAAGCATGGAAGAAAAGTTGTTGGCCATACCACAAAGGAAATTACCGAGGATAAAAATCCCTGTTCCCAGGAGGATGGTGTTTCGCATTCCGAGCTTTTTTGAAAGCCCCAAGCCGCCAAAGACTCCATAGATCGTAAATAGGCCCCAAACCGCGCTCAACCAAATCCCATCGCGGGAGTCCGATTCGATTCCACGCCGAATCACATCATCCGCAAGGTCTGTTAATACAAGGGTTTGGTAGACAGTTCCCAGGATGGGCATGATGGCGACAAGAGTCATGAGCCCTTTGTGAGCTGATGACTGATTGCTTGTGGTCGCAACGGGCGTCGAACATGGAAGCGATTGCGATTCGGATTGGGAAAAGTTGGAGGGTGTTTCCATGGTGCTTACTCCTCCCGGGCGTTTTCCGCTTCATCAAAACGGGTATCGAGTTGTTTTTCCAGGCTACGGGCTTTTTTCACCCATTCCTGATCCCCTTTACCGTGAAGAATGGCCACACGAACGGAGAGGCCAGCCCGGATATCGTTGGTTTTTTCAATATTTTCCAGGACAATTTTGATAGGCACTCGCTGGACCACTTTTGTGAATTCACCCGAAACCACATTTCGAGGCAATAGGGAGAATTCGGCGCCCGTGGAGCGATTGAGCCAAAGTACCCGGCCCATAATGGTTTCCCCGGTGGCATCGACATGGATTTCGGCTCGGTTGCCGGGTGCGATCCCCTTGAGTCGGGTTTCCTCCATGTTGGCAATCACAAATAGCATATCCGGATCGTACATGGTCAAAATAGGAATTCCCATGGTGACGCTGTCGCCTGTGTTTTTCATCCGTTTGACGACCACTCCGGATATGGGAGCGGTGATTTTTGTGTTTTCCAAATGGTGTTTAGCCGTGTGCAACAGGGTTTGCGCTTCGCGAACGGCCTCCTCGCGCAGACGCAACATTTGTTCGGCCTCAAGGATGGTTTGATTTCCTGTTTCTGCAAGGGCAACGGCGACTTGTGCTTTTTCGGTCGCGGCTTTGGCCGCATCCAGGTCTTTTCCGGCGACCTCGATTTGGGTCCTTGCGCTGAGGGCTTTGCCTTTTTTGGATTCCGCCAGCCGAAGCTCCGCTTTGGTAGATTCATTGGTCCGGCTGACTTCCTGGGCTCGCCTCAATGTGATTGCATTTTGCTGATAAAGCGCGGCGAAACGCTCAAATTCCTGTTTCGCCAAAGTCTGGTTGGCCTGGGCCACGCCCACAAGGGCTTCGGATTCACTGATAGTCCCCGCGACCTCCTCGGAGGTGAGGAGGAGGACGCTACTCATTTTCGCCTGCTCGGCACGGGAGAGTTCGAGGGTTTTTTGGGCCATGGAGATGGTCAGGGGCACCTCCTTTTGGAGCTTTTCCAAGCCAATTTTTTGTCTTTTTTGTTCGGTAAGGGCCATTTGCAATTTGGTTTCGGCCATTGCCACCTGATCCTTGTAGGTGACAGGATCAATTTCAAAAAGGACATCCCCTTTTTTGACGGTGTCATTTTCACGGACCGCCATGCGGATAATCCGTCCCGAAACCCCCTCGGGAGAGACATGGACCATCTGCGCCTCGACAAATGCATCATCGGTGATGGAATGACCGGCCCGGAATTCCACAAATCCGTAAGCAATCGGAAAAAGTAAAACCAGAATGCCCACAAGGATGATCAAACCAAGTACCCGGGCGATAATTGATGTTTTTTGATGCTCCACAATTGGCCCTTGGGAATGTATGCCCTGAGTCATGGAATTGCCTCCTGGAGCAGTGTTTTGGCATCCCCGGCCGGCAGGTTCGCGGAGGAATTCTCGACGGTTCGGGGTTTGGCCCGCAGATTGGTTTCAGATTCGGGTGAGGTCCCCATGGCGTATTCGAGCTTGGCCAATCCCATCAAATAGTCGAACAGCGATGTTTGGTATTCATATTCCGCGCGGGTCATGGAGGTTTCCGCCTCGATCACTTCGGATGGACTCGCGTCGCCTACCCGCGCCCTTGCCTTGACGATCCTGTAGGTTTCGCGTGTCTGCTCCACAGGCGCTTTGGAGCGCTCGATCGCGCGCCTGGAAACAACGAGTTGCCTGTAGGCCTCATTGACCTGAAAAGCGATCGTATCGGTAAGTGAATCCGCTTGGGCCATAGCGGATCGAATGCGTGAATCGGCCTGGCGGAATTCGGCGATGCGTTTGCCACCTTCGAAAAGCGCCCATTCGAGTTTGATTGTCCCGATAGGGATATCCACATAGCCGCTCGGTTTGTTTTGGTGGTAGTCCAGATAAAATCCATCGGCGATAATTTTTGGGGCAAAATCTGCCCGGGCGATCCCCTTACCTTCATGTGCGGAATCAATTGTCCTTCGGGCGACAGAAAATTCCCGTCTGCCCGCGACCGCCTGTTCCAGGCACTGGGCGAGAGATTGGTTGAACCCTGGCAATTCCATGCGGGAATCGACCTGGACCGGATCGCTGACGCGGTTTCCTATCGCGAGGTTGAGGGATGCCTGGGAGATTTGCTCCGAGGCCTGGGCCGAGTCCTGGAGTTTGAGTGCAGAGGCCAATTGGACTTTGGCACGGAGGACGGCTTCGCGCTCGAGGGCGTCTTCTTTTGCCAATTTTTCAGATTGATCCACCTCTTCGGTGCAACGAACCACCGAGGCGTCTGTTATCTTGCGGATTGCCTGGGCGCGAAGGACCTGATAATAGGCCATTGCAACTTCATTCGCGACGGTTTGATAGGCCCGGGTTGTTTGCAACTGAACAACTTCGGATGCGATTCCCGCTTGTTTGTAGCGCCCCAATCTTTTGCCAAAATCCGTCACAAGCCACTGGACCCGAAATTCGGCCAGTTCGAAACCGGTGCTGAAATTGAAGCCAATGGGAATTACTCCACTAGGCGGTAGGAAATTGAACGCGCCTCCACCCGGAACGGGAATTCCAGCCCCTCCGACTCCGACACCGTATTGACCAACCGAATAGCCCGTGGATACCACAGGCAAGAACGGAGCAAACGCAATGTTTTCCCCCTGTTTGGCCTGTTCGATCGACTCAAGTTGGGCTTTAAGTCTTGGCTGATTGCGAAAAGCTTCGGAAATCGCATCCTCAAGATTCAGAACACGATCAGGATTCAGCGAGGTGTTGGCTGCCGGAGGAAAATTTGGTCCGGGATTTGTATCGGAGGGCGTTTCCCTTTTGGGTTTGGGGCCAACCGCTCCACCGGGAACTGGGGGCAAGTTTTCGGCCGGAACCGATTGATCTTTGTTAAGGTTTTCTTTGGAGGCGAGCTCTTTGGGAGGCTTTTCCAACAGAGAATCGCCATTATGAATGGTCGGATCGTTGGAATTGGGATTGGCCTGGATCCGTTCCAGCATTTCCAGATCGACACCCAAATCCCGGGAATGCCTGCACCCCAGGGGAAAAAGGGACACTAATAAAGCACTAGCCACTCCGCGGAGAACGCGTTTGCGGGTTGATCGAAAGCCAAATTCCTTCAAGCCAAGCTTCATTGCCTAGAATCCATCCCCCTCAAATAGGAATCGACACAGCAGATTCGTTATCTTTAATAAAACCATCACAAACCACCCATCCTTACAAATGTCGTTTGGGATGGGAAATGTTGGGACTTTTGGGGGAGGCAAGGCTCCGGATTGGTCCTTTTATCCCAAAGGTATTGGGGGAAAAAGTTGGTTTGGTTCCGACAACAGTTTTGAAGGCGATAGTGAAAAACAAAGTAGAAAACAAAAAGGGGATAGGCCGCGCCTCACCCCTTTATCTGGGATTCAAAAATACCGGCCGAATTTCATCCCCGTCCGCTTAAGGTTCGAGGCCCTGAAGCTGGGCATTGAGAACCCGAACGATCCGGTCCTTGAGTTCGTCCAGATGGGCCATTTGAACCTCATCCAAAGGCGGTGTGGCTTTGGCGCCATCATCCATTGCCCGGGTGATACTCATAACCAGGGCTTTAAGCTGCATCCGAGC
>CAMBMH010000181.1 GCA_945868575.1 Singulisphaera sp. GP187 | reverse complement strand
ATATGGTCGGCCCTGGACCGTATTCAAAGGATCCAAAGTTCCATGGGCCCGTTGGATTCGAGATTTTGTCAACATCCCTCTCGCCGGTAAGTGGAACATTGTAGTCAATACCAGTAGTTACCGTGATTTTTTCGCCGGCGCTTAAGTCTATATTGAGATCTTGTGGAGTGTACCCACGAATTGTCGTAAAGGATTTATTGTCCCAAACTTTTGCTGGGGTAGTGGCCGAATCGGTAATGGTAAAAAGTCCAGAGGTGGTTGATTCTTCCCAAACTGGGTTATAAGTGATTACTGCGGGTGCGAGTTTTTCTTCCAATTTTTCGAGTTGAGGAGCCTTGGGCGTAATTTTGTTGAGAGGAGCTGATTTTTTGAGAAGACGATTGAACCAACGATTCCAGATGCGAGGAAGCATGTTGTTCTCCAACCCTTAATTTGAGTTCCAGCCAGTAATCCCTACCGGAATAGAATCCGAGCGCACCCCTTGAGGGGGTTCACCATGTGTCTCATCGGCCTTGCCGGCAAGAAGACTTTGTTGGAAATTTGTTGGGAGCCGGATTCTAAACCCCGCTACCCATACCAACCCTAGGAAACGAATAATTGACAAATTTCGTCAATCGGTTCCGTTTCTGAAGTTTTCCCTCGATGTTTCAAAGTCTTTGACGAACCGGATGGAGAAATGGTTTTCCCCTAGTGTAATTCTATCTGACCTAACTTCTTATTCCAGAATCAAAGCTATTGCTGGATTCGGGTTGCGTCATTGTCTGTAACCTGTTCAGATTGGTTGGAAAATTACTTTTTTCCCCCGCCGTGAGTTTGGTCTCCGTTAGTTCCTTAGAATCCTTTGACGGTTTCCGGCTGGAGGGGTGAGCTAGAGTTTTTTTTGCCAAGTGTATACAAAATAAGGATTTAGGAAGATATTGGACTTGGATAGAGGGCGGTAGTCGATGTTTTTTGCTAAGCTTTGGATGGACTTGGATTTGATTGATATGCCAGTTTAGTACATGTTATTTTAGTTTAACCCCCCTGGTTTGTCGTTTGTTTTTTGTTGGCAATGTCCGGATTTTCCCGAATCGATCATCTGAAGGGCTTCCTTCAGCTGGTATTTCCCAAGGGCTTTTTATTCCCGTTTTTTCTCCTTTGCTCTGTTTGGGTGATCCTCCCGGGAACCGTATCATATTCCCTTTGAAACAAATCCAAACATTGGCCTTGTGGCGGTTAGAAGGAAATCATGCACGATTGGCGCCGGACTCATCATTGTGGAGAACTCAGGGCCTCTCATACAGGAAATCTGGTCCGCCTTAACGGTTGGGTGAATGCCTACCGAGGCTATGGCCAACAAGTGTTTTTGGATCTGCGCGATCGCCATGGCATCACCCAGGTCGTTGTCGAGGCGAATGATTCCAATTTGGAACTTTACAAATTGGCCGATAGTGTGGGTAGGGAATGGTGCCTGGCGGTTGAGGGGAAGGTTCGGGCCCGACTTCCTGGTAAGGAAAACACCGATCTGGCTACGGGTGCCATCGAGGTGGAGGCCACAGAAATTGTTGTTCTCAATCAGTGTCCGACCCCGCCTTTTGAGGTTACCGAATTTCCTGGGGAAGAGATCGCCGGCGAGGACCTCCGTCTGGAAAAGCGTTACCTCGATTTGCGTCGTCCCAGTTTGCAAAAGACTCTGGTCCTTCGGCACACGCTCAACCGTGTGATTCGTGAATATTTGAGCGAACGCGGGTTCCTCGAGTTGGAAACCCCTCTCCTTGGCAGAAGCACACCCGAAGGTGCCCGGGACTATCTCGTTCCCAGTCGGGTGCATCCAGGTTCGTGGTATGCGTTGCCCCAATCGCCTCAGCTTTACAAGCAGCTTTTGATGATCGCGGGCTATGACCGCTATTTCCAAATCGCTCGTTGTCTTCGGGATGAGGATCTCCGAGCGGATCGCCAGCCTGAATTTACCCAGCTTGATTTGGAAATGTCCTTTGTCGATCAGGATGATGTCCTGGGCATGATCGAAGGGCTTTCCAAGGAGATCTTCAAGGTTTGTCGGGGTGTGGATATTTCCCTTCCTATTCGGCGCATGGGATATGACGAAGCGATGCTTCGGTATGGATCGGACAAGCCCGACACGCGTTTTGGTCTGGAAATCGAGGACCTTTGCGATTGGGCGAAAACGGTCGATTTTAGGGTGTTCAAGGAGGTGATTGCCTCGGGTGGCGTGGTTCGAGCCATCCATGTTTCCCAAGGCGCATCCAAATTTTCCAACACCGACCTCAAACCCGGTGGCAAGCTGAGCGAGGTGGCGGTCAAGGCGGGAGCCAAGGGCCTGGCCTGGCTTAAATATGAGGACAACAAGTTTTTAGGTGGAATTGAGAAATTTTTCTCTGCCGAGGCCCAGGACGCACTCAAAGCTAGATTTGGTTTCCAAAACGGGGACCTTCTCCTTATGGTTGCGGATAAGGAAGATACGGCAGCCCAGGTTTTGGGAACGGTTCGGCTCCATTTGGCAAATGTTCTTGGTCTTTTGGCGGGCAAAGAAGACACCTTTGAAATTCTTTGGATAGTGGATTTCCCCTCCTTCATGCACGACCCTGAGGCGGGTCGCCATATCGCAAACCACCATCCGTTTACAGCGCCAAGGGTTGAAGACATTGCCCATCTGGACACCGATCCCTCGAAGGTTCGGGCACGGGCTTATGACCTGGTGATCAATGGCTATGAGGTTGGTGGCGGCAGCATCCGGATTCATGACCCGGTTATTCAATCCAAAGTCTTTTCGGTTTTGGGTCTTAGCCCCGAACAGGCTCAGGAAAAGTTTGGGTTCCTGTTGGACGCACTCAAACATGGCGCGCCTCCGCATGGTGGAATCGCGCTTGGTTTGGACCGATGGGCCATGATCATCGCAGGAACATCAAACATTCGCGATGTGATTGCGTTCCCGAAGAACCAAAGAGCCCGCGATATGATGACCGGGGCGCCTGCGCCGGTGGAGCCAAAGCAGCTTAAGGACCTTGGCCTCTAATTGGATTCGTTTTGGATCCTGATCGTTTTTTGGGTGGTTGGAGGAAATTCGCCTCCAACGATTCCCGGGGAATTGTTAATTGCGATTTTTATGGGCTCATTCTTTTGGAATGGGCCAATGGTTGGGTTTGTGAGTCCATATTCGTGGGTAAATTTTTTATTGGATAAATAAAAAAGGGTTTTCCGAACAGAATCGGAAAACCCTTAAATTTTGGCTGTTATACCCGGGTGAATCCGGTATAAACTTTTGCTTAGAGCTGGCCTACGCGAAGCGAAACAAAGCGCTTGGGCTTCATTCCAGCGGCCTTGAGGAGGTCGCCAACGGTCTTGGATTCGTCCTTGACGAAGGGTTGCTCCAAAAGGACGATGTCCTTGAGCCAGGAGTTGACTTTGCCTTCGGCGATTTTCTCGACGATGTTGGCTGGCTTGCCTTTGCCTTGTTCTTCGGCTTGTTCCTTGGCAATTTCGCGCTCTTTTGCGACGAGTTCCGCGGGGACCTCTTCGCGATTGAGGGCAATAGGCTTCTTGGCGACGATGTGCATGCAGATGTCGCGGAGGAGTTCCGGGTTGGAGCCGCCTTCAACTTCGAGGACAACGCCGACGCTTCCGTCATGGTGCGCATAGGCCCCACAGGTTCCCTCAAAGCGGGCGAACTTGGCGGGTTTCATATTTTCGCGGATGATGCCGACCACTTCGCCGATGCGATCGAAGACGGTTTTGCCTGAGCCATCAACGAATGGTTGGGCGAGGAGTTCCTCGACATCCTTGGCGGGAGTGTTGGCGACATGGCGGGCAATATCGTTGGCCAGGCCGATGAAGTGTTCGGACTTGGTGACCGGTGGGCTTTCGCAACGCAGTTCAACCAAGCCGGCAATTCCCTTTGCGGCATCAACGAATACACCAATACGGCCTTCGGCGGTTTCACGGTCACCGGTTTTTGCCTGGATGGCGGAGTTTTTCTTGCGAAGGAGGTCGATTGCCTTGTCGATGTCGCCGCCCGTTTCGATCAGGGCTTTTTTGCAATCGCCAAAAGGCGCAAGAGTACGGTCGCGAAGTTGCTTTACAAGAGCTGCGGGAATCTCTGACATGTTCACACCTCTACCAAAAAAGAAAGCCGGACACGGATCTCCCCGCGCCCGGCATGGAAAGCGGGGGTGGTTATTCGCCTGCGACCTGGCGGTCTTTTTGGGCGGCCAGGGAGCTAATGGCGGGTTTGGGGCGGGGGCCACTTGGGGCATCCGCGACATGGGAAGCCCGGCCTTCGATGATGGCGTCGGCCAACTTCGAAAGTATGAGTTCGATGGAGCGGATGCTGTCATCGTTACAGGGAATGGGGAGATCCACGGTGTCCGGATCGGAGTCGGTGTCGATAAGACTGACAACGGCCACGCCAATGCGCTTTGCTTCAGCAACCGCGATGTGCTCGCGCTTGGGGTCGACCACCACGATGGCATCGGGCATGCGGTTCATTTCCCGGATGCCGGCCAAGTTGCGCTGGATCTTGGTGAGTTCGCGGGAGAGCGTCGCAACCATTTTCTTTGAGAAGGTGCGAATGAGGGCGGTGTCCGGGGCCTTGGCAAGGTCAAGACGACCGTTTTCGCCGAGCATCAAGCGCATGTAGGCGCCGGTATCGACTTTGTGCGGGTTTTCATTGGAGGCAAGCCACATCGATTCGAGCTCGTGAAGACGCTTGAGGCGTTCACGAATGGTTCGGTAGTTGGTGAGGGTACCACCCAGCCATCGTTCGGAAACGAAGGGCATTCCGCAGCGCTTGGCCTCATTTTCAATGGCTTCTTTGCCTTGGCGCTTGGTTCCGACGAAAAGAATAAGGCTGCCTTGGCTGGCGAGCTTGTTGAGATATTTGTGTGAACGGAGAAGACCTCGGACGGTTTCCCGGAGATCAATAATGTGAATCAGGTTGCGCTTGCCATAAATATAGGGACGCATCTTGGGGTTCCACCGGCTGGCCCGGTGCCCGAAGTGTACGCCTGCGTCGATAAGATCCTTAACCTGAACGATTGCCATGAAGTCGTTTCCTCAAGCAGAATTGTCAATCAAATTCCGATGCACCACGCATGCGGAGTTGGGGTAATGGAGTCACGAATTGTTTTTATACCTGAGAAGGGCAGAGGGGTCAAAGGCGAAACCAAGGATTATTGGCAGAAGTCCTCAACAGGGTAAGGGGTTGGGGCCATACAAATGGTAGGAGACGGCATTTAGAAGTGGATTTACATGGAATTTTTCAATTCCAAGGTTGGTGGAGTATTTCATGTCGCTGGAATCCAAGGCAACAAATGAGGGAAGCGCCCTGGATGCGTTCTTACCTCATGTAGGCCAATGGTTTCGGGAAAATCTAGGTGAGCCGACTCCCACCCAGGCCCAAAGTTGGCCCCATATTCGGGCCAAGGAAAATACCCTTATTTTGGCTCCAACCGGGTCAGGGAAAACCCTGGCGGCCTTTTTGGTTTGTCTGGATGAGCTTTGGCGGGGAAAAAAATGTGAAGGGACAACAAGCGTCCTTTACCTTTCCCCTCTTAAGGCGCTAAATAATGATATTCAAAGAAATCTAAAGCGTCCTCTTGATGGGATTTTGTCGACGGCCTTGGGAAGAGGAGAATCCCTGATTCCGCTTACCGCCGCGGTGCGCACGGGGGACACCACTCCGCAGGAGCGCCAGGCCCAAATTCGAAAACCTCCTGATATTCTTATTACCACTCCGGAATCCCTTCACCTGCTTTTGACCAGCCGGGGCCGGGCAACCCTGGGCGGCGTGACCCATGTGATTGTGGATGAAATCCACGCTATGGTTCCCAACAAACGGGGCGTTTTTCTTAGCCTCCTTTTGGAGCGGCTTGAGGAAATTCGAAGCCAGGCGGGAAACCGGACACCCATGGTTCGGATCGGGCTTTCTGCCACACAAAGGCCCTTGTCCGAAGTGGCACGATTTCTTGGGGGATATGTTGCGATCTCTGAAGGGCGAGTTGCGCAACGGCCGGTGACTTTGATTGATGGGGGGATTCGAAAGGAGCTTGACTTGGAGGTTGTTTCGCCACTCGAAGGGCTGGGCCTTCAGGGGGAACAAGGGGTTTGGCCTGGAATCTATCGACTCCTCAGGCAGGAAATTGAGGCGCATCAATCGACCATTGTGTTTGCCAATGATCGTCGTGCAGTCGAGCGGATCACCTCATGGGTGAATGGCGAATCGCCTTTGGCAAAATCGCATCACGGAAGCGTCTCTCTGGAAAAAAGGCGCCAAACCGAGGAGGACCTCAAAAAGGGTGTGTTAAAGGCGGTGGTTGCCACGGCGTCGCTTGAGATGGGAATCGACATGGGATCCGTCGACCTGGTGATGCAGGTCGAGTCTCCGGGAAGCGTTTCGCGGGCACTCCAGCGGGTTGGGCGTGCGGGACATATTGTCGGCATGAAAAGCAAGGGGCGCATGATCCCCAAAACGCATCCGGATCTGGTGGAAATGGCGGTCCTTGCCCGGGAAATGAAGCTTGGGAGGGTGGAAGAGGTAAGGATGCCCACTTGTAGCCTGGACATTCTTTGCCAGCAAATTGTGGCGATGGTGGCCATGGAGGATTGGGAGGTCGAGAGGCTATTTGGGGTCATTCGCAGGGCCGCGCCGTATCGGGATCTAAGTGCGGAGGCCTTTGAACAGGCATTGGAGCTGGTTTCCGGTCGGTATCGGTTTGGGCGCAAAAAGGCCGAAGGGGAGGAAGAAGTTATTCCAGCCCGTGCCTCAACCCTCGAGGCGCTCCAGCCGCGAATTAGCTGGGACCGTGTCCAACAAAGATTGCGCGCCCTTCCCGGAAGCCACCACATCAGCCTTGTCAACGGCGGCGCGATTCCCGACACGGGGAACTTTGCCGTGATCGGGCCGGATGGGAGCCGCATCGGGGAGCTCGACGAGGAGTTCATTTATGAACGCCGTGTAGGCGAATCGTTTCTTCTGGGGACAACCGCATGGCGGATCGAAAAAATTGAGGTCGACCGTGTTTTGGTCCGAAGGTCGGAGGGGGAGTTGGCGCAACTTCCTTTCTGGAGGGGTGAAGGGCCAGGAAGGACCTTTGGTTTGGGAAAGGCCATGGGCTTATTCCTGACCGAGTTGGAACAGAGGTTGGAAAGCTCGGACCGTTTGGATTGGTTATGTGAGGAGTATCATCTTGACCGTGCCGCGGCCCGGGGACTGTGCGGGTACCTTACGAGGCAGTTGCTTTCGGCCGGGGTGGTCCCCACAGACAGGACTCTTCTGATTGAAGCCTCGAGGGATTCGCTTGGGGATTGGCAAGTCCTTGTCCTAAGTCCATTGGGAGCCCGGTTTCATTTGGGATTACGCCTGGCTTTGGAATCCGTGCTCAAGGAGTTGCTGGGTTATCGACCACAAATCCACCACCACGATGATGGACTGGTGATTCGGATGACGGATACGGATTCACCTGTTTTGGACCTTTTGGAACGGCTGGATCCCGCGGAATTGGAAGACCGGATTCTTGGAGAACTTGGAGATAGTCCACTTTTTGCGATTCGCTTTCGGCAAAATGCTTCCCGGGCTCTCCTTTTGCCCAAGGCCCA
>CAMBMH010000180.1 GCA_945868575.1 Singulisphaera sp. GP187 | reverse complement strand
TTATCCTTTTGGGCTCCTTTGCCCTGACACTTTTGGCCAGTGCCTTGCTGCTTTTTGCTGTCCAGCCCATGGTTGGCAAAATTCTTCTTCCATGGCTAGGGGGAACTCCGGCGGTTTGGAATACATGCATGATGTTCTTCCAGGGGCTCCTCCTGGCGGGGTATGCATACGCTCACCTTTTGGGAAAATCCTTCGATCTGAAAAAACAGTGGATGATCCACGCGGTTGTCCTGGCGGTTGCCCTGATTCCTTTGATTGTGTTTCGATTCGATATTTCCCTAATTGCCAAGTTTTACCTCCCTCCTGAATCCGCCAACCCCGTTCCATGGCTTTTAGCTGTCCTGCTTTGCAGTGCTGGTTTCCCCTTCTTTGCCGTGGCGGCCACCGCCCCCCTTTTACAGCGATGGTTCTCCCGGACGGACCACCCCGACGCAAAGGATCCCTATTTCCTTTACGGTGCAAGCAATCTGGGGAGCATGGTTGCTCTGATTGCCTACCCTTTTTGGGTAGAACCCAACCTCGGCGTACAGGGGCAGGGGATCGCTTGGCTGGTTTCTTTTGTTGTCCTCGCTGGCCTGATCCTCTTTTCGGGCAAATTGGCGATGCAATCCCTTGCGCCCGAGGGCGTTGAAACTTTGGGTGGCGTGTCCCCCGCTGAGCCGGCCGAACCCGTGTCCTGGACGCAAATTTGTTCGTGGGCTGTTCTCGGAATGATCCCATCCAGCGTGATGCTTGGTGTGACCACTTACATAACTACCGACATCGCTCCCATTCCTCTCCTCTGGATTCTGCCCCTCACACTGTATTTACTCACTTTCATTCTTGTGTTTTCTAGAATTCCACTTTGGATGTCGGGAACGGTCGTGCTTGGTTTGGGAGCCTACTTCCTGTTCCTTTACAAGGGGCCCGCTTCGCCTTTCAATGTTGGGGAAGATGGCCTGGTTGCGGTTTTAATGGATCGTCTTCGTCTGGCATCCAGCGTTCGTTTGGTGGAGTTTCTTTTTGTTGGCCTGAGTCTTTTGGGAGTAGGGGTTGCATCCAGGTCTTTTGTAAGCCAACACAATTTGATGGTCTTGTTGCTCCCTTTCGGAATTTTGTCCGTGGTTTTTGCCCCTGGCCTCCGGGAAAATCTTAGCTTGAGCGAGGTGGAGGTAATTTCCCTTCATCTTTTGCTGTTGTTCCTTGTGTCGATGGTTTGCCACGGGGAATTGGCCCGAACTCGTCCATCGGCGGATCACTTGACCCTGTTCTATTTGGCGATGTCCCTGGGTGGTGTGCTCGGTGGAATCTTCAACACTGTGATCGCTCCGTTGATTTTTGACAAATATGTCGAATACCCTTTGATGGCGGTTTTTGCCTGCCTGATGTTGCCTATGGTGCAATTCGCAAACCAAGGCGTCTTTTTCCAACGGTTGCAACATGGCATAACCAGTCTGATTTTCCTGTTTGGGTTGGTGGTGGGTGTGCTTCTTGTGGCGTTCAACTATCTCCCTTACGAATGGGTTCGCGAGCGTATCAGCAAATTGCCTCCTGGTGGTTTTTTTCGGGAGCAAATCCTCGATCGGCTCCCCGAAAAACGCAATGTTCTCTATGAAGAGCGCAACTTTTTCGGCAGTTTCCAGATTGTTGGGAACCTCGAATCGGACGGCGCGCTCTATCACAAATTTCTCCATGGAACCACCAACCATGGGATGCAAATTTATGAACCGATTGCTCGCCGCCGCGATACTGTGACCTATTTCCACAAAAAAGGCGCCATCGGCCAACTGTTTGAAACCATGCGCGAAAAGGCAGAGGCCAAAAAGCGCCCGCTGAATGTTGGTGTGCTTGGCGTGGGTACTGGTACCTTGGCCGCCTACATGGAATCGGGCTGGTCCCTGGACCTTTTCGAGATCGATCCGGCGGTGGTTGAGGTCGCCACCAAGCGTGAGGATCTTTTCACATTCATCCCTGACGCCATCAAACGGGGTGTTAAAATTGACATCCAATTGGGTGATGGCAGGCGCAAACTTTCCCAATCGCCGGATGGAAAGTACGACCTTTTGTTCATGGATGCGTTCACATCCGATGCCGTTCCGGTCCACCTCCTTACCAAGGAGGCATTTGAAATCTATAAATCGAAATTGACGCCTGACGGAATCGTGGTGATCAATATCGCCAATCGCTATCTCAATTTCGAACCGGTTCTTGGAAACATGGCCGAGGCGATGGGGATGAAAGCAATGATCCAGGGCGGATTCGAGCACGCCGAAGAGGTCAAATATGGCACCAACTGGGTGGTGATGGCCCCCTCTATGGAGGCATTTGGCTCCCTGCCCAAAAAGGAAACAACCCTGGATCGTGGCGATGAAAGCTGGACCGAAAAGTGGGTGCCGCTCGATCCCGATTCCGCTCATGGCGTGTGGACCGACAACTACTCCAATCTTCCAGGGATCCTCAAATAGGACCTCCAACCTTTCCCATTTGACAATAGGAATTCTTCCGTGAAAGCGGCATTTCTCACCCTTTCGACCTTCACCCTGACCCTCTTTACCAGCGCATTGCTCCTGTTCATGGTTCAACCCATGGTGGGCAAACTGATCCTTCCGCTTTTGGGTGGGACCCCTGCGGTATGGAACACCTGTATGGTGTTTTTTCAGGCGCTACTTTTGGCGGGCTATTCCTATGCCCACTTTTCCACCAAATACCTGGGCGTCCGTCGCCAGAGCATCGTGCATCTATTCCTGATGCTGATTCCTTTGTTGTTTGTGTTCCCAATCACCATCCGCGAAGAGCTGGTCCAGGACACCGAAAACTTCCTGATCCTCAGGCTCTTGGCAGTGTTGTTCCTTTCCGCTGGTATTCCGTTTTTTATTGTCTCCTCAACGGCTCCCCTTTTGCAGCGCTGGTTCAGCCGAACCGGACACCCCGCCGCCTCTGATCCGTACTTCCTTTATGCGGCCAGCAATCTGGGCAGCATGATCGCGCTCATTGGATATCCCGCCTATGTGGAACCCAACCTGACTCTCGATCAACAGCGTTGGCTGTGGGGAATCGGCTATGCGGCCCTTCTTCTGCTCCTTACCGGTGCGTGTGCGGTCCTGATGCGTATGGCTCCCGATTCCGCGAGGGAGACCTCCAATGAGGCGTCCCGCTCCAAGGCGGAGAGGGTTCCCGTCTCCACAATTCTTCGCTGGGTGTTCCTTGGTGCTGTCCCATCGAGTCTTATGCTTGGCGCGACCACCTACATGACCACGGACATCGCCGCGATTCCCCTGTTGTGGGTGGCGCCCCTGGCGATTTATCTGCTTTCGTTTATCCTTGTGTTCGCGCGCATTCCCGCAGGCGTCCATTTCACAATGGTCCTCCTGATGCCTTTGGCGATTCTTCTGCTTTTGTTTCTTATCCTTTCGGAAATCAAGCCGGGGAACAACCTGCTTTATCTGATCGGGGTCCACCTTGCGGTGCTATTCCTCGTGTCGATGGTTTGCCACGGCGAACTTGCGCGCAGTCGTCCAGCCCCCGAAAACCTTACGGCGTTTTATCTTTGGATGTCGCTGGGTGGTGTTGTGGGCGGGCTTTTTAATGGCCTTGTTGCACCGATGGTGTTCCCGACCATTGTCGAATACCATGTTGCGCTTGTTGTGGCTTGTATGCTGGTTCCGCCTTTGGGTGTGGTTAGCGACACGACTTTCACCAGGCTGGCGGATCTGCTTTTGACGATCGGGTCGATTTTGTTCGCGGTGGTGTTCATCACCGTCCGAAGTTGGGACCGCGACGCCTCCAGCCAGATGATCGCGAGTACTTGGTTTTTCGCGCTCTTCACCGGTTTTGGGGTCCTCTGGGCGACGAATCTTTGGGCCCGGGGCAAGATGGGTGCCGCCGAGGTTTTCGATATCGCGCTTCCTGCCGCATTTGGTCTTTTGACCATGGGGCTCATTCTCGGGGTTTATTCCGACACCATCTATTTCAGTCTGGAAAAATGGTTCCGCGAACGAAACTATTCCAATGAGGTCTTTTATGGCGCAAGAATGATCCTCAGCTATGGTATCCCCTGCATTTTGTGCTATACATTGGTTGATCGGCCCCTCCGTTTTGCCTTGGGGGTTGGGGCCGTCATCGCTGGTGCGGCTTTTTCGGGAATGTTCGACAAGTCGACCATATGGCAATCGCGCGGGTTCTTTGGCGCACTCAAGGTGGAAAAACGAACGGAATCGGGAATCGAATTCCTGAGGCTGCTTCACGGCACCACCCTTCACGGGATGCAACCTGTCGATGAGGCTCTCCGTGCGATTCCTCTTACCTATTACCACAAGACAGGGCCCATCGGACAAGTTCTGGAAAACTATGGAAATAAAAACGCAAAAGGCCAATATCCCGCAGTCGCGGTGATCGGCCTGGGCACAGGAACCCTCGCCACCTATGCCCACGAGGGACAACAGTTCGACTTCTATGACATCGACCCACTGGTCAAGGACATCTCTTTTGATCCCAAGAAGTCGATTTTCAAGTACACCCAATTGGCTGCCGATCGGGGCGCCCAACTCAAGTTGATCCTTGGTGACGCGCGAGTCACCCTTCAAAAACCCAAACTTTCCGGAACCACAAAATACTCCATCATCGCGGTCGATGCGTTCAGCTCCGATGCCATTCCCGTCCACCTCCTCACCGATGAGGCAATGAGCATCTATCTGGATCGTCTGACCGAAGACGGGATCATAGTATTCCATGTGAGCAATCGTTACCTGCGCCTGGAGCCGGTGTTGGCCAACCTCGCCAAGAAGCGGGAGATGGCAATCCTGGTGGATAGCGACAATGACGAAGGACATATTGGCAAAAGTGCCTCGACATGGGTGGCTTTGGCCCGAAAATCTTCGGATCTCTCCCGACTTATGGGTCCCGTCAATTCGGCCATGAGGACCGGGGCCACGATTGGTGTCGCCCAACAATTGGCAATTCTGCCATTTTCACCTGTCGCGGATCTCGGAACGATTCTTGCCGCCTCGGCGCGCAATTGGGAACCTTCGTGGGTTGAACCCGAGCCCAATGAAAAGCTTGCCCTTTGGACAGACGATTACTCCAACATCCTCGGAGTATTCAGCAGCTTCCGCATTTCCCCAACCCTGATTTGGCTATTGATCGGCCTGGTCATTGCGGTGGTTGTAAAGGCATTGGTGCTCTATCCGCTGGTGTATGATCCCAAATATTCGAGCAATTCCGTGGGTGACACGATCATCTCCCTGTTGGGTGAAACCAGCACCTCCTTTTTGCTATTGGTTGGCGCGGCGATTCTGGTGGCGGTTCCATGCGGGATGCTTATGGAATTGCGCGGGCTTGCCAACTTGACCGACGGCAAAGGCGGAGCACTTCTTGTTGGCTTCGTATTTGCCTGTCTGGATATGCTCGTGCAAATTGGCGTTCTCGGATCTTTTGAGGCCGTGAGCGCGGCAAAGGCGCGTCTTTTGTCTTTTGTTGGACTTTTGGTGGACGCCGTCGCGGTCCTTTTGGTTTTGTTCTTCATGTAAAGCGGATCTTTCCGTGGGGGGCTATCCCCCGCAAGGGGCTAATGGGGAAATTGTCATGGTTCGCCAAGCTATGGCCTTTTGTGCATTATCCCTTGGTTTGTTGATCCTGGTGCAGTCCGTATTTTCCCAGGATAAGCCAATTGGCACACCAACTCTGGAGTCGCTCAAAAGGCGGTTTTCGGGGCGGGTCGAACTCGACAAAATGACGGGCCGCGTCACACTCTCTTATTCTTTTGCCAACAAAAACCACCTTGAGGATTTCACTCCGCTGGAGGGAATCCGCTTTCAAAGGGCCGGGATCACCCTGCCTGTGGGGGCCGTCTTGCGACACAAAGCGAGCTGGAGTGATGTGCGCGTTGTGACATCGGTTATGCCCGCAAATCCCCATGGCACACTCATCCAGACAACAGACAAGATCGAGTTGGTTTTGGGCAAGCCAACCACGACTTCCAACAAAGTGATCCTTCAGGTTTCGGGAAAAAACCAATCCCAACAGTCCTACAAGCTGAAGGAAGTGGGTAAGCGCCCGATTCCGGTCGATTGGCAAATTGACGATCTAAAGACATCACTCAACTTTGGAACGCTGAATTTGGGGACGGTGTTTCCCAAGCCTTTTGACAAACCCCGCCAGATTGAATTTTTGGCGGAAAAGGGAGAAGTGAATCTTGGGGCTTTGAAATTGTCCGGAAAACTTGACGCCAAATGGCTTGCCTTGGATTCGGAACCCGAGGATGACGGTTCGGAGAAAAAAGGGGCGAGAAAGAATTGATTGGATCCAGGCGAGTCAGAATTTACCCACGGATTGTTTTCAAAAACACCAAATTCCCCACCAATTATGCAAACCCCACCCGAAAGAAAAGGCCAGGCAAGGACTCTTCTGGTAGCGCTGCTTTTGGTTTGGGAATTTACCAGGAAAGTTCATGGCCCAGGGATTGTTTTCGGGCTTGTTCCAAAACGGCTTGTCCCAGGCAAATGTCGGTGACGCCAAGGCCCACGGCTTTGAAAAGAGTAATCTGTTCGGGTGAGGTGCGCCCCTCGTAGCGCCCCACCAGAAGCGGCCCAAGGTCGCGGATATCCCGCCAATGGACGAGGCCTCTTTCGAGTGGTTCGACCAGGTCGCCTGCTTCCAGCCTCGCGCATTCTCGATGGTCGACCACAACCAGGTCGGTTTTTTGAAAGACCTCGGGAGCGACTTCCGATTTTCCCAGGAATGTTGTTCCCATGGCGTTGATGTGGGCCCCGGGGGAGATCCAAGCGGGATCGAGGATCGGTTCGCGGGCCGATGTCGCCAAAAGGATCAGATCGGCTCCGGTCACGGCTTCCGCGGGAGAATCGACCGGTTGAATGGCCAGTCCCGTTTCATGGGCCATTTCGCGGGCGAACGATTCGCGGTTTTCGCGTGTGGCGGAAAATACGCGAACGGTTTTGATCTGTCGAACCAGTGCGGCTCCGCGCAGTTGCATTCGCGCCTGGGTTCCGGATCCCAAAAGCCCAACGGAATGGGAATCTTCGCGGGATAGAGTCCTGATCGCCAACGCGCCCGACGCGCCGCCTCGAAGCTGTTCCAGATGGGCGGCTTTCATGAGACAGGAAAGTTCGCCCAATTTCGATTCAAAAAGGGCCAGGAAAGCTCCGGGACGCCCCTTGCGGCTTGTGGTTTGAAGTCGCGCGCCCAACGCCGAAAGACCCTTGGCTCCACCCAACATCGCATAAACATGGGCATGGTCCGTTTGGGCGCGGCTGCGCGGAGTGTTCGTCGCTTCCTCCAGGCCAATCTTGCGAAAGGCCTTCTCCACCACTTCCAGCGCGAATGCCAGGTCCATTAACCTTTGGACATGAGACTCATCAATCAAAAGTGCCATGGGAGAGCCTTTATTCGAAGGGATTCTTGGAGCCTTCTTGCCGGAGGCGGTTTCTCACCGGCAATTTTTTTATGCAAACACTATCGGATTTGGCTGGTTTCAGGCAAAGGACTCTATCCGGCCAGCCAATGGGACAGCCGTCGGAGTCCTTCCTCGAGTTGGGCGCGGCTTGCCGCAAAGCTAAGCCTTGCGTGGCCCGGAGCGCCAAATGCCGAACCCTGAACCAGACAAACCAGCGCATGATCGAGCGC
>CAMBMH010000179.1 GCA_945868575.1 Singulisphaera sp. GP187 | reverse complement strand
GGCTTGGGTTTTGTTCAAAAAGTGTGGGTCGGAAGGTGCGAATTTTGCCCCGGCCCCATGCCTCGCGCTACGGTTGTGGCGTTTGTAAAGATTTTTCCGCCTACAGCATCCCGCCTCACGGCCAGTTTGCAATTCTGTCAACTACACGCCGCCTCGTGTTCGGTTTGTGGGTTAGGTTTCCACCATTCAGCGCCTTGCTTCATGGAGGTGGCAATATGTTGGTGCTAAGCCGCAAGCTCGGCGAAAAGATTTATATTGGCGACCAGATTTGCATTACGGTCGTTGATATCGATCGGGGCAAAATTCGTTTGGGGATCGAAGCCCCTCGCGATGTCGCCATTTATCGCCAGGAACTGTTACCGGGGAAAGATACCCTGATAACTGAAACGGTGATCGAAACTCCGGTATCTTCCCGAAGGGATTAAGCCGAATCGTAATCATTGCTTCTTCAAGGCGGGCTTAGGCCCGCTTTTTTTATTGGCCGTAGAATTCCCCAATGGCCATTTGGCCATTGAGCCACATAGGAACAGAAAATGTCCACCCCCGCACCACTCACCCGGGTTCATCTCAAAGTTGCGCGCCGGTCCAACCACCCTTGGATTTTTCAAAAAATGGTGGAGCGTCCCGCAACCCGGGTCCCCCCCGGATCCCTCGTAGATGTCTATGATCGCGATGGCAATTTTGCCGGGAGGGGCTTTTTTAATGGGCACTCCCGTATCAGCCTTCGCATCCTCACCCATCGGGAGGACGAGGTCATCGACGAGGCCTGGATTCGACGCCGCCTTCAGATCGCCCGCGATTTAAGAGAATCCACACTCAATTTGGGAGCACTTGGGAATTCCTATCGCCTTTGCCATTCCGAAGCGGATGGCATGAGCGGCCTGATCATCGATAAATTCGACCAGATGATTGTGGTCGAATATTTTTCGGCTGGATGGTTTCGTCTTCGCGATACACTGCTTGCCATCCTGGGAGAGATGTTTCCGGGTTGCCAGTTCTACTGGTTTGCCGAGGAGCATGTCCAAAAACAGGAAGCCTTCGACTGTCACCCGATTCCGTTGCCCGCGCCGATTGCAATCAACGAACATGGACTCCGTTTTCGTGTGGCGCCAGGATCTCGCCACAAAACCGGTTTTTTCCTTGACCAACGGGAGAACAGGCGTCGTCTGGCAACTTATTGCAAAGGAAAAACGGTCCTAGATATTTGCTGCAATTCCGGTGGTTTCGCAGTGTATGCCAAATCGCTAGGCGAGGCGGAAGATGTGACGGGGATCGACCTCGACGAGGAAGCTCTGGAAATGGCCCGGACCAACGCCGGGCTAAACGGGGTTCGGGTCAAATGGACCCAAACCGACCTTTTCCCCTGGTTGCGTGATGCCATAGCCAAAGGCCAAACCTGGGATGTCGTCATCCTTGATCCTGCCAAACAGACCCGTGACCGGGACGAAATTGGCCTGGCCCTCAAGAAGTACCTCGACATGAACCGCTTGGCCATGCAAGTGGTCAAACCGGGTGGAATTCTCCTTTCGTGCTCGTGTACCGGACTTGTAAACGAATCCGACTACCTCGAAACCCTTCGTCGCTCCTCCTGGCAAGCCGGCAAACATGCCCAGGTTTTTGCCATCACCGGTGCCGCCTCTGATCACCCTTTCTTTTGTCATGTATCCGAGGGTCGTTACCTCAAGGCGGTATGGATGCGGATCATGGAAGGGGATCCGATCCCTCCCCGACCGTCCGCTCCCGAATTGGAAGTGGAACGCTTTGAGGATAATGAACTAAACGATGATATCAGCGAGGCCCCCGGGCCGGACCGCGCCCGCTTTGGTGGTCCAGGAAGGGGCCAGGTGGGTGGTGGCTCAGGCGGAGGCTATGGCGGAAATCGTCCCGGTGGCTCAAGCGGAGGGTACGGAGGAAACCGTCCTGGCGGTTCAGGCGGAGGCTATGGCGGAAATCGTCCCGGTGGTCAAAGACCCGGTGGCTCTGATGGTTTTCGGCCCGGTGGCCCGAGACCGTTTGGGTCGGGCAAGCCTTTCAAGCCACGCCCCTTTGGTGGCCCCAGCGGGGGAAATCCATCCAGGGATTCGGAGGATTAAATTGGTGTCACAAGAAAATAATATTTAAAATAAAGGCGGCAAAATGTCGCCTTTATTTTTTAATTTTGTGCATAAATGATAATGTATAAATATGGCTTGCATTTTTTGCTGTTAATTTAATTGTCATAAACGTGTAGTTTTTTTTGGTACCCAAAAGAATTCTTGAAGATGCAATTGTTGAATTCAAAATTCGGAGAGGGAAAATCGAACTTCTTGAAAAACAATTCCAAAAACGAATGTAGCCGCAAGTAATTATCTTGCGGCTACTTGTATTCAGCGAGGGCGACGGGGGTCGAACCCGCAACCACCGGATCGACAGTCCGGTACTCTAACCAATTGAGCTACGCCCCCGTAGCTAACAATAGGATATACTGCACTTCGGGGGTTGGCAAGCAACCGAAAAAAAAACTTCAGGGGAACCGGTATGAAAAACCCGCTGGCGGTGTTGGAAGGCTTAAGGCGGTTTGATACCGCGACTGTGTGTAATGTCTTGGAGATAACTGGACTTAGGTCAAAAACGGAAGGTTACGCCGACCCAAGGATCAAATCCCTTTTTCCAAAACTTTCCCCGATGGTCGGCTTTGCGGTAACCGCCGCTTTTCGCGCCTGCGAACCGACAAAGGGCGTGCCTGTTTATCAGAGTCTGGTCGACCAGGTCGGAAAATTTTCCGATTTGCCCGGGCCTGCTGTGCCTGTGTTTCAGGACCTGGATGATCCTGCCACGGCTGCAACCTTTGGCGAGGTCATGTGCACCACCTATGTCACCTTTGGTGCGGCGGGCTTGGTAACCTCAGGTTGCGCCCGCGATCTACCCCAGGTGGAACGGCTCAATTTTCCCTGCTTTGCCTCGGGCGTCATGGCGGCCCATGGCTATTGCCACATGCCTTTTCACGACATCCCTGTGCGCATTGGTGGTCTTGTCATTCACCCAGGCGATTTGCTTCATGGCGATGCCAATGGCCTGACCACCATTCCTTTGGCCGCGGCCCCGCATGTCCCTTGGGCGTGCGAACGCTACATGGAGGCGGAAGCCATTGTGATGGATCACCTCAAAGCCGGAATGGCGACGCCTGACAGCTTTGCCGAGGCCATGCGTTTGATGCGCAGTTCCCTGGAAAAGTTGGGAGACGAGTTGCGCACCAAAATCGCCAGCGAAAATTAGGATTCGTTTGAATTGGAAAATCAAAAAGGGTTGGGGGCCACATAGGCCCAACCCTTAAATGCTTGAATTTGTTTTGGAGCGACCGGGCTTAACGACCTTGGTTTCCTGTCCCGAATTGTTGAGCCGGGACCATTTGGGTATTTCAGGATCCCAAAATGCGCAAAAGGATGTTTTCCTGCGGATAGGAATGTCCCTTGTGCTGGACAAAACCCTCGGCAAAGGGAACCCCAGCTTTTGCCCCTTGGAGCGCGCCATGGCGTTTCATCGCTTCTATGTATTCGTCCATGCCGTGATGCTTTTTCAGCCAATCACGCTGGCTGGCATGGCAAGCCAACATGTTTTCCTTGTCGGTGATGGTGGGGGAAATATCGATGAAAAATTCTGACTCGGCCGGACGCCCAAGGGCATCGTGCCCCTCGATGGGATCGGCATAATACAGCCACGGGATCCGGGGCAACGGAGCCATTCCGGGTAGCAAATTCGGTATCGGGGCACCAAACGCTGCAGCGCGCGCAATTCGTGATGCTTCCTCGTGGTCGAGAAGATAATCCGATGGGGCGTGCGTGATTACGATGTCGGCTTTGACTTTGCGAAGAAGGGTTACCGCTTTGTGGAAAATAGCGGGGTGATAGTGAACGCACAAATCCCGTTCACCCAGACAATCAAAAGTTCCATCCAACAGGGATGCGGCCAATACACCTTCACCGTGCCTGATTCGCGCAATTTCCGCGCTAGGATGCTCAACGCTGCCCAAATCTCCCATAGCGACAGTCGCGATATGAATTGTCGCGCCATGTTCTCGTCTAAGACGAGCCAATGTCCCGGCCGCCAGGATCTCCGCGTCGTCGGGATGGGCCATGAGGCAAAGAACGCTCAAGGCCCCGGGCTCGAATGTTGGGATCAAGGTGTACCAGCTCCCTGTTTTTCAAGGACTTCAGGGGCCAAGGGCCCTTGCCCGGATGGGAATACGGTTTCCTTTTCCGAAGGTGCTTTCATAAGGCCGTAACGACCGTCAATCGTCATTTTGGCGGAATCCGAGTAGAGGGGATTGCCCAAGTCATCGGTCCCATCAAATGGGCCAGCCATGAGGTTGCCACCCTGAAGTGACTTGCGTGGGTCAAATCCGGCGGCTTGTGAAGCAAGGGTTAGCGCCCCGACAATAGCAGGGGCCCCTGGGGTCGCTTGCAAGGTTGCTGCAAAAAGTGCCGAATTCTGTAAAGTCAGTTGGACCCGAATGTCCGGGCCGTCCACATCGTTGGCCAGGTCGAGGTATTTAACCTGGATTTCGTAGGAATCTTCCTGGATTCCGCTGTCAGCGCCCGCTTCGGTGAGAACCCTGGCCAATTTTTTGCCCGAGGGGGTATCCACCTCGCGGACTTCTGTCATCACATTATCACGCCATGAGGCAAGAGCATCTGGCATGCGATAGGTTCGAAGTGCCTGTTCCTTGCGGAACTGATTGCGGAAGCCTTCCGCCTGGAAGAACCGTTTACGAGCGGTGTTTGTGGCTGGCTTTTCTTCCATGTTGGCGCGGGCATAGTGGAATGCAAAGTTGCTCATTTGGCGGTAGACGGTGTACTCGCGGTAAAAGTCGTATGCCTTCATGATGGTCTGATCGCCGGGAGGAATATCCTCAAGCTTGACCGTGGGAGCTTGTCCCGAGATCAGCCCATATTTGGCCCGGAACTGCTCCGCCTGGTTTTTCATGTTGGCTTCTTCGATGGGGGAGTCGAAGTGAAGGTGGTTCTCACGGGCATTGATGCGCCACAACCGGCCCGATTCTTCCCAAGCGATCAGGGCCCACTTGCGACGGTTTCCGACAAGGGGTTCTTTGCCATTGGGGAACCATCCACGAACGCTGTAACCTTCGTCATCATACCAGCCCTCCTGGTAGAGTTTTTCGCCAATGTACGACTGTGCCCGGGCGGGATAACCACGGAAAATCAGGGTCGCGATGTTGCGGGGGCGACGCTGGACACCTGGGTTTGTGATTTCCTTGGTCGAACCAGGAAGTTCCGATGGGGCGGGAATCGGCTCCTGTGCAAAACCGAACCAAGCGCGGGCGCAAGTGTTCGATTCAAAATCATCAGGCAAGTCCGAGTCCTGGGAGAATTCGTTGCGGACCAGATCGAAAGGAATCTGGGGTTCCGGGGCACGACTTTTGCCCAAGGCATCGGTGAGCGGAGGAGGCATGGTGGGAAAACGCTCGGATAGGGGGCGTTTGTCCTTGGAAGGATCCCGACCCATTTCCGCAAGCGACCGCCAGCCATTCGGCGGGGCCATGTCCTGATCCTGGTAAAGAGAAGGAAGGCGGTAAGAGTCTTCGAGGAAGCGAATTACCGCATCGACTGTTTCGCAAATAAAGGTCTGCTCGAAGGTTCGCCTGTCCTTGAAAGGAATATCGTCACGGCGCAGGCCGTTTTGAAGGCGACGCACAAGCATCGGGTGTTCGGTGCAGAATTTTTCAAATTCGACCTGGGCCCGGTCTATCCGGGCGAGAGTTTCGGAATCCTTGGGATTGGATTCCTTGAAGCGATTGAAGTCGGCCCAGCGAATTTCCCGTTTCCCTTCCTTGTCATATACACGAAAGCGGTTCGGGTCGCGGTCGACAGGGTGTATGTTGCAAAGCTGGTACAGCGAACGGAGTGAGTTGGTTTCGTCCGAGTTGCTGATTTTGTGCTGGTTGAAAAAACCGATATGAAACCGAATGTCGGGTTGGTTTCGGTTCTGGCGATCGCCACGAGCCAGAAGAAGGCAACCCTCGGAAATGTAATAGAGCTTGTCGCGAACCCGGTCCGATTCGACCGAAACATTGTACGCCAAATTCCATCCCTGAAATAGCCAGGGAGTGATGAAGTGGGGCTGCAATGTGGTCAATGACTTGATGTTGAGTGAGAGCTCGTTCCACTGGTTCTTCTTTTGCTTGTCCGTCGCTTGAAACCAGAAGTACGAGGTAACGAACCCACGCAAGCCCGAAAGGCTAAGGCGAATCGCGGACCCGGAGAGGTCCATTTCGCCCATGTCCTGTTCACGCAGGGTAAGTTCTTCCGCTTTGGCGCGAATGAACACAGTTCTCCAAAAGTAGGAGACCGTAAACAGAGCCAAAATCAGCCCAATGTACGCCACCTTTCGGCGGCGGGACTGTACCTGAAATGGATTTGCCATGGCTATCGATCCTTCTGCCCTTGCCTGCCAGATATTGGAAGCCGACCCCGGTTTTAGTTGGCCGAGGCGATTTCCCTCCAGCGAAGCAGATAATATCCGAGGATGACCCAAGGGATGAGATACGCCAAGAGGAATGCAAATGTGGAGCCGATTAGACCCCAGGAGATGTCAAAACCCTCGGCAACATAAATTGAAAAATCGAAACGCTCCATGTCGGGGAGCATATCGAGAACCACACGAATTCCGGCCCGGTACAGTTCATCCGAGCGGAACGCGACCTGATTGGTTGTGGTGTCTTCGAGTTGGGTGGAGAGCGCGTCCCGACGCACCATGCGGAGCATCGATTCCAAAGGCCCACCGCCCACATTTTGGCCGATGGCAATTGAATTGACAAACTCCCTGCTCCAGCCCATGACCACGATCATCAGGGTTACAAGGAAAGCCACAACCCCTGAGAAATACGCGCTGAGGACGACCGCGATGGTGACCACAAGCAAAAGCTGCATCCAAAGTCCAAGGGAACCCTTCAGGTAGTTGAGACCAAACCAGAGTTTGTCCCACCCGGTTGTGTCGTCATCTGTTCGCAGGTAGAGATCGAAACGGGCCATTCCGATGTATTGAGTTGGTTCCAGACAGCTTACCCGAATGGTAAGTTCCGGGGGAACGCCTTCGTTGGGTTTTGGGGCCTTGGGTTTTTCCGTTGGGGAAAGCAAACCCGAAGGCATGATGATTGCGGCCGTCTGGTAGTCGTAAATGGGGAGACTTGGGATCTCGTAATAGCTATACTTTTTCGCCAGGTCATTGTCCATTTTGCGGTCGGCTTCCGGGCTCGTCTCCTGGCCTTTGGAGATGGCAGCGTCGCGGAGGTCTTTACGCTCCTTGCGCCAAAGTTCGTCATTTCCAGCCTGATAACCCGCACCCAACATCGAGAAGCGTACCGCGACCCCCTGGTTTTCGTTCCCTTTGGTGGTGCGGTAGATATCGAATGTGAATTCGGCCCTTAGGCTATCCTTTGAGGCAAGCGAAGCGGGAAGGGAATAGAAAGAAAACGCAGCGATTGGGGGATTGGTTCGCGTTGGCCGGGCACCGGGGAGATATCCGCGATAGTCCCATTCACGCCCTACATTTTCCCCGCGAGCCTCCGACCCGCTGGAATTTTTGGGCAGGTTAAGGAACCTTAGGTCACCATAAGCAGGAACACGCGACTTGAGGCTT
>CAMBMH010000178.1 GCA_945868575.1 Singulisphaera sp. GP187 | reverse complement strand
ATCGATGTGGCTCGCTTGTCTTTTCATTGCGGAACTATTCACCTTCACCGCGCTTGCGGCCTACGAGGACTCGATCGCCAAGGTGGTCGTGCTCAGCCTTTTTGTTCCGCTTTGTATCTCCACGGGCGGCAACTCCGGTTCCCAGGCTGCAACGCTGATCACCCGCGCCATGGCCCTTGGCCAGGTCCAATTGAAGGATTGGTGGCGCGTGCTCGGTCATGAGGTGGTCATGGGATTGGCGCTGGGGCTCACGCTTGGCGTGATCGGATTTGCCCGGGCATGGCTTACCCCGGAAGACATTCGCTCATCCAGTCCTCCCAGACATGAATCCTTCCGATTGATTCTGCCCGAGGGATCAAAACCACTTGAGATCGGAAACGATGGTCATGTGGTCATTCCCAGGAATTCCCGCCAGGAAATCCATCCCGGCGAAGTCGAACACCTGAGGCTTCCCGAGTCGGCGAAGATTCCAAGTCCGCACCCCGAAAACGGAAGCCTCGTCTACGAATTCCCCGCCGGATGCGTCTTCCCGCGCGAGGCGGTTGGTCGCACAAGCCTTTCGTTTGTGGTGGCTGGTTCCGTTGCCATGATTTGTCTTTGGGGAACGATTGTCGGGGCCATGCTCCCGTTGTTGTTCCAAAGGATCGGGGTCGATCCCGGAATCGCCTCGAGTCCTTTCGTCGCCACGGCTGTGGATGTCACCGGCATCGTGATCTATTTTTCGATGGCCCGATGGGTTCTCGGATCGCTGTTGGTCTGATTGTTTTTTGACCCAGGTTATGAAAATAAGGCCCACCCGCGAGCAAATGCGGAGTGGGCCTTATTTGTTTATCGTTCTGCCGGGGCGTTATATGTGGTTGACGATGGTGATTCCCGTTCCGGGAACCCCCGCTTTGGCCACCGAGTTGGTGGGGGTTGTTGTCAGGAAGTTACGCTTGGTGACCAGGCTGGGCATCAACCCACGCAGGCCGAAATTGTGACGACTGCCTGAAACCAACAGATCGAAAGCAGAGATCGAAATTCGACCCTGAACATGAGTTGCATACCTGGGTGGGATTAGCCCCACAAACATTTGGGGGATTTGGGTATTAAATTTTGAGATTTTGAACTTTTCCAACATTACAACACCCGATCGTCCATGGAATTATGAGCGGGGCCTACGATGTGGACCACAAATCCCAAACTGGGTCAGGTATAACATGATATCATTTTAATGAAAGGAAGCGTTTGAATCGTCTTCCTTACAAATGGGATGAGATTGTACCAGTGAAGTGGATAAATTGATTTTGGCGACCCAAGCCTTATTACCAGTCCAGCATCGGAGCCTGATAAACCAAATTTTTGGATTTAAACCAGCCCCAACAAACCAAACGGGACACTCACCTCTTGCCTGTTTTAACTAGCCCTAACAGCCGGAATACTCCCCAATACCTAAGCGGGTGCCCAAAAGAATTCGTTTAACTGGACCGAAACAACTTTTCGATACCACCATCACAACCTTTCCGGCTGGATTTTTTGCCGCAATCGCTTCAGGCAATTTCTCCGGCTCTGTTGAAATTTGGGAGTATAGGAATCCGTGGATTCAGGTTCCGTTTGGGACTTGGCCTTTTGGCTGGGGGAATGTTTACCTTCCAGACCTCCGCCCAGGCACCCCTATCCGATAAGCCCGGTGCGCAATCCGAAATCAAATCGGACGCAACCTCGAACGGCATTCCCAGGAGGCTTGAGGTAGGACCAAAAAGTGATTCCGAATCCGATCCCGTCTCCCCATTGCCGGTGATCCTGCAAAACTTTCAGCCTATCGTTGATTCGAATGGCGAAGCTCTCGCCATGCCATCCGATGGGGACATTTACGCGCTTCAGGCTGTCGCTGGGCCGAGGCGGATCTTCTCCTTTGGTGGATGAAGGGAGCCAACACGCCCCCCCTCCTATCCGCCAGTCCGGCCGGGACACCCGTTAGCCAGGCGGGTGTGCTTGGCACGCCTGGCGCCAGCACCCTTTTCGGGGGCCAACCCTACAACCAGGGAATGATGGTCGGCGGCAGATTCACCCTCGGAAGGTGGCTAAACAACGAGAGGACTGTGGGAGCCGAGATTTATGGACTGATTCTCCCGGGGTGTGAGGGAACGACCTATTCCGCCGGAACCCCGGGTATTGTGAGTCGGCCTTATATTGACACCAACAATAACAAGAACGCCGCAGAGCTGGTCTCCTATCCGGGAGTGCTCAATGGCATTTCGACCGCCAATGTCAGCACCTGCGGATTATTTGGCGCTGGTGCCCTCGGAATCTACAACCTTGGTGGCAATGATGTATTCCGGCTCGATGCCGTGGGTGGTTTCCGTTACCTCACCATCTGCGATGATGTGAATGTGACAGAAAACCTGACCACGCTGGTATCCAATCCCGGCAGTGTTCCGACGGGCACCAATTTCAACATCCTGGACAAATTCCAGACGGGCAGCCAGTTCTACGGTGCCGACATCGGATTGAGGGGCGAACGCCGCATGGGCCGCTGGTTCCTTGATGGTACGGGACGGATTGCCTTGGGCTCGACCTGTCAGTCGGCGACGATCTCGGGCAACACCACCGTCACGGTTCCCGGCCAAACCCCGTTCACAAGCGCGGGGGGGCTTCTCGCGCTTCCAAGCAACATCGGTTCCTACAGCCGCAATTTTGTGACTATCGTTCCCGAGGTCGGCTGCCACCTGGGCTTCTTCCTGACCGAGAACATCAGGCTCAAAGCGGGCTACTCCTTCCTCTACTGGAGCAGTGTCGCGCGGGCCGGTAATATCATCGACCCCACGGTCAATCCCAATCTGCTGCCCCCTTCCACTCCGGGAGCGCAGCCCCAACGCCCGGCCTTCGATTGGAACGGCACCGGTTTGTGGGCCCAGGGGATCGATCTTGGTCTTAAATGGAGATTCTAATAGTGTACAAAAACTAATAAGAAGGCCCGGCAAACCGAAAGGATTGCGGGGCCTGTTTTTTTTGTATGCCGATCCCGAAATGTTCAGGGGCTTTCGCGGTTTTGCCCGGGGAATTATGGCTTCACCATTCAACAATTGAATTTAGGCCAAAATCGGCCTGATCACTTCGCCCGCGATATCCGTCAAACGGTAATCGCGACCCGCGTGGCGATAGGTGAGTCGTTCATGGTCGATCCCCAGAAGATGCAGCATCGTGGCGTGAAGATCGTGCGTGTAGGTTTTTCCTTCGGTGGCGAGGATCCCATATTCATCGGATGCACCGTGGACCATCCCGCCTTTTACCCCTCCGCCCGCCATCCACGAGGAGAACGCCAGGTTATGATGCTCCCGACCAGGGTGATCCGCCTTGGCATTGAACGCGGTGCGTCCAAATTCCGTCGTCCAAACCACAAGGGTTCGCTCCAGCATTCCTCTTCGTTTCAGGTCGGCAATAAGAGCCGCGATGGGTTGGTCGATCGCTTTAGCCAATCGAATATGATCGGCCATGTCGCCATGGCTGTCCCAGTTGTTGCTTGATCCGACATCGACCAGCTCCAAAAATCGGACACCCCGCTCGGCCAACCTTCTGGCCACCAGGCATTGCCAACCAAATCCCGTGGTGGCCTTGCGGTCAATCCCATAAAGTCTGAGAGTTTCCTCTGTTTCCCTGGTGATGTCCAGAGCCTCGGGCCCTTCGGTTTGCATGCCAAACGCGGTCTCAAATGAGCGAATACGGGCTTCCATCGCGCGGTCGGGGCCCGTTTGTCGCAGCCTTTCCCGATTCATCCGTTCCAGATGGGCAAGTTCCAGTTTTTGCAAATCGCTTGCCGGAACCTTGGGGCGAATGTGGGCCAAAGGTTCCGGCCCGGGGATCACATGGGTCCCCTGGTGGCAAGCGGGAAGAAAATCACTCCCCCAGGTCTGGGCCCCGGCGTAAGGGGCTGCGGGGGCCAGGACCATGAAAGACGGGAGATTTTTATTGGGAGTCCCCAATCCATAGCTTACCCACGCGCCCGCGCTGGGCCGGGCAAATTGCGCGGAACCCGTATGGGCCGCCAGCGTGGCTTTGTCGTGACCATCGCTTTCGCACCACATCCCGTTAAGGATGCAAACATCATCAATGACCGTCCCCAGGTGTGGGAAAAGATCGCTCACCCATGTTCCGGAACGCCCATATTGTTTGAAGGGAAATCGTGATTTCACTAAAAAACGATCGAATTTGCCCGGCTTGTTGAGCCAACGGCTCGCCGTGATGGTCTTGCCGTGGTCGGCGGTCAGCTTGGGTTTGGGGTCGAAGGTGTCAATATGGCTAACACCCCCGGTGGAATAGATGAAGATCACACGATCCGCTTTGGCGGCGAAATGGCTTGTCCGCGGTGCCAGGGGATCCGCCGGGAGCGCGCCGACAGGATTGATATTGTTGGCCATACCCTTTTGTAACATCCCGGCAAGCGCCACCGCCCCAAAACCACCCGAGGCGGTATGGAGAAGTTTACGACGGGAAATGATGGGTTGGTTCATGGTTGGTTCAATCCACATGGAGGGCGGCGTTGGATGTCAGCCACACCCGACAAAGCGCCGCCCATGCCAAAGGCGCCACTTGATCCGTTGGTGTGTTGTTCGCGACAAGCGTGGCGCGATAGGCCTTGAGGAATTCAAGTGATTCGGAAATCTCGCCGGGTGTTGCGGCAAATCCCCGGGTCAGCATGTGCCCCGTTTGAATGCGCTCGACATCGCTCCCCAAAAGGGCCAGTCGTTTCGCCATTCCTTTTCCCTGTTCATGCACAAAAGGGCTGTTCATCAGGTAAAGTGCCTGGGTGGGAGTTGTGGTTGGAAGGCGCTCCGCCGTGCTCACATTCGGATCGGCGGCGTCAAAAAGAGCCAAATAGGGATGTCTTCGATTCCGCTGATTCATCAGATACACACTGCGATGGTTGCTATCGTACACCGCGTGAAAGGGGGCATGAATGGTATAGCCCCAACCACTTTGTGGAGTAAACGGATGTCCTTTGGGTTGATTCCCGTCAAGGTTGCCACTAAGTAGCAGCATCATGTCGCGAATCGATTCCGCATCAAGGGCCCTTCGGCCAAACTTCCAGAGAAGGTGGTTGTCGGGATCAATTGCGACATTCCCCGGTTCATCCCGGGAGGATCGTTGATACGCGGCCGAGGATAAAATCAGGCGGTGCATGGCTTTGATCGAATAACCCGACTCAATGAATCGCGAAGCGAGCCAATCGAGCAGTTCCGGATGGGATGGACGCTCCCCTCGAAGGCCGAAATCGCTCGCTGTCGGAACGATACCCCGACCAAAGTGCCCTTGCCAGATGCGATTGACCATCACCCGGGCAAATAGAGGATTTTCCTTGCGTGTGATCCATTGGGCAAGTTCCAAACGCCCACTCCCTTTGCTTTCCGGGGAGAGTTTGTCTCCGCCCAGGATCTCAAGAAATCGGCGGGGAACTTCAGGGCCGGGTTTTTCCGGTTCTCCCCTTTTTTGAATTTTGGCGGAAACAGGCGTCCCTTCGGAAACCCCATAGGCAAACTCATACATGGGTTTGGCCATCGCAACATCCAGTTGGGTTTTTGTCTCCCTGGATTGGGCATCCAATTTTGCCAACTTGGTCTTGGATGTGGCTGGGATCGGGTCGGGTGTCGCGACCACTTTTGACCCAGGGGGCGCAAAAGGAGATTCCGAAAGGGCAATATTGTCCAGGTCGTGAAGCGGAACTGGTCCGGGGAGATGTCCCAGCCCATCGCAGATAAAGGTGTCTATCACACCATCCCAGCCGGGAACGAGCGCCTTGTTTTTGAACGATACCGGCGTTGTCCCAATGGCGGGGGCGATGGCGGGCGCGATGGATGTCAGAGTGGCGTCATAGGTTTTGGTGTCGGGATTGATCACGATATTAAGGGAATACCAGGTTCCCGGCGCAAGCGTGGCGAAAGGCTCCCAATTGGGGCCATTTTTGATCTGAATAGAATCTCTTGCGATGGAAATGTCAAAAGCGGTCGAACCTATCACCCCCCGGCCCAAAAAAATCCTGGCGGCACCCTTGGCGTCGGATTTTTCGGGGATCGCGAGGTCGATCGAAAAATGGAGTTTCTTTCCCGGGCGAGCGGTCAACGGATCCGCGAAAACATAACGGATCCCTTCATTGGCCCCGCCTGCCCCCATGCGAACCCCCTGTTTTCCCGGCGGGTGAATGTGGGTAAATGGACTTTGGGCTTTGGGAGTGATGGTGTTTGGCCCCATGGATAGCCACACCCCCGCCGGAGCAGTGCCCACCTTTTGCGATTCCAAACCCAGATCAGGACCGCCTGTGAACGGGGTCCCCGAAAGTTCCCCCTTTTTCACCTGAATTTCCCGAAGTCGGGCCTTGAGATTGGCGATTTCTTCAAGCCTTGTGGCGTCGAGTCGTTTTGCCTCCTCCGGGGAGACAAGCGGAATCAGCCTGTCGGGTTTCTTGAATTCCTCTCCCCCCGGAAAAGACCAACTGGAACTCTGAAAAATACCATATAATGCGTAATAATCCTCCATGCCCACGGGTTCGTATTTGTGATCATGACAACGCGCACAGCCAAGCGAAAGTCCCAAAAGTGACCGGCCAACCGATTCGATGGCATCGGCGAAATCGAGGTGCTGATAGTCGGAGTTGGGAGCGTAACCGTAGCGTTTCCCAACCGCGAGAAATCCTGTCGCCATGACCCTGTCGGCATATTCCCGGGCTCCAATGCGCGATTTTTCCTGGTTGGCAAGGATGTCTCCCGCGATCTGTTCACGCACGAACCGATCATAAGGCATATCGGAATTGAAAGCGCGAATCACCCAATTCCTATATTTCCACGCCTCGGGGAGGGGATAATCGGCGCCATCGCCCGCCGTGTCGGCATAGCGCGCCACATCAAGCCAATGACGCCCCCAGCGTTCCCCATATTGGGGCGAAGCCAAAAGCCGGTCGACCACTTTTGTAAAAGCGGCAGGAGAATGATCCGCCTCGAAAGCCCGGATGTCTTCGGGTGTCGGTGGAAGACCGGTCAAATCAAAAGTTGCTCGCCGAATCAAAGCGATTTTGTCGGCATGTTCCACGGGGAAAAGGTTTGATTTTTCCAGTTGCGCCTGAAGGAACCGGTCGATCTCATTTTTGATCCGCAATGGATCCCGGACCATGGGGATGGGAGGCTGTTTCAAAGGTTGAAAAGCCCAATGGTTCCGGTCGGCTTCCATGATGACCTGGGTTCGGCCCAGGGTTTTTGCCGGTTTTTCGGCGGGCCAGTTCGCGCCTCCAGCGATCCAGGATTCAAAATCCTTGATGATTTCGGGAGAGAGCTTCCCCGAAGGGGGCATCTTCAGATCCCCATTATGGTTTAGCGCTCCCGCGAGACTTCCCTGCCCGATTTTTCCAGGCACCACCGAAGGGCCTGAATCTCCCCCCTTAAGCAGCGCGGCTCTCGAATCGACCCTCAGCCCGCCCTGTTGTTTTTCCGAACCGTGGCACTTTTGACATTTATCGATCAAAACAGGGCGAATTTTGTTTTCAAAAAATAGATCATCGGCGAACGCCGCGGGAACAAGTCCGGCAAGCCAACCAAACAGAATGGCCAAAAGGAGACGGTTCAAGGCAATGTATCCGCAAGGGTGGGGAAGGAAGCGGAGGGGGAAATACTGCCTGGTGGTGGCACAGCTTTCCTTGTCAGGAATTTACCACTTATTT
>CAMBMH010000177.1 GCA_945868575.1 Singulisphaera sp. GP187 | reverse complement strand
GTCAAAAGGCTTTGCCGGTTCATTTCCATCATAAACCACTCGGTAAAGACGACCATTCAGGCGATCGATCCCTTTTGGATCGCGGTTGGCGTCCTGATAGCAGTGGTAACGATCGTACCAGTCCAGAATCCAAAGGCACCCATCAGGTCCCGTTTTTTGAACGACAGGCATAAACCATGCGTCATTTGCGGATAGAAAATCGGGGAGTTCCTTTCCTTTATAGGTTGAACCATTCCTTTCCAAACCATCGACATTGATGCACCCGCCGTGGATATTTCCCATGTAAAGTTTTTCCCGGTATTCTTTGGGATAAGCCGGGCTGTCGAACCAGTTGATTCCGCAATATGCAGCCTTTTGGTGTTTGTAGTTAACGATGGAATTAAGATGCCAGGTAAAAGGTGGGTAGGGGCCACCCTGACGAAGGTAATATGCGGATTCTGAAAGGTGCCACAGATGGTCTATCACACAAGCACTTACAAAGAAACTTCCGTTTTCGTTGATTGCTACACCCCAAGGGTTGCTTGTTCCCTCGGAAAAGATCTGAAATTCCCTTGTTTTCGGATGAATCCGGAAAAGCGCGCAAGTAAAGCGGAACTCTTTCCCCTGGTGTTTGATAACCGAAGGATTGAATACCCCGTTAAGGCCATACAGCCACCCATCCGGGCCCCAGGTAAGCGAATTGGGTAGCTCGTGGGTGTCATCGCGACCAAATCCCGTGACAACGATTTCTTTTTTGTCCGCCTTGCCATCCCCATCAGTGTCCTGAAGGAAAAGGAGATCCGGGCTGTTTGCGACCCAAACACCACCATGTCCTACCGCAATTCCTGAGGGAATATTTAATCCTTCAGCGAATATGGTCACTTTGTCCGCTTTCCCGTCCCCATTAGTATCTTCAAGAACTTTCACCCGATCTCGACCAACACCGGGTTCACGCCTTGGATATTCAAGGCTTTCAGTGACCCAAACCCGTCCTTTTTCATCAATCGCCATGGATACGGGGTTTACAAGATCCGGCTCACTGGCAAAGCATTCAACCCGGAATCCCTTGGGAAGGGTCATCTTTGCAATGGCTTCCTTCACCGAAAGTGCAGGGCCCGGTTTGACCGATTGTGCTCTGGGAATAAAGTCGTCATCTGCACGCAAGCAAATGGATTGGGCAAGAAAAAAGGATGTGCAAAGGGATGCTCCAATCGCAAGTAGTACTTTGGCGCGAAAATCAAAGGGAGATTTCATGAAGAGACAACCTCAGCCGGATTCTTAAGGAGAGGGAGGCGAAAAAAGGCCTTTTGGAAATTGTCCGAGTTGGGCTCTGCTTGAGCAAGGTGCTTTCTCCGGGATTTCTGGCAAAGGATTCCTAAACCAAATGAAATCAAACAATTTCCAACGGAGGATAATGATGAATCGAAGCAAGTTTGCGGCCCTGTTTGTCTGGTCGATCCTGGGATGTGCTCTCCTCTCCTCGGGTTTCGCCATGGCAAAGCTTTTTCAAAACGATGGCAAAGGCGACTTTGCAAATCCAACGATTGATCTTGGCACGGTTGTAACGGACATCGAAAAGAGCGCCAAATTCTACACCGAGGCTATCGGCTTCAAGGAAGTCCAAGGATTTTCGGTTCCACCAGCTTTCGCAGGTGAAGCTGGTTTGACCGATCCTAAATTGGACAAACCACTTAATATTCGTGTTTTTGTCCTGGGTGAAGGCCAAGGAGCAACCAAGCTGAAGTTGATGCAGATCGACGGCGCCAAACCCCGCCTTTCTGACAACGAAACCATTCATTCCCAAACAGGCTTTCGCTATTTGACACTGAGTATCACGGATACCAAAAAGGCAGTTGCTCGCCTGGAAAAGGCCGGGGTCAAGCCTCTTGCAAAATCACCTGCCGCAATTCCTGAAACAATTGCCAAGGGGATTTTCCTCACGGTTGTCAAAGACCCGGATGGAAACATCGTAGAACTTGTCGGTCCCTGATTGATTGTCAGTCTTCCTTCCGGGTTGATACCTAAGGGATCCGAGGTTGGAAGACTATTGTTAAGCGGAAATAATTAGTATTTTTATATCCAGGGCACAGAAGCAAACCAAAGCGATTTGCCCTGGATAAATTCTGTTGTTAGTGGAAAGAGAGTTGGTTACGAATGCCCTGGGGCGCCTCCATTTTTCTGGAAGCGAATTTTCCCAATCCGACCTCATGGTTTTATTCCGCTCTCGTACTTGTTGTTGCATTGTTTTTTCGATTTGACAGGTTGTTTTCACTCAGACATCTGGACCTTTTACTCCTCTTCCTCTGGATGCCGGGTTTGCTCCTTTTGTTGGAGCAGCGTCTGATATCATCTGAAGGAATCAATCGTTGGCCTTATGCCTGGTTGTTGGGTGGAACACTTCTTGTAATCATTCGGGCGCTTGTCGACCTTGCATTCACCCATCGTCCCTCCCTAAAGCCCAATCTCAATGCGGCTGGCCTTTGTTTTTTTTCCCTAACATTATTTGGCGCGCTCGTTTTAATCTCCATCCGTGAGCCCAATAAAGCGGACGCCGGCGGACCGGATCCATCGGAAAGGGTCAAGCCGCCAACAACCCAGGTCCGGGAGCAAACCGAGGCAATTCTTCAAGATCGATTTATGGGATCCCGGGACACTCCAACTGCGAGGCTGGTGGTTGAGAGGGGACTTGCTCTTGGTTGTCACCTTGCAACGGCATTTGGCCTGTTCATGATTGGTTGGCGTCACTTTCAGCATGGCACATCGGGTGTAGCTGCCGCGTGTATGTACTTGTTGCTTCCATATACATTTATGCTTACCCCTTTTAATGTTTTGAATCTTGGGAGATGGGATTCAGCATTTCCCATGGCGCTGTGGGTATGGGCGATTTTCTGGATGGGAAAACCCCTGGTTTCGGGCCTTTTTATGGGGCTAGCTACCGGGACAATGATTTCGCCTTTTATGGTGCTTCCGACCTGGTGCGGATTTTATTGGCGAAAAGGGATGGACCGGTTTCTTTTGGCTTTCCTTTTGGCAATTCTGCCTTGTTTTTTTTGGGCACCTACCACTTGGGTTTGGTCGGACTGGTTTCCCTGGTTGGAACCTGATCTGGGAACAGACAGTTTTTGGCATGGAATCCATTGGGCCTATAGAACGCCCATATTTGTAATATTTCTTTCTGTATCTATAGCAAGCTTTTTCTGGCCAGAAAACAAAAACCTGGGGCAACTAATTTCGCTAAACTTGGCACTCCTTGCGGGTGTTGAACTTTGGCAGGCAGATCGTGGGGGTACGCACCTGTTTTCGTTCCTGGCACCCGCTATTTTGATGGTTTTTCGGCCAACTCTCGATGGAGGTGGCCCCCCGAAATTGCGTGAAATCTGGCTGGATCAGCTTTGGGCTTGGTTTGGTCGTGCCATGATTCAATTTTTCCGCGGATTTTATTCCCTTTGGCGAGTCTGGGCAGGCCCCAGTTTGGCACCCTCTGAGCCTTCCAAGGGATCGGATTCGAAAATTACGAATGTGGATCCTTTCCCCAGTTCCGTCGAAAGGCAAGGAATACGGGGTGCAACGGAATCCGAGGAACGCTAAACTTGATTCAGGGTTTCTGGTGCCAGGAAGGCAAAAATGAACAAGTACTTGCGGATTTTTGGAATCAGTCAAGGCATAGTCGTTATGGCCTTGGTTTTGGCCGTCCCTATCGCTCTTGCCCAAAAACAGCTCAAAAGCCAAAAAAACTTTCGGGTAGTGACTGAGGGGACCTTTTTTCGAAGCGGGCAAATGACCCTTCCCGGATTGCACCGGATGGTTCACGAAAACGGAATCCGGACAGTAGTAACCCTGCGCGATTCTTACAATGCAGGGGAACCTAGTCCGGATCAGGCCGAAGAGAATTGGTGTAAAACCCAGGAGATCCAATATCTAAGGCTAACCCCAATGGAGTGGGAGCCGATCAAAACGGGTCAGGAACCGCCTGTTACCGCGAACATACGAAAATATCTGGCCGTGCTAAACAAGCCTGAAAGTTATCCTGTTTTGGTTCACTGCTTCGCGGGTATTCACCGTACCGGGGCATATACAGCGATTTACCGCATGGAAAAAGAAGGATGGCCGTTGGACCGGGCAATGGAGGAAATGAGGCTGCTTGGCTATGACCGAATTGAGGAAGAAAAGGATATATTGGGATTTTTAAAAGCTTATAAGCCAGGGGCTCTCTCCCCCAAAAAATAGAGGTGGACAAAATCTTTTTTGAGGGCTGGATTCGTTACAAGAGTGGTTGGATATTTCCCCGGATTTAAAACATGCAGACCATACTTCCTTTGCCGACGATTCAGAGCTGGGATTGCCACACTTGTGGAACCTGCTGCAAGGAATACCTTGTCACTCTAAGTCCCGCGGAAGCCCAACGGATTCGGGATCAGAATTGGACCAAGGAGGAATTGGGTGGTTTGGACCCCCTTCGCACAAAAGGCGGCCTGTTTTCAAAAAAAACGGTAATCAACCATAACGCCGATGGGTCGTGTGTGTTTCTCGATGGGTCTGGGCGGTGCAAGATGCACGCGAAACATGGTTACGAAAGTAAGCCGCTTCCATGCAAATTGTTCCCATTTGTATTGATCCCTACAGGCAGGGGATGGTCCGTGGGAATGCGCTATGCTTGTCCTTCCGCCTCCGGATCTCTTGGGCGCCCTATGCCCGAGCATCTGGTTCCCTTAAGAAAGTTTGCCGAAGAACTCCTTAATCGCGAAGAGATGACCCCGAATCCTTCGGGCACCTGTGCACAAGTGGATGCACCGATTGTGGAGGGAAACAAAGGCCTCGACTGGGAAAAGGTGCGTGCACTCGCCAAGGGATTGGCCTTACCGCTTCTTGATCGTGATTCGCCAATAGGGTTGAGGATGTTCAGGGTCCTGATTCTCGCTTCCGATTTGAGGAAAGCCAAATTGGCCAATTTGGATGCGGGAAAGATTGATGATCTATGCGCCATATTGGCCGGTCACCTCCCCGCTTCGATTGGCAAGGATAGGATGGAACAAACGCCAAAACCTGGTTGGATTGGCCGAGTTTTGTTCCGACAGTTAGCGGCGATTTGTCTTCGTAAGGATCATGGTCCCAATCGGGGATTGGCGGGCCAAGGGCGCGTGGCATTATTTGGTGCGGCGCTTTCCTTCGTTCGGGGAAAGGGAGCCATTCCAAAAATGCATAAGTGGCTACCGGATGCGAAATTTGATGTGGGTGAACTAGCTGTGGAAGAGCTACCCCCCGAAGTGGAGCGGGTTTTCGAACGATATTATCTGATGAAATTCGGATCGCTACAATTTTGTGGTCCGACCCTTTTTAATATGCCCTTTTGGGAAGGTGTGGATCTGACTTTATTGATTTTTGCTGTTCAGATGTGGTTGTACCGGATACTTAGAGGGTCCATGCCCGAAATGGAAGCGGCGCAAAAAGCCCTAAGTATTGTCGATGACCACTATGGTTTTAACCGGGTATTGGGAACATTTCGCCAGCGCCTTGCCTATCAGATTTTGGGGTCAACTGGGCAGTTGGAACGGCTGGTTGCCCATTATGGGGCCTGATTTTAGACCGTTGGATCAATCAGGTTTTGCAATGTTTTGGGGTTTGACAACCTTGTGCATCAAGCACATTTTCGCAGAACCCCAACGAGTGTTCCCAAAATTTTGATGTCGCTGGTTGGTTTGAGTTCGATTGGACTCATGGTATGGTTTGCGGGAATGAGTGTAATTCGACCTTTTTCTGTGTGATAGCGTTTGAGGGTTGCTTCACTATCAATAAGTACCACCACGCGCTCCCCGTTTCTGGCGGTCTCCTGTTTGCGGATGATAACAAAATCGCCATCTTCGATATGATCTTCAATCATGGAATTGCCACGAACTTGCAAGGCGAAGTGATCCGGTCCGGCAAAAAGATCGCCAAAATTCAAGCGTTCGGACTGTTCCACGGCGGCAATTGGTGAACCAGCAGCAACCATTCCCAAAAGGGGAAGCCCGGAACGACTGGATGCGGGAAGGTGGTCTTTGACCTGGATAGCCCTGGCCGAAAAGTTTTCTCGAGTGATGAGCCCTTTTTTTTCCAATGCTTTGAGATGACACATGACCCCGTTGGGGCTTTTGATGTCAAATGCCCTACCAATTTCCCTTACGGTTGGACCATAACCTCTGCTATCAATTTTGTCCCGAATGAAATCCAGAATGGTGACCTGGCGTTCGGTAAGTTGGTCGCGGGAAGACATTGGGAATCTCCGGGGATTTGTCATCCTTCGGCTTGGAGCCGAGCTATGTATACCAAAGTATACTGGCACAAGCGTTCAGGTGCAACATTAAGACCCTTTTTTCGGAATTGCCGGAAATCTTTATCAGAAGAGGGTGTAAATGAATGGGGCTGCAGCAGTACTGGAAAGGAAAATCAGAACCCCCACCAGCCCCAAAGTGATCAAGATCGGAAGGAGCCACCACTTTTTGTTGTTTGCCAGGAAACCCCAAAATTCACCCATAAGGCCGACTTGGGAATTTTGTTTTGCCTGTTTTTCGAAATCGGATTCCATTGGTGGTTGCTCACTTTCGGTTTTCAGTATTGTCTGAAATATCTGCTGGAATCGATTTTGGCCGGTGCCATATTCCAAAAGCTGGGTTGATTTGACAATTTCAAGTTTAGGGCATCCCGTCGCAAGACACGAAAAACCAGTCCGATGGGAAGAAAAACGAAAAAAAAGATAGCTAATAGGATTGTTTGGGATATAGTCCACCCAATTGGGAAAACCGCAAGCGTCCAAAAGACAAAAGGCCATCGCAAAAATGTCGGCACAAAGATTCCAACCAATCCAGCCAGACCCAAGGCAATCGGGCCAATAATCCAAAGGTAACCGTTGGACTCCTTTGGAATCGAAACCACAGCGAACAATGTCCCAAAAATGACAAGAAGTATGCCAAATTGACGCAATTTGGTTTTACTCGGTGCCCAATCCAGATTTTCCAAACGCATTTCGGAATCCCTTTTTAATCCAATTCAAATTGGGAGAGATATTGGTTGGATTGAGTGGCCAGATCCCCGGATGGAATATCCGATTTGCAAATAATGAAATTGCCCATGACAAGCAAGTCAATTTCCGTTCCACAAAAACACTGGTATGCATCCTCAGGGGAACATACGATTGGCTCGCCCCGAATGTTAAAACTGGTGTTCACCAGAATGGGAACGCCTGTCAACTGTCGGAAGGAATCAAGAAGTTGGTGAAGTAGGGGATTTCGGACCTTGTCAACTGTTTGGATTCGCGCCGAATGATCAATATGGGTAACGGCCGGTATGGTCGATCGGGCAATATTCAGGCGTTTGCAAAGATCCGGTTCCGATGCCATCCTTGATTCTGTCTCTTCCGAAATGGGAATGAGGTGCCTACTTTGCACTGGGGCCACATGGAGCATGTATGGGCTTTCCTGAAGGGGCCGCATATCGAACCATTGATGCGCATATTCCGTAATCACAATAGGTGCGAATGGGCGGAAGCTCTCCCGGAACTTGATGCGCAGATTCATGGAAGATTGCATCTTGGGTGATCGGGGGTCACCCAGAATACTTCTTGCGCCAAGGGCCCTTGGGCCAAACTCCATGCGTCCCTGAAACCAACCGACAATTCTTCCGGCACACAAATGCCAGGCCACGGCTTCAACAAGCGAATTTTGTGTTTCAAATTCGCTATATTTTACTTGTTTTTTTTGTAAAAAAGAG
>CAMBMH010000176.1 GCA_945868575.1 Singulisphaera sp. GP187 | reverse complement strand
CGTATTCCAAAGAGGGATGTTTGGTGGCGTAGGACGAGAAACGCGCCCGCCAAAAGGGCGGCAGCGACCGCGGCGACTCCGAGGACCTCAACGATAGGCCCGGCCATTGCATCCAGGTAGACAACAATATTGGAACGATAACGGTAATCTCGTGTTGCCTTAAGGAACCGACGCCTTTCCAAAGCTTCTGCGGTGTGAATTTTCACCGTTCGAATTCCCTGGAACGCCTCCTGGAGAATTTGGAAAATCTTTGACATTCGTTCCAGGAGTTTGCGGGTAGCCCGCTTCATGGTCCGGCCAATTCGTGTTAAGACAAGAAGTGCGGCGGGAACAATAATCAGAAACATCAAAGTCAATTGCCAGCTGATCATACACGCCAAGGTGATACAAGCGACAACGCGCAGAGGTTCGGCAATGACTCTGCCGAAAAGCGTTTTCATTCCGGATCCCAATGAATCCATGTCATTAGTGAACCGAGCCATAAGGACGGCGGATCCTTGGTCGTTAAATTGATCAACATCTTGGCGGATCACATGTGCAAAACATTTGTTGCGGATGTCATAAATCGTTCTATTTATTACACTTCCAACCAAGCTATCTTGAATAATTTCAAAAATACATTTTAAAGTGACTGCAATAATTACTGCCAAAACCACCCAAACTAATGTTTTGAATGTGTCAACAGGCAACAAATCAACGACATACTTTTTTGCCAAATGCAGATAATGTTTTTTACTTCGAAGCCATTGAATCTTGGTATCATTTCGAACTTGGTCAAATGTTAAATCGCGGAGTTGTTTTTCTGCAACTTTCTGGTCAGTAATTGCCTCGATTTGTTTTTCCCGCGTTTGATAACGCAGCTGGGCTGCTTCCGCCTTCTGAAGGTCGTCATCAATATCCTGAATCCAGGACTCAACCCATTGACTTGGGGCTTGGTCCGATTGAAGCGTTTTAAGGAACGGATAGATGCTTGTAAAATTGAGCCCCCACAAAATGGCAGCTAAAAAAGCACAACCAAACGATGCAATGATTCTTCCACGGTAGGGCCAAGCAAATTGGAGGACCCTGATAAAATTCTTCATACCGCCATCCCTGGCAATTGATTTGGGCCTGGGTGACCCGCCAGAACCGGCTGCACACCGGCCGACCTCCCCAGACTCTAGCCCCAATAGCTGAATCCAAATGGGCCCATGGCGTCAACCTCATCCAGATGGTTTTGCAAAAGCACTCCCTTACCAAGAACCAGAACCAAGAACCAGATTTACAAAACACCTTAGTCTGAGGGCAGGTCAACACACCCTTGCCTCTTCCCAGATTGCCGATTCCCCGGATTTTTCCAATTTCAACCCGGAATTTTTAAGAGAAAAAATCCCCTCTGGATTTCATCACGGGAACCTCTAATCCATTCTTTATGAGGCGAGCCGTTTGCTAAATGAAGCAGGTTCGGAAATTTTTGTCCTGAGTGATTTTGACGAGGCAACCTTTATGGAGAAATGGTTCTGCTTCGGTTCCATGGGAGCTGCCGGGCTTGTTTTGATACTATTCTTGATCGATTTGGTCATGGGTTTCCCTTTTGGGGGATCAGGCCTCATTGATATTTTTGGTTTGATAACGGCTGGAATCGTCTTCTTTTTGGGTTTTGATGCCTTTAGAGACTTAAACTAAGTTTCTGCTCAAAAATTAAATATATTTTCTCACACTTGTTGCAATAGCTTTTGCTACCCCCGCAAATGTATATTCCTTGGCAATTGCTTCCGGCTTCTTCCCGTTTGTAATAACTACCTCGGCCGTGACGGGGCTAATCGTTGCAATTTTTGGAAGATTGTTGCCGTACACCTGGCTGGTCAAATCGAACCATTGCTGGGCAATCGTGCTGCTTCCGAGCACCACCCAATCCCAAAATCGATTTTCCAGCTGAATTAATCTAGATTGAGGTAAACGGAGTAGGTCTTCGTGGGAGTAGGCTGCTACCTGAACAACATGGGCCAACCTTCCCAATTCCTTCTGCATAAGGTCCCTCCCACGACTTGCTCTTACCAGTAAAACATTTTTGCCTGCACAGTATTTCCCCAATTCGGAAACAACTCCCTCACTCGAATATTCCGAAGGCACGAGGTCAGCCTTAATCCCATAAGGCATCAATGCATTGGCTGTTGATGGGCCTATACAGGCAACTTTGCATCTACCCAAGCTTCTGGAATCTCTCCCACAATTTTTAAGTGCTTGCCAGAAACATCTGACTCCGTTTGTGCTCGAAAAAACAATCCAGTCCGTTTGGTCAAGGTTGGATATCGCTTGTTGCAAAGCCTCTGGGTTAGGATTCGCACTTATTTTGACTAAAGGTTGGTTTTCTACCAAAGCCCCGAGCCTTTGATAATGGGCAACTGTATTCGCTGCCTGATGACCTGGACGGGTTAGAAGAATTTTTAAACCTGCCAAAGGCCGCTTTTCTGACCATGCCAAATCCTTGCGTTTGTTCACCACTTGTCCCACCACGACCAAGGTTGGGGATTCTAATTCCTTGGAGGATTCCACCAATCCGTCCACGGTAGTAGTAATTACCCTTTGGTCAGGTCTTGTGCCCCTTTCAATAAAAGCAGCAGGTGTGTTCGGATCCATTCCTTTTGAGATCAACCTATCCTTAAGATTTTGAATTTGAATTAAAGGCATAAAGAAAACAAGTGTTCCCGGAAAGGCGGTAATGGCTCCCCAATCCATTCGGGTTTCCCTTGAACCCAATTCATGAGCAGTAACAAATGCAACTGAACTGGCCATTTCCCGGTGTGTTACTGGAATTCCCGCCCATGCCGGTCCACCAAGTCCCGAACTCACTCCGGGAACGACCTCGTAGGTGATATTTTCTGCCAAAAGGGCTTCACACTCCTCTGCCCCTCGGCCAAAAAGAAAGCAATCTCCACCCTTCAAGCGAACGACAACACGGTGCTTTAAGGATTTCTCAACAAGGATCCGGCAAATTTCCGGCCACCTTTGCGGATGTGTTCCCTCAAGTGTTTGAACACAAATTAACTCGGCTTCCGGCCTACAAAGGTGAAGAATCGAATCAGCAACCAACCGATCGTAAAGAACAACATCAGCGATCCCGAGAATTTCTGCGCCCCTGCGCGTAATAAGCCCCGGATCACCTGGCCCGGCACCAACCAAAAAAGCCTTGGCAGGGCCAGCGGTTTCCTCTTGATGTTCACAAAATCTGGAACTGTCCAAATCCAAAAAACGCTCCGACATCAAACCCCCACAACCTCATCCCGATCCGGGACATCAATACCCAGGTCAGTACCCCGCCTACGGAGTTTGCACATCACAATTCCAAGCTCATATAGTAGTCCCAGCGGAATCCAGAGCATCAGCAGGCTGAAAGGGTCACCAGATGGGGTGATGACTGCGGCAATGATTACCATTGCAAACCATACTACACCCCGTTTGGATTGAATGGTTTGAACATCCAACAAACCAATGCTGTCAATAAAAAGGATTACAAGGGGGGTCTGGAAAGAAATACCAAAGACCAAAGGCATCATAATGGCAAAACCTAACCATTCACTTAGCCGAAGATCGGGTTTCAAACCGATCAATTCATTAAAAGAAAGTAAGGCGCTAATTGCCACAGGCATAACGCCAAATTGGCAAAGTAAAATTCCGCCAAGAAAAAGACCTAAACTAAAAGGGAGATATAGAAAAACATATTTTTTTTCATGAGGATAAAGACCGGCAGCCACAAAAGACCAAAGTTCCCAAAAAATAACCGGGCTTCCCAAAACAAGTCCGGTAACAACACAAACCTTGAAGTAGGTCATTATTGGTTCTTGAATGGATAGTGTACTTAATTGGTTCTCACCTCGGATTTCCCTCAAGCTTTCGTCCATTCCCAATCCCATTTTCAGTGGATCATAAATCGCTACGGGAACAATAACGCAATCCTTTGGGGAAACGAGTTTGGTCTTTGAATCACCCTTACTAAGCTCACCCTCAATCGAATCAGCGCCCTTTGCTGGACCTTTCCAAGCGAATTCGGCCCCGTCATCAGATTTTCCATTAAGCGCGGCGATTAACGCCTCTCTTGGGAAGGCAAATTTGAAGAAAGGGGTAGGCCTGTTTGCCGCGACCATGTCTTCAGTCAGATTTCCATTTTCAACCTTCTTGCTCATTTCCCCAATACGATTTTGGTTAAATGCCTTCAGCTGGGTCTCAACTGGTTTCTTGATAATACCAAGTACATAAGTTCCGATAAAAAAACTGAAAATCAAGCAGGCTGTAAACCCAATTCCAGCACGGATTAAATGCTTTCTAAGTTCCTCAAGATGGTCGCCGAAGCTCATCCTGGAGGAAGAGAAATAGTCGTCTGGGTCAGAAAATGCGGCGCTGCTCATCGATCCTGCCAAAGGTTTGCGAAATGGAATTCTATGGCCTGAAAAACGGTCCACAAGGATGCCACCGGTTTCCAATTCGCAAATTATCTGCAATAATGAGGTTGACCCAAGGAAATGGGCGAAGGAGACAACATGGAATCTGCAAAATTTCTCCCAAACCGGGCGTTCAATCCAATCATTATTATTTGCTTGGCTATTGGCATCATGGGATGTGCTTCAACCGCCGCCGACCATTCAAGCATTGTGCCGTTGCCTGAAAAAGGTAATCCCAAACCTTTTCCGGAACTCTTAACCAGAATGAAATCGCAAGCCTCAGTTGCCACGGATTGCTATTACACTAATGATTGGGACAATCTTCAGATAGCAGCTAAAAGTATGGCTCAAACCGCATCCTACCTTGGAAAGGCGACAGAGGTCCCGGTAAATTCTCAAGGCTCAATCTCCAAAATATCTCCAGAAATGGAAATGGAATCAGAACAACTCCTGCAAGCAGCAAAAAATCGGGATGAAAAAGCAGTTAATGTGTCTCTGCAAAAAATTCATTCCCTGATTCGAAGACTAAGAATCAATAATTAGATCTTCTTGACTAGATAATTCTTGCGGATCAAATTGATTTTTGATTTCCCACCAGCCTTTTGATAGCTCAATTAGTTGCATGTGGGTCATTTGGTCGGCACGAATTTGCATCGGAAGTTCAAGCCTGTTGATAAGTTGATCCAACATTTCCTTCGGGATTTGAGCACCAAGTGGCATTTTGACGAGTGCCGCACGAAGCGCTTTTCTCCGGTGAAGGAACAGGTCCCTAAGGAATACTCGAAAACGATACGGGCCAATGTTGGGTTCGTTTGAGGTCGATAAAGCATTGCAAAGCACTGATCGTTTTTGGGAATTGGGAATCATTTCCAAAATTGCGGAATCGACCTTGGGCCTTGGATAAAAAACGGTTGGGGGAACTCGCCTTATGATGCGACAATCCGACAGGCTTTGGGCCAAAACCGCAAGCCCGGAATAGGCTTCTGATCCCACATCGGCCGAAATCTTTTCCGCAGTTTCAAACTGGACCATACCAACCAATCGTTCAATCGGAATTTCAGACAAAATCAGGTTAATCAGAACCGGAGTCGAGACCGAATACGGAAGGTTGGCAACCAATTTGAACCTGGTGCATCCATAAAGGGCAGCCCCTGCACGCCATTTATCCAAAACAACTGGGTCCAACTTGTTTTTGGAAGCCAAAATATCTCCCATATGCAGCTCAAAAGGTGCATCGGGGAGAAAAAGGGAACCAAGGATTGGTTCAAACCTGGAATCAATCTCCGCACTGAGAACAAATCCCGCTCGTTCAACAAGGTTGTGTGTTAGTGTTCCCGTTCCTGGACCAATTTCAAGAACAGCATCCTCTTTGGAAAGTTCGCCTGCAGAAATCACGAAGTCTAAAGTATTTAGGTCTATTAAAAAATTTTGGCCCAATTTATTCTTAGGATCAATTCCATAAGTTGCAAGCAAATTCTTAATGTATGATAATGTTTGGCGCATAATTTAAACTAATCAAATATTATTATTCTGATAGGAAAAAGACAAAATTCTTTGAACATACCTTGCAAGCATATCTGTCTCGAGGTTAACTTTCGCTCCCGGATTCATTATACCGAGATTGGTTTCCTTCAAGGTGTGGGGAATCAGGGCAACCGTAAAACGATCAAAACTGGCATCAACCACGGTCAAACTTACACCATTAACGGTAATCGATCCCTTTGGTGCAACAAATTTTGCAGCTTCATTGGGCATGGAAAAACTAAAAATCTCCCAGCCTCCCTCAAGATTGCGCGAAATAAGTTCACCAAGAGAATCGACATGACCTTGAACGAGGTGACCTCCCAACACATCTCCAATTCTTAGAGATGGTTCCGCGTTTACCTTGTCATTGATGGCAAGTAGCCCAAGGTTTGTTTTGGCAATTGTCTCGGGGCTAACTTCGAACCTGACCAAATCCCCAACCCGATTTACGACGGTTAAACAGACCCCGTTGATTGCAATACTGTCACCGATGGCACAAGTTGGCCCGAGAGTGGGAAGCAGAAACGTAAGAGAGATTCCATAACCCAAAGGACAGATTTCAGAAACCGTCCCAGTTTCCCTGACCAAACCTGTGAACATGAATCGACACCCTGATCTAAATAACTTTGAAGAAAGTCTATTTGAAATGGTATAGATTTAGTCCAGTTTGGCAGGACATTCCTGGAAATGTGATTTTTTTTGCAATTTTCGTGTTAAAGCCTGCAAGGGCCCATTCAAGGCAAACCACCAAAAGCCCAAAGCCACAATAAAATCAATGCCACCTATCCAAACAGAGGTGAAACAAATAAGTACCCCGAGGACCAGTGAAGAGGGTAGCCATTTTCCAGCCCGTTTTTTTGTTTGTTGCCTTGGTGGTCCCAAAATCTTCCGGGTTGGGTGTGGAAAACCAATCCGGCTAATCATCAAAATGGCTATGAAACTGGCGGCTAAGGGGAAAAGTTTGGTAACCATCTGACTGATATTTTCCCCAATTCCAGGAAATATGGACAAAGGAAAATTGCCAAATTCCATCCTGCCTTGAAGTAAAACAATTCCACAGATGCACCCCGCCGCCGCGGGTGAAGGTAAACCAACAAATTTTTTACCCTCGGCCTTATCTTGTCGGGATCGATCCATGTTAAAACGAGCTAATCTTAAAAGAGTACAAGCCAGATATAACGATGCCACTAGGCCCCAAACCCGTCCAATGAATGGATTATCTTGCTGACCAAAAACCATCCAAAGCAGGTAAGCCGGAACAAGTCCAAAACTGATCCCGTCACAAAGGGAATCAAGTTCGGCACCGAAATCACTGGCGCATCGCATTAAACGGGCAGCCAGGCCATCCAACGCATCAAAAATCATTGCCAAAATCAAAAAGCCGACAGAAATATAAATGTGATACCAGGTACTTTGGTCAAGATGATCAAAGCGATTTGCCGAAACCAATGCTGCAAAACCCGCAATTGCATTGCCCAAAGTTAACCCGGTGGGCGCAACGCTTCTCAGTAGCAACTTGGAGGAATCGGTCATTCTTTCAGCTCAAATTCGGATTTCACAATTTCCACACAATTCAATGTAATGCATTTCGGCCCTAAAAAGCAAGCCACCGGTGGATTTAAAACCAAATTCATTGATATAACAACATATTTTAAAGTATCATTATTCACTTAAGACGCTTCATTGGGCGATCCCTGCTGCAAAACTGAATGAATAAGCCCTTGGGTTTCCAATTTTTTTTGGGTGGGATCTGTTGAGTTTTAATAACGCAAAGGATCCGGTACAGCTTTAACGCGAACAACAATTTAGAATTGCAACCCAGGGCCTAGCGCT
>CAMBMH010000175.1 GCA_945868575.1 Singulisphaera sp. GP187 | reverse complement strand
TGCCGCATGTGCAATTCTACCCCTTACTGCGAGTCCGCATTCAGGGAGGCGAGATTAAGCCAGGATGATCCTGATCCGGTCAAACGGGCCTGGGCGTTTTTCGTGATGAATCGCCATGGGCACCTCGATAACAAAAACCGGTTTGAATTTATCACGAAAAACCGCACCCGCAGATTTATGACCGAGCAGGCATCTGCATACCTGAGCGCCGTAGACCATCTGCATGGTTTTCACGAACGACTCAGGTCAACTACCTATTTCTCAGGCAGGAATCCCCTGGATGTGATTCGTCAGTTCGATACACCTGAAACCCTGTTTGTCCTAACCCCAAAAACGAGTGACAAGCCATTATCCTCGTTGTGTGATTTATTTCCCTCGGAAGACATTCCTGAGGATTTTTTGGCCCATGAAATTCTCAACTGCCTGTTAGGGAAGGTTCTGGTTGTCCTGGAATCGGGACAGCCCATTGATGCCACCTTTGCAAAAATGCGCTGGAAAAAACTGGATTTTGAAACCAGAAAGGAGCGTGCCTGGTCATTTAATCCTCTAAAGCCCTCCAGGATTTGGGCAAATTTTTCATTTCCAGACCAATGGAAATGTTATTGCAAACCATCAGTACTGAAATTTCAGGATTGAAAAGCTTCATGGAAAAACCACCGGTATCCTCATTCTAAATTTTTGACCGAATTCGTGTCATAATTAGTTGGGGAAGCTTAACTATTCTGGCTAAACCGGAAACAGGTTTGAGAAAGGGGTTCCTTGTTCCCCAACGGACAACTTGACTGATTGGTCATGGATCTGGCCAACTTCCCACCTTAGGCCCTGATGGCTCACCTTCGAGCTTTTCAGGGCTTTTTTCGTTTCCACAACCCATTTCAAGGAGGTTTTATGGCCACACCGATTTTGGCTGCCCTGTCTCTGGCAACCACATTTCTTGCCTTTGCCTGGGCAAGGGAGCACAGGCTGCGTCGGGCCCTGCTTTCGCTTTTGGCAAGGCTCTTTTCCAAGGAGGAAAAACGATGAAGCCATTACGAGGCTGGATGACTCCAACCGCTGGTTTGCTTGTGCTGATTTCAGCCTTAGGCTGTGGTCAGGCACCTGATTACCGGGATCAAAGGCTTGCCGAGTTTGCGCAAAAGAGCGTTAACGAGCAGGTCCAGCAAAATGCCCGCATGAGCGATGTCCTAAAACGGGACGCGGAATATCGCCGGGAATTGATCGCTGCCCAGCAATCGTTGACAAAACAACTCAATGAGCAACAAGCGGCAATCGATTTAAATCGAGACCGCCTGGAGACCGATCGTCGTGAATTGGCCCAGCAAAGGCACAGGGATCCCATCATAGCCGCCGTACTCCAAAACGGTTGCATCATGATGGCTTGCCTTCTTCCACTGCTCGTTGCCCTTTTGGGTATCTGGCAGATGCACCGCCAGGAGCCTGAACATGCTGCCGTAGCAGAATTGCTGGTGGCCGAACTAACCAACCCCAAACTGTTGCAATGGCCAACGCTCACCGTTGGTCGGTTGGGGTCTTCAAAAGCATCCCTTCCCGAACCACCCAATGACTCGGATGACCAATCCGAGCCACCTTTCTGAACCATCACACAAAAGTAGTAAAAGGTCATGAGTCACATCGTTCAAATCCAAACCGAAGTCCGTGATCCGGTTGCGGTGCAGTCGGCCTGTCGTCGGCTCAACCTCCAAAACGCGGAATTTGGAACGCACAAGGTATTCACCAACAGGGCAGAAGGCTGGGGAGTCAAACTCCCCGGCTGGATCTACCCGGTGGTCTGCCAAACCAACACCGGCACGGTGCAGTTTGACAACTACAACGGATCGTGGGGTGAGCAGGTCCACCTCGACCACTTTCTTCAGGCTTACGCGGTCGAGAAGACCAAAGTCGAAGCCCGAAGGCACGGACACACCGTCCTTGAGCAAACCCTAAACGATGGTTCGATCAAGCTCCTCGTTCAAGTCGGGGGTGCAGCATGACCAAAACCATCGAAATCCTCGTTTCACCGACCGGGCAAACCCAGGTGCATACCCGGGGCTATTCCGGGAGCAACTGCCGTGAAGCCAGCAGGTTCCTTGAACAGGCCCTTGGCAAACCAACCCAGGAACACCTCACCCCTGAGTTTCATTTAGAGGCCAGTCAACAGACCGGCCTGAAGTCCTACCACCCCTAACCCAAAGGAGTTCATCAACATGACCTTAAAAACTCGTCTCGCCGAGTATGTACGAGCCTGCTTTACGGGTATCTGGATCGAATCCCACGAACACCAGGATGCCATCGCCGAGGTGGCCAACCTCTGCCGGGAGCAGTCGTGGCGGTTTGCCGTCTGGAACATTGAGACCGGTCTCTCCGGCCCCGATCAGGCCACAACGCCTGCCCATGGCACCAATGATCCTTTGAGTGCTGTCCGTGCAGCGGGAGTACTTGCCAGCCCTGCCGGTACGGCCATTTTGGTGCTGGAGAACTTTCACCGGTTCCTGTCCTCCGCCGAGATCGTCCAGGCATTGCTTCGACAGGTCCTAACCGGCAAGCAAAACCGGGTAATCCTTGTGGTGCTTGCTCCCATCGTCCAGTTACCGATCGAACTGGAAAAGCTCTTTATGGTCCTGGAGCATGACCTGCCCGGTCGGGAGGAACTGGAACAGATAGCCAGGGGAATCGCCACGGAAGAGGGTGAATTACCCGGGACTACCGAGTTGCAGGCGGTCCTTGATGCGGCAGCAGGCCTGACACGTACGGAAGCGGAAAACGCTTTCAGTTTGTCACTGGTTCGCAACAACCGGATCACTGCCGATGCGGTCTGGGATCTGAAGACCCAGGGGCTAAAAAAAAGCGGCACCCTTTCCCTTTACCAGGGGAAGGAAGACTTCAACAGTCTCGGTGGCCTTGCCGCCCTCAAGGCGTTCTGCAAACGGGCATTGCTAAAACCTGCCCGTGGCAACACGCTCAAACGTCCAAGGGGTGTCATGCTCCTTTCGCCGCCCGGCTGCGGCAAATCCCAGTTCTGCAAAGCACTGGGAAAAGAAGTCGGCAGACCGGTGCTTCAACTCGACATCGGCAGCCTGATGGGTTCCCTCGTCGGGCAATCCGAAGAGCGTACGCGGCAGGCTCTCCGGGTAATCGATGCCATGGCTCCCTGCATCGCCATGCTCGATGAAGTCGAGAAGGGTTTCTCCGGAATCGGTGGAAGCGGGGATTCCGGGGTTTCCTCACGGATGTTCGGAGCCTTCCTTTCGTGGCTTAACGACCACGAAAGCGATGTTTTCGTGGTCTGCACCAGCAACGATATCTCGAAACTGCCACCCGAGTTCAGCCGGAGCGAACGTTTCGATGGGATCTTCTTTCTCGACCTGCCCAGCCGGGAGGAGAAGGACGCGATTTGGAGCCTGTACCGGCAACTCTATGGGATCGATGCTTCCCAGCGCCAGCCGGATGACACGGACTGGACGGGTGCGGAGATCAAATCGTGCTGCCGCCTGGCAGCCCTGCTTGATGTTTCGCTTGTGCATGCAAGCCAGAATGTGGTTCCGGTGGCGGTAACGTCAGCGGAGTCGATCCAACGGTTGCGACAGTGGGCAAGTGGCCGATGCTTGTCCGCCAGCACCCCTGGCATCTACAGCACTACGGTAGCGGAAACGAAGAACCGCCGCCGTGTAAGTCGCGAACCTTCAACCAATTGAGGCTCGCGATCCTTTTTTCAATTTCCAATTTAGCTTTTCCTGCCGGGGTCACCAAATGGTTTGGTGTCTCTGGCTTTTTTCATTTCCAACGAAGGAGATATTTCCATGAGTGTAGTTCTTGAAACCAACGATTCCACCACAAGGACCCTGGCCAGTGTTCGCCTTCGGGCAACCATGACCGCAGCCCGTGTGAGTTTCACCTGGCTGGGCGTACGCAAATCGCTCAGCACCCATCAGAAAGATCAGGCCGCCCATTCCTTTGGCGCCGAAGGGAAGTTCCTTTCCGCCGGGAAGAAACTCTTGGATACCAGCCATCCCGCGTTCAAAGCCGTCACCGCCATTCGTGGTAATGCGATCGCCTATTGGAAAGGATGCTCGCTACCGTTTCCGGAGCAGGGGATCCGGTTGATCCGCCAGGCCACGGTTGATGAATTCCATGCGAAGATGACTTCGTTTCGTCAACAACTCACCGATGCGGTTGGACAACTCGGCGAACAGTACGGTGAACTGCGAATCGCCGCCCGGGAACGCCTGGGCGACCTGTTTGACCCGACCGACTACCCATCAACCCTTGAGGGGCAGTTTGGCATCGAGCATGACTTCCCCAATGTCGAACCACCATCCTACCTGCGTCAACTCAGCCCGGAACTGTATCAGCAGGAATGCCAGCGGATGCAGTCCCGATTCAACGAGGCGGTGCAACTTGCTGAACAGGCCTTCATGGAGGAACTGGGACGCCTGGTGGAACACCTGACCGAACGGCTTTCCGGAACCGATGATGGGAAACCCAAGGTCTTTCGTGACTCGGCGGTAACCAACCTCACCGAATTTTTCGAGAGGTTCCGCCAACTCAATGTGCGCAGTAACGCCGACCTGGATGATTTGGTGGCTAACGCCCAACGAATCGTTCAGGGAATCGAACCCCAGGGACTGCGGGACAATATCTCGTTGCGTCAGCATGTCTCCTCCCAGATGGCTGCGGTGCAGGCTGGCCTGGATCAACTCCTGGTCGATCGTCCGCGTCGCAACATCCAGCGTCGACCCCACTAAGAGAGGCCCCGATGCAACTGGTCATCCAACCCGGCGGCCTTGTCCATTGCCTCTACGGTGAGGAAATCGATCTTCACAAGATCGGGGCGATGTCGATCGCTCGCGGATCCCACGTCGAACCCGATCCTGAAGGGCAGTGGACCGCTGACTTATCTCCCGTGGATGGGCCTGTGCTGGGTCCATTCGCCAATCGAAGTAGAGCCCTTGAGGCGGAACGCCAGTGGCTTGAAACCCACTGGCTTCCCAAGGCCCGCTAAATGCGGGTCGTTTTCGTTGTGCCCCGACTTTGGGGCGGTGATTTCCTCGCCGCTCCACTTCGGAGCGGCGTTTTCTCATTCTTCATTGGGAGTAAACGTTATGACGCAATCACAATTGGATCGCCTGGTAGCCAGGGCCACAGGCGAGGACATTCGCTCCATCCGCCGACGCGGATTCAGTCTCGCCAATCTCGTTGAGGTCAATTTCGATCCAGAGCCCGATCAGCGGCCACCTCAATGGGTCGACTGGGATGAACTGGAAATCGAGCGAAGTAAACCCAGGACTGCGAGGTGACATCCACCAAAGCGCGGTTCCCCCTTTGTCCACATAACGCCCCACGAGCCTTTGTTGCTGGCATTAGCTGGCAGGGCGCGTGGGGCGTCTTTTTCAAACCTGTGTCCATGGAGAAACAGTCATGGCAGTCAAACTTTCTGTAGGGCTTCAAAGGAAGGTCGGCCTTCCCGAATTTGGGTCGCTTGGTGCAAGTTGTCACGTCGAATTCGAGATAGACAACAGTCTCCTTGAGCATGACCTCAATGGGTTTCATCAAAAGGTTTCCGATGCGTTTATCGCCTGTCGCCAGGCCGTTCATAACCAACTGGCAACAGCCAACGGCACCCTGGTGGATGTGGGCAGTACCAATCCAGGCCCGAAGGGTAGTCGCAATGGTCAACAAGCGACGGAAAGACCCAACGGGCCTAATCCTCGCCCCGGGGCTGGCACCATTACCCAGAGTCAGCTTCGCGCCATCCATGCGATTTCGCGAAGAAGTCACATTGACCCTGCGGTCCTTGTGCAGGAGCGGTTTCAGGTGGAAAGACCGGAATCGTTATCCATTCGGGAGGCCAGCCGCCTGATCGATGAACTCAAACGCTGCGCGGCCGAGGTGCGAACATGATCGAGGTCAAGATCCCCGATGCCACGAGACGTAGAAACTACCTCTCGTACAGTGCGGTCAAGACTTTTCAGTCGTGTCCGCTCAAGTACCGTTTTCGGTATGTGGATGGACTGCCGGAAGGATCAACATCAAGCAGCCTGGTGTTTGGCACCGCGATCCATTCGGCCGTGGAATCCTACTTTCAGGCAAGGCTCCACGGTGATCCCCTCCCAGACCTGAATGCCCTGATGGAAGTCTTCCAGCAAACCTGGGAGGCCAACCAAAACCAGCAGATCCAATTCGGCGCAACCGAAACGGCCGAGTCGCTTGGGTTCCTTGCCCGGCGAATGCTGGAGCGATTTCTGGGAAGTGAATTGGCTCAGCCTGAAGGGGAGATCATTGGCATTGAAGAGGAACTGCGGGGTGAGCTGGTGCCCGGAGTTCCGGATCTCCTGGGACGCATCGACCTCCTGTTGGAGACGGAGGAACATGTCATCATTCAGGACTTCAAAACGGCTCGCAGTGTCTGGAGCCCAGAGCAGGCCCATGATCAGGCCGAACAGTTGCTTCTCTATGGCGATCTGGTCCGGCGACTCAAGCCGGGCAAAGAGCTGAAGCTTCGGTTCGCCGTCATCACCAAGACCAAAGACCCGAAGGTACAGGTCCTGGATACTCCGTTCGATACAGCCCGCCTGGATCGAACGAAGCATGTGTTCCAAAACGTCTGGTCGGCTATCCAGTCCGGCCATTTCTACCCAGCCCCTTCCCCCATGTCGTGCACCGGTTGCGGTTTTCGCAGTCAATGCACGGCGTGGAGAGGGTAGGGCAGGGCAAGGAAAAAGCCTGTGTGTTCCAATCGGACATCCAGGCCTTTTTTTAGCTATTGGGGTGAGTTAATTGGCATTTCAAACTTTAATACTCAATCAGGCTGGCATCACCCTGTCCCAAACAAAATTCGATGATAATGGGTGTTTTGATTCTTTTAGTTCCCTCCAAGTAATCCATCCAAAACCAACTTTGCGACCTCTTCATCCACCATCGGATCAAACCGTCCCATCCGTGGATCCACCTGAAACGCCGCCAGGGCAGGGCCGGTAATTTCTGCAACCTTTGCCCCAACCAACCGGATTTTGACCTGATAGGGGAACTTTCCGTTCCAGGCTCGTGAGTCCAGCTTTTTGCCCCCATCCCCTATCGCCTGCCAAAGCCCCAAAAGGGTTCCCGCCTCGAAATGGTGCAAAAGACAATAGTCGTCCTTCCTGACTTCCAGGGGCCAAGGGAGGTTGGATCCAAACAATCCTTTTTCCATACAGCTCACATAGGTCTCGTTGCTGCACTGAAAAATAAACAATCGGGGAATCATGAAATAGTCGTCCAGGATGTGGGTACCAATTCATGTCCAAACCTTCACGAAGGATTTGGCTATTGGGAAAACGGAAGGTCCCGTGTTAAAGTCCCACTCGGAGATTCCATGGATTTCCGCCGTTTTTCGAAAGGTTTTTGCTAAAAAAATCTTAAAGCCGACCCATTTTCTCTTGATAGCCCTTCACCCATGACATCACCTGAACAGTCCCAACAATTCCTCGACGCCCTCACCCGGCTTGGCGGTTCCGCAGGCAATGTCAAACTCCGTGAAACCCTTGGATGGGATGAGGCTACCTACGACCTGGTCCATTCCCACCTAAAAGCCCTGGGCAAAATCGTTCCCGGACGCGGACGGGGCGGATCGGTCTCCCTCGCCGGGGCCGATACTCCTCCCCCCGAACCACCGCCCACCGCCACGGATGAGGAAGCCGAACAATTCCTCGATGCCCTTTCCAAAGCGGATGGGGCGGCCGGAAATGTCACCCTTCGCCTGATGCTGGGCTGGGACGAAGAACAATATTTCCGTGTTCAAAAAGCCCTGGTGGCCCAAGGTCA
>CAMBMH010000174.1 GCA_945868575.1 Singulisphaera sp. GP187 | reverse complement strand
TCCGTTTTTCCAATAGCTACTGTTGGTGTCGTCAACGATAGCTTGGGTTATCGTGGTAGATAGGACCAATCGGTCCTCCAAAGATTCCAGTCCGTCCCCAATGGTTCGGTGGTTGGATATCTTTTGGTTGTTGAACCGGAATGCCTCCAGAGCGGTTTTCTTTGCAAAATCGAAGATTTGGCCAAAAAATCGGGGATAAGATCGTTTGAGTTTGCGCATGATAGAGACACTCACTGATGCATTAGGTGAATCAAACGGTCGAAAAGCTGAACTTAATGCTAAACGGGGCCGGATCCCTAAGACCCAGCATTATCCATTTTAACTTCCCATTTTACGCTTGGCAAAGGTAATAGTTCAACAAATTTTTCGAATTTATGTGGATCCCTATGTCCAAAATGAATTCCCAATCTCTGTTTGGAAAACAATGATTTGGTTTGATGACAAATGATTTCATTTTTTTGAAGAGTCAAATAATGGTGCCACGCGTTCGATATGAGGGATTTGGCGGTACAACCGCCCATAATTCTTGTTGCAATCTGGATGTTGGCCCTGGGGCGATTCGTTGGGACATCCTTATGGATTGTTCGGGTTTCGAAACCGTTTGCCAAGCGTGTTCCGGTTGTTGTTTTTTTGCTATAAAAACCCCAAGGAGAACCCTGAATATGACCGCACATCCCTGGCTTAAAGTCCGAAACGCAGAGATCAAACCGAGCGCCAATGGCCAATCGTGGCTGTTGTACCAGGGAGGTCGATTTATTTGGGTGATCGGCGTTCTTCCCGCAGATGGAAAATTCACCAACAAAATCATGGAGTCGATCAACGGTAACCAGATCCAAAAGGGGAGCATTTTTGATTCGGATAAAGATGCGCTGGAAGGCGGTCTTATGGAATTGAAGGCGCACTTGGGTTGGTAGTTAGGGGCTGGTAATTGGGGCTTTTCGCCACTTTGTTCCAAACTTTTCCGGACAAATCCCATGCTGAAGTTCATCAAAATGCAAGGTTTGGGCAACGATTATGTTTATGTCGATTGCGTACGACAGGCTGTGCCCGCCGATCCTGCCGAATTGGCCCGGAAAATTGCCAACCGTAACTTTGGGGTGGGAGGCGATGGCCTGATTCTTGTTTGCCCATCGGACAAGGCCGATGCCCGAATGAGAATGTTCAATGCGGATGGTAGCGAATCGGAGATGTGCGGAAACGGAGTCCGCTGCGTTGCAAAGCTGGTTTATGACCATGGAATTGCCAGAAAAGATCGTTTGACCATAGAGACTGGCAGGGGAGTGCTTACCCTTGATCTGGAAGTCGAAGGTGGCAAAACCCGGCGGGTTAAGGTCGATATGGGCGAGCCGATTCTTGAAGCCGCGAAAATCCCGACGACTCTAAAAGGAAATCCGCCCGTGGAGGCGGAGGTTGTCATTGATGGGAAGGCTTATGCTTTTACCTGCGTTTCTATGGGCAATCCCCATGCGGTAACTTTTGTCGAGGAATTCCCTGAGTCCCTGATCCATGGCGTTGGACCCAAAGTGGAAACCCATTCGGCATTCCCGCGCAAAACCAATGTAGAGTTTGTCCGGGTGGATAATCGGGGCGAATACACCATGCGGGTTTGGGAAAGGGGCTCAGGCGAAACCCTTGCTTGTGGTACGGGAGCATGCGCGGTCCTTGTTGCCGGAGTTCTCACCGGAAGGCTCGATCGCAAGGTCATCGGCCATCTTCGGGGAGGGGACCTGCTTCTTGAATGGGATGAAGCGACCAATCATGTGTTCATGACCGGGCCCGCGGTAGAGGTTTTTGAGGGGAATTGGCCTAATTAGTTGGGCGATGCTAGATATCGATTTTCCAGAAGGATTTTTGGCCGAAATCCGGGCTTCTCTTGATCCCAAATGGCAAAATCGACGATGCTTAAAGCTTCCTGATAACCTGTTCCGGAAGCCTTGCCGTGAAGATCCGCAACCCTTTTGTGATTGAAGCCCTTAGTTTTGGCGTTTCTCTGCTGATTCGGGTTTGGATGTGGTCGCTTCGTTATAGTTATGTTGCCTTGGGGCCCCGCGGGGAACCGGGAAATGATTCAAAAACCATAGGCGAGGAAAGGATCCTTTACGCATTCTGGCATGAAAATATTCTTGTTCCCGCATACCGTTTTCGCGATGAGGGGATCACCGTAATGGTGAGTCGTCATGCGGACGGCCAGTTGATTGCAAGAGCTATTGAAAGACTGGGTTTTCATACAGTTCGTGGGTCGACCACCCGAGGCGGAGCCCATGCAGTTCGGGGAATGATTACCCAGGGGAAGTCTTTCCATTTGGCCATTACGCCTGATGGTCCCAAAGGACCACGGAGGGTATGCCAACAGGGAGTCGTAGCCATTGCCTCCCTGGGGGGGCGTTCTGTGATGAGTTTTGGGGTGGGTTTTGCCCGAGCGAAAAGGTTGAAAAGTTGGGACCGGTTTGCTCTCCCAAGGCCTTTCAGCAAAGTGGTTTTGGTCACCGGGGATCTTGTCCCGATACCGCAAAATCTTAGTCCGGAAGACTTTGAAATATACAGGTGCCGAATCCAGACGGAATTGGACCGGGTCCAGGCGCTTGCTGAGGAACTGGCTGAGGGAGTATCAAACAAGGCGGTTCCAAATCCGATGGAGACAATTTCCAAAGCGGCTTGAATCACGGGCTCGCAAGAGGCCCAAGCCGTGGAATCGTCAATGGTTTCCAGTAATGTTGGTGATATCCGCTCAATAGTCCATCAAAGTGGGTGAAGCGTATGGAAAAGCGCACTATCATAAGAACAATTGCACATCCCGGTTTTGGATCCTGCGCATGAGTTCTTTTTCCGGTAAGGTTGTCCTGGTAACTGGAGCCTCTTCAGGCATTGGAAAAGCGACAGCACTCGAGTTTGCCCGCCTGGGAGCAACGGTTGGCTTGATGGCCCGGCGTGGGGAAGAGTTGGAAAAGGTCGCGGCGGAGATGGGTGGAAAGGGAATCGTTTTGCCCGCCGATGTGACCGACGAAGTGGCGGTAAATTCCCGTGTGTCCGAATTGGTATCCCAAGCAGGCGGGATTGATGTCCTAATCGCGGCGGCTGGTATTTCCCTCCGCGCGCCTTTTGAAACCACCACCATTGAAACCATCCGAAGGGTGATGGATGTGAATTTCATGGGGTGTGTCCTGCCGACCAAGGCGGTCCTTCCCTATATCAAGGCGCGCAAAGGGTGCATGATTGCGATAAGCAGCCTGAGCGGTCGCAAAGGCACCCCCGAATACACGATCTACGGCTCTTCCAAGTTTGCCATTCAGGCCCTTTACGATGGACTGCGTATCGAACACATGCGTGATGGAGTAAATTTTGGAGTATTTTGCCCGGGATTCGTCGATACGCCATTGCGGGAATCGGTCCTTAAAGGTGATGGCAAGGTATATGAAAACCCTCCCAAACTCCCTTTTCGGCTCTGGTCAGTGGATTTGTGCGTGAACAAGATTTTGCGCATGGTGCGCGGAAGGCTTAAGTCATCATTATTGCCGGGTATTATCCACTATTTGCTTACGGCGGACGATTTTGTCTTTCGAGGCTGGATCAGCGATATGGTTCTTCGCTACAAGTTTGGTTATTGGCGTAAATAATTTCCGGGGTCAAAAGGTTTGCAATCCCTTTGGCCCACGAATGCTTTTATAGCGACTTAGTAGATTCCATGTATTGCTTTTCTAAGGGCATCGGGCGGGGCGATGCCTGTCGTTCCGATTTGGCGAATGGTGACCGAAGCGACCAGCATGGCAAGGCCCATGGCCTCGGCAATGGTCGCTCCCGATGCGCAGGCCGCCGCAAGCGCAGCGCTTACGCTGTCGCCTGCACCGACGACATCGATCGGTCCGGTAACAGGTGGCGCCGAAGCATGAACGGAAGAGTGTCCCGGGTGCGCGTGCAATATTCCGTCCTGGCTAAGGGTGCAAAAAACGGACTGTGAGCGATCTTTTGCCAGGCGGGAAATGGTTTGCGATATGTCTTCAGGCGAAGGGGCGCTAGAAAGACCCAGAATCTTTGCCACCTCGTCCCGGTTGGGCTTAATGGTAACGGCTTTGAATTCGCCAATCCGCTCCCGGCTATCCGCAAGGATGAGTTTGCCCGGATGGCGCGCCTGCAAATCTGCTAGTCGGGAAATTCCATTTGTGGTGATGACTCCACAATCGATTTGGCTTACCTGATCCAGTACGATCAGCGCGTCGAGCCGTTCAATGGACGACTCAAGCCCCTCCCACAATCGCGTTTCCAGTGTTTTGGGGAGGCGTTCACGGTTTTTGATGTCAAGTCTATTGAGCTCACGGGGGCTGGCCCCGGGAAGTTCATACATAGGCTTGGTGTAGGTTGGGGTGCGCCGCGAGGGTTCCACCAAAAGGTGTTCCGTTCCAACACCTTTCATCCGTCCAAGGGCTTGGGCCAATTCGTATCCTTCGCCATCATCTCCGCGCATGGAGAAAATTTCGATGGATCCCACACCCAAAGCGTGGAGATTGTTGATCACGGTTCCCGCGGCGCCTGGTTGGGATCGGACCCGGACGATCTGGTACGCCGTCAGACCGGTTTCAATGGAAGGCTCATCAAGGCCTCCATCAATTTCCAGGTATCGATCCAAAAAAAGATCGCCATAAACCCCTACCCGACAAGATCCCAGACCCGAGAGGATCCGTTCGAGTGATAAAAGCGAAATCATTGGGTTGCTCCCAATGTTGTGTTTGATGCTGCTTCCAGGTGTCGAATCGCTGCGCGTCGAAGGGCGGGCAGGGTGTCGCGATGGTCGCCCGCGATGTAATGGCTCACTCCCCCATCCACCACGGTTCGGACAAGGATCGTTTTCCAGGGGCGATAATAATATTTCGGATCGGTCTTCGGCGCCTGTTGACGGTGGTCGCCTTCGATTGGGACCAGATCAAAGACGCCGGTGGTGAACTTTGCGATCGTTTCTCCTTTTTGCAAAGCGACATTTCGAGCCATCGAAAGCGCTTTGAGATAAACCTCCGGGCCCATTACGGCCGATCCAAAACTCAAAAGTACACCGCCTTCGAGGTTGCGCACCGCTTCGGTGAATATCAGAAAATCGTCATAGCTTGCACCACCCAAGACGGCCCCATCGCAATTGGGGTGTTCGTGGATGATGTCGTAGCCAATACCGATGTGGACCGTGACAGGAATATTTCGTTTGAGTGCCTGGGCTAAAATACTAAGATCCTTATAGGGAAAGTTTCCATCCAGGATCACCCGGCCGATGGATTCGCCCATGCCCATACCTTTGGCGCGGCCCTCAACGACCGCATCGTTTATTTGCGCGGTTTCGCGCCACAATCCGAATTCGCCTGTTCGAATATATTTGGCCACCGATTCGGTCGTGGCGCCAATGAGCGCCAATTCATAATCGTGGATCGGCCCGGCACCGTTCATTGCAATGTGGCTGATAAGGCCTTTGTCCATCAGGTCGATGATATGCTTTTGGACCCCAGCCCGAAGGACATGCGCCCCCATCATCAGGATCCGGGCGCGATTTTTTTGTTTGGCTTCAATCAAAGCCGAAGAAAGCCCCGGGAGAGCGTGATTTTCAAAAGTCGAGGGAGCATCCAGTTCAAGGAGGATGTCAAGGTTCAGGTCGTGTTCCCGCTCAGCCAGGGGACGAATTTTGAGTTTTGACCGGTCAAATTTTGGGAAAGGCAAGGAAGGCTCCCGGCGAGTGGAAAGTTCCAGGGATTATTATCAGCTCATCCTACCCACTGACGCAAAGATCGCCCATGGGACCAGGAAGGGGAATTTCCGTCAAACCAACTGCTTAGAAAAGTCCGCAGAGAGGCCCGCCTTTTGTTGCCAATTCCTCAATCCGTTTTGTTGTTTGTTCGTTTTCCAAAAGTGGTGGGGCCAGATGGGGCTTGGTGCGGGCATCAAGAATCAAGCTTCCCTTGCATCCCCAATGTTTGTCCAAAGTGAAGGCTCCCACACCGTCCAGGTCGCGAGCCGGATCGGAACGGGTGAAACATGCCCATAGCCAATTGGATAGGTTGGCGGAAAGGAAATCAGGATCATCCGACAGGCAGATTATCGCAAAACGGTTGACTGGGTGGTCAATGGGAATGTCTGATGCAATTTTGCGGATATCCCCGGATTGACCTGAGCCTGCGGGAGCAAAGGAAGGGGCTTTGACGGCAAGGACACCGGGGAAACAGAGCCTAGGTTTTTCGAGTCCTCCTGGAAGCTGGTCAAATCCATCAACCGAGGAGGCCAATTTGCGGATAGGAGGGCCGCCGGCGGCGAAGACAACCTTGGAACCGCGATTGAGCCCGGTGCCCGAATAGTCGAGCGTGTCGATGGTTGTGTTTGTCTGAAAATGGAGATCGCGGGCAAAGTCGATCCGGGAAAACAAATGCTCCAAAAAAGAGGCTTTTTTGTGGATATCCAGACCGGGTACGGCTCCGGAATCGAGTATGAAAAGAAATTTGGCGAGGCTCAATTGCCCCGTACCCAAAATCAGGTTCGCCTGGGTCAACAATTCCGCTGGGCCATTGTACCCCTGGTAGGGAGTGTAGCGTTCGCTTCCAAGTGCAAAGAGTAGTGGGTGTACCCCTGCTTCGTCGATCGCATGCACCGCTTTGACGCCAGGAAGGCGGGATGGAATCACATCACCGGTAAGCTCATGAATAAAAGCGCCAAAAGCCGAGTCCTCCTGGGGAGGGCGCCCAACGACCGTAAAAGGCCAAATGGCATCTTTTCTGTAGAAAACACCATCTACTTTAAGCACCGGAAAATCATGTGTAAGGCTATAATACCCCAGATGGTCCCCAAAAGGGCCCTCGGGCTTCACCTGATTGCCATGAATTTGGCCACAAATAGCGAAATCCGCGTCGGACCAGACCGGGCAATGGAAACGGTTTGCCCCGGGAAAACGGGATAGGCGCACTGGCCTTCCCGCCAGGACCCCGGCAAAGGCTATCTCGGGTATCCCCTCCGGAAGAGGCATTACCGCCGAAATGGTCCAAGCCGGTGGTCCGCCCACAATCACATTTACCCCAAGCGGATTGCCTTGCGCGACCGCTTTGGTGTGGTGAACTCCGATACCGCGATGGATTTGATAATGGATTCCCACTTCCTGATTGGGCAAATATTCGTTGCCATCGAGTTGGACCCGATACATTCCGAGGTTGGAATGGCGCCACCCCCGTTTTGCAGGATCCTCAGAATAGACCAAAGGCAATGTGACAAATGCCCCTCCATCATCAGGCCAACATTTGACTTTTGGAAGATGTTCAAGGGGGCAAGAATTGGCAAGAACAGGCGAATGCCAAGCCACCCTTGGCAATGAGGAAAGTCCCCGCCAAGGAATGTCCAGATAGCGCCAAAAAGTCCGGGCCAACCGTTCCGGATCCGCCTGCAATTCCATGAGTCTGTGAACCGAATCTAGCGTGTCGCGAAACAGGAATCGAATCCGTTCAATCGTGCCAAACAGGTTGCTGGCAAGGGAAAAACGGCACCCTTTGGGACGGGTGAAAAGAAGCGCCGGTCCACCGGCCGCGCTGACCCTTCGGTGCAAAGCGGGAATTTCCAGATTGGGATCGAGTTCGACATCAATGCGCTTGAGATGGCCATGCCGCTCCAGGTCGGCCACCGCACCCGCGAGGTTTTTGTGTCCCATCAGGCATTCTCCCTATTAGGTATAAACGCCGAATGATTGGGTGTTTCGTGGACGGGTATTTCGACCAAATTCGTGACCAAGGCGACAAACCGGTCACCGGGAGCGGTAATCAGCGGTTTTTCCAAAAGGGCCCATCCATCTTCACCTATGATCCCGGAAACCGTCGCAAGACTATCTGCGGAATAGGGTTTGCGAAAAAGATTTACTTGTTCGCCCGACTTGGCTCCAAACAGGTGGATTCGTTCCACCTTGCGGACCTCGTCAAAGTCAAATCGATAACCTTTTTCTTGCCACAAAGGGATCATTGTTGCCTTATCTCCTTCTAAAAAAAATTATAGGTGATACCGGCAGTCCCAATTCAAAACTTT
>CAMBMH010000173.1 GCA_945868575.1 Singulisphaera sp. GP187 | reverse complement strand
GTGTTGGTTGCCAATCTTGGCCACAATCCCCGGGGATGGATGGGCCGTTTTTTTCACCATATGGGGTACCATAACCTGCCAATTTGTGGATTCGAATCCTCAATCGAAGGGAATGACGACTCCAGTCAATATGTCGATTGTGGCGATTTTTTTCGCGCTGCACCGATGACTGCTTACAACGCAATTACGCCCGTCGAGGTTGTGGCAAATCGTTTGCTGCTGGAGCTCATGAATGGCAGGCCAGGTGGATCCAGAATGGACCAGGTGATGTGGGCTGCTTCCGGTTCGGAGGCGGTTCAAAAGGCGTTATGGGCGTGTTTGGCAAGGGATTCATCCAGGGACATTATTCTGGCTACCCGTTTTGGCTTTCATGGTAAAAAAGGTTTATCCCTTGCAATCACTGGTAGTGAGCAAGACAAGGAGCGGGATCCAAGGGTTAAATTTATCTCCTTCCCCATGATCGAACGAATGGATTTGTCACAAAGAAACGACCCATTTGATTTTGGCCCATACGAGTTGGAATTGGAAATTCTCGAAAAGCAATTCGGAAAGCGAATTACAGCCCTTTGCACAGAACCTTATTTGGGCGGTGGTGGCAGTTACCACCCACCGCGGGAATTCCTTCATGGCATTCAGGCATTTTGCCGGAAACATGACATTATTTTCGTGCTAGATGAGGTTCAATCCAATTTTGGGCGTACCGGTGATTGGTTTGCATTTGAATCTTATGGCTTGGAACCAGATCTTGTGATATTGGGAAAAGGTCTGGGAAATGGCGTTCCGGTTGCAGCAGTGGTCGGTCGCCGTGACATTCTTGGAAGCCTCGATTTTGGTGAAACATCCGATACATGGAGCGCTAACCCGCTTCAGGCCGCGGCCACTATTGCAACAATTGAAGAGTTTCAAAGAACAAATATTTTAGCAACGATGAAAGACTCATCCGCCAATATTGAAGCCGGTTTGGTCAGGCTCAAGGAATATCCATTTGTAGCTCATGTTCGGGGTGAGAAAGGCGGAATGGTTTGGGGTGTTGAATTCAAAGAATATGGTGGAAAAACCGGACCGGAATGGGCCAACCTATTTGTCCTTGCCAATTATCTGGGTGGGAATCCCCGAAATGCCATGGCCTCGGTCCATGGTCAAAATTCCGATGGCGTGCACCTTCTTGGTCCCCTGGCGAAAAAAGTGGTTAGAATTTCCCCTCCTCTGGTAATGACTCCCGACCAGGCAAAGGATTCCACCGAAATGCTTTTTCTTGCAGCCGGAAGGCTTTTGAGTCAGGGACAAGTCGTATGAACCTCTATGGGGTTTGGGCTGTGGAAGGTCCCCTTTACCGAACACTGGACCAGGTCTGCTCCTGCTTTCCGACCGGGAGTTTTGCCGGGGAACCACTTAACCTTCGGGCGATGTTGGCCCTAGTCGCTGTTAGTTTGCTATGTGGAACTGTCGGGAGCATTGTTGTTGGAAACCGAATGGCATTCTTTAGTGATGCCCTAGCCCATTGTGCATTTGCTGGTGTAAGTTTCGGTTTTCTCCTTTTCAAAGTTATGGTCAATCCCGAAGGGGACCGGTCGAAAGATGATGATTTTTGGGAGTGGGTCGCGCCTGTCATGGTTACTTTTGGTGCTGTAATCGGTGCGGCCATTGCGTTTGTTCGAGAAAAAACAGGGTTGGCAAGTGATACGGTGATTGGAGTATTTTTCGCGGCATCCCTTGGGTTTGCAGCCGCACTATCAAAACTGATCAAAAGCAGGCGGGTGAATGCACTGGAGTATTTTCTTTTCGGCAATCCCCTCCTTGTTTCGGAAAGGGAAATTTGGGCCCTTTTTGCCTTGTTGTTTTTTACCTGCGTTGCACTTGGTTTTCTTTACAATGGTTTGGTTTTAACAAGCTTTAACCCCTCCCTTGCACGATCTCGGCGTCTTGGCGCTAGGTGGCGTAATTATGCTTTTATCATTTTATTAGCGCTTATTGTAAACCTAAGTCTTAGATATGTCGGGGTACTGTTAATTAATGCCCTACTGGTAGTCCCCGCTGCGGCGGCTTTTAACCTCGGACGAAACCTCCGTCAGGTATTTTGGATCACAATGGTTATTAGCCTGATTTCCGCCTTGGGTGGGCAATGGCTTAGTTGGGAACTGGAAGCCTCCGCTGGATTGGAATTGGGGGTTTCGGGAACCATCGTTCTTTTGACAGTGGCCTTTTTCACACTAAGCTCAATCATTGGCCCGTTAAGGGGCCCTGGCAAAGCGTGAAACCAGCGGCCAAAGGCGTAGAATCAAACAAATAACCAGCTTCAACGGGAGATGACATGGATTCTGCGGCCAAGGCAACCAACCTTTTCGCCAGTTTTCAGCAGGCGCTCCTGATTTTTACGAGCATCGTTTACGAAGCTCTGCCTTTTATTCTCCTTGGGGCCTTGGTTGCTGGCCTTTTGGAAGAGTTGCTTCCTCCCCGACTTTTGATGCGCGTGCTTCCTCGATCCCGATTTGTTGGGATTTTGGGAGGAGCACTTCTTGGATTGATTTTTCCAATGTGTGAGTGCGGTATTGTCCCAGTCATGAGGCGCCTGCTTCGGAAGGGACTTCCCCTGAGCACCTCAACAGCTTATCTCCTTGCTGGACCGGTAATCAACCCTGTGGTGCTTATGAGCACCTATGTTGCTTTTTCCGGAATGGAAGAAACTTTGGATGCGGGAGGCAAACTTGCCTACCAAATGGGTGGCCCAGCCATGTTGATCACCCGTGCACTTCTGGCTTATCTCGTTGCAGTTGGAGCATCACTTGTTGTTGACTATCTCTGGCGAAAATATGGGGCGGAAAAACTTTTGACCGCATCGGCATTGCCTAATCCAAACCAGGCCGAGGAGGACAAAACACGAGATATGTCCGTGAAGTCTCGGGTAAACCGTATTTCCGCGACAGTATTGCATGATTTTGTGGACATCACCACCTTTCTTGTTCTTGGTGCGGGTTTGGCGGCAACCGTTCGGTTCTTCCTTACCCATGAAACAATAGCCGCATGGACAGATTCCAATATCGTCCTGGCCATCCTGTTAATGATGGGACTTGCGATTTTGCTTTGCCTTTGTAGCGAGGCAGATGCTTTTGTTGCGGCAAGTTTTGTCAAAATGGCGCCTTCGGCTAAGGTTGCCTTCCTGGTTCTTGGGCCGATGTGCGATTTCAAACTTATGGCCTTGTATACGCGGGTTTTCAAACCGCGACTCATTATTAGTATTTTTGCGACCGTAATTTTGCTAGTATTTCTGGGTTCACTTTTGGTCCATCAGGTTTGGACCAATGTGGCCCCGATTTTGATGAGTGATTCCACTCTTTCCCTTACTAAAAATCTTGGGAGCTGATGTAACATGGAACTACCCATGGCACCTTCGGGAGCAAATGCTCCCCAGCAACCCCACAGTAATGGCCATGATCATGACCACGGGCCCCATTCGCATAACCATGCCCATGATCCTGTAGAGTATTATGAGCAGTATCTTGGAATTGCTGTCTCGGGAATTATGGGACTTGTTTCCCTTTACCTGTTTCAGTCCGGCAAACTGAATGTGATCCTGGCACCCAAATTTCACATTTGGGTTTTGATCAGTGGTCTTGGATTGATTCTACTTTCTTTGGTTCGGGGTTACCTTGTGCTTACCGGCGCGGCAACCGGATGTTGCAACCATGACCATGGGCATGGTCAGCCCAAAAGCGAACACGATCATGGTGATAATGGGTGCTGCAACCATGAGGACCATCAACATGATCACGCCAAGGTTGGACATGATCATGTGCACCATGATCATGATGGATGTTGCAATCACGAACATCATCACCACGGCCATGATCATAATCATGTTGCCCATTCCAACCATGACCATGGACACAACCATAATCACAGTGCAGGTTTCTTGCCTGTTCAAACCATGATCCTGCTTAGCCCAATTGTGCTCCTCCTGGGTCTACCCACGGAAGTTTTCAATGCATCCCAGGCGGTTGATGCCAGCCAAGTGGAAGCCTCATCAAGGGATATCAAAGACAAGGGTGAAGATTTTGGCGTGACATTTACCATGTTGGAAAAGGCTTCTGCAACCGAGGAAACCCGTTCGTTTTACGAAGGTAAAACGGTGCGGTTGAATGGCCGATTTGTTGGTGATGACGACAAAAGGTTCACCCTGATCCGCTACAAGATCAACTGTTGTGCCGCAGATGCGGTTCCACTGAACTCCGTGATCATGGTGGATCCTAAAATTTCGGAAAAACTTCCTTTGCAGAAGTTGCGCAACCAATGGGTCCAGGTTACCGGAAAAGTACAATTCCTGAAAAAAGTGGGCAAGGAAGAGTATGTCAGTTCGTTGATTTTAACCCCTGCCGAGGGGAAAAACCTCGACTCACTGATTGAAATAGTGCCTCCCGACGCCAACCCCTATGTGAATTGATTTTGGAGAAAACATGAACAGATCCTTGAAGGCATTGGTTGGTTTGGGACTATTGGCTGGCTTGGCTGCCCTTGTGTCAACTCCATCCCGGACACTGGCCTGCCCGTTTTGTACGATGCAAGGCCAAACCCTTACAGGAGAAATTAATCAGGCAAGCCTGGTTCTTTTTGGAACCCTGAAAAATGCCCGACTTTCCAACAATCCAGCCGAGGCGGAGGGTTTTACAGATTTGGAAATTGAATCAGTTATCAAAGATAATCCGATTCTTGAACAGAAAAAAACAATCACACTTAGGCGTTATTTGCCCCAGGATAGTAAAAAGCCATATAAATACCTCGTTTTTTGTGATGTATTTGAAAAAAAGATTGATCCTTATCGTGGGGTTGCTTTTGACATTAATACAGATGTTTCCGGATACTTGAAGGGTGCCTCAGCGATTGCAAAAGAGTCAGTATCCAAGCGTCTTGAGTTTTATTTTAATTATCTGGACAGTCAGGATTTGGAAGTCTCCAATGATGCCTATAAGGAATTTGGAAACGCCGATTACAAGGATTTCCAGGTAATGGCGGCAAAACTTCCTGCCACGAAGGTAACTGGGTGGATCAAGGATGAAAAAACTCCTGCTTTTCGACTTGGCCTTTATGCTTCCATGTTGGGTCATTGTGGAAAAGCAAGTGATGCGCCTGTCCTAAAAGCCATCATTGACGATTCAGAAAAACGCCAATTGGGAAGCCTGGATGGGATTCTTGCGTCCTACACAATGTTATCTCCAAAAGATGGTTGGGCACTGATTTCGGAATATATGAAGGACGAAAAAAAGGATTTCATGCTTCGTTGGGGAGCTTTAAGGGCTGTTCGGTTTTTCTTTGATTATCGGCCGGACATCATCAGCAAGGAACAGGTCAAGACAGCCCTTTTGCCTTTGATTTCCCAGGGTGATATCGCCGACCTGGCGGTTGAGGACCTTCGCAAATGGAAAGCATGGGATTTGACCCCAAAGGTACTTCAGATAAAGACAACTGATGCCTACAAGGTGGCAATTGTTCGCAGGTCTGTTCTTCGGTATGCAATTTCTGCATCTGCTTCCAATGTCCAGGCCAAAGAATTTGTAGAAACTGTCGAAAAGGAGAATCCGGAAGGTGTGAAGGACGCCAAGGAGCTGCTTAAGTTGGAGGAGGCTCCGCCAAAATCAGTTACGCCTCCCGCAAAGCCAATGAATTTGCCTTCAAAACCGTAATTTGAAAAAGGAGGTCGGGGAATTGCCACAAGGGCCTTCCCGATCTCTTTGTTTGATGGTGTATTGAGTTATTTGGGCAATTGCAATTCGTTAATCGCAACATAATAGATGTCTAATCCCCCTTTACCACCAGGTTTGTCTGATGCAAAGTAGAGGGTTTTTCCATCCCGATTCAATCTGGGCGAAACTGTTCCGATTTTTGCCTCGGTAAATGATAAGGCTGCAATCAATTGAGGTGTCGTCCAATTGCCCGATTGGAGGTTGGAAAGAAAAATCCCCTGCTTTACGGTCCCTTCCACCTGCCCCTGAAGAAACATCTTTTTCCCATCGGGCGTTAGGGTTGGTGAGCAAAATCCTGAAGGAATTCCCTCAACTAATTTTGCTTCCTGGTAATTGGGAACAGAACCGGGGGTTTTCGTTGCCAAACAATAGTAAATTCTGGGTCCATTGTTTGTTAAACGGGTAAAATATAGTGCGCATTGTTTGGTACCAACATCCTGATACCAAGGGTCAAATTCATCTTCCTTGGTAATGGTTCCAGAAACACCTCTTGGGGGGCCAAAGCCCCTCTCTTCGCCTGAGGTTAATGGCCCATCACGAAGAGCTGCATAGATGTCTCTTGGTGCTCCCGATTTGTCCTTGGAGGATGCGAAAAAAAGCAACTGTGGAAACACACCTTCAGCCATGGCTAAGGGGGATTGATCGTCCCCTTCTGATTGGATTTGGGGTCCAACCTGCTCCGCTTTCCCTAACCCTTTTTTCTGGGTTTCATATCTGGCCCAGTAAATGTCCCATTTTCCCGATTCGTTTTTCCTGGTGAAATAAAGCCTTCCGGGTATTGTTGGTTTGGCACCCAGGCAAAATTGGGGATCATCTTCATCGAATTCGGTATTGATGGAAACGGAAATGATTTTGGGTCCCGCAGCAAGGATCGGGAAGGCAATTTGTGAGACAACAAAAATGCCCAGCATTTTTTTCCACCATATATACCGCATCACTACTCCCTTTGGCTAAAAGGATTATCAGCACTTTGCCCAAGCACAATTGGGAAAAAGGGCACCACTTTTTCTTGGGTTATTTTTCCGTTAACCTTTTCGCTGCCTCACGCATTTCCGCCGGATTCTGGAATCGGTCTCTGGGTTCTTTTGCAATTGCTTTAAGCAGGAATTTTTCAATTTCTTCAGGCATGTCAGGACACAATTCTTTGGGGTTTTTTGGGGGGGAATTGATGTGGCCTATCAGGGTTTGCATGGATTGTGCACTTTCCCATGGCATATCGTGACAGAAAAGCTCATAAGCGGTAACACCCAAGGCGAACATGTCTACCCTGTGGTCAGTGGAACTCCTTCTAATAACTTCCGGAGCGAGGTAGTTTGGTGTTCCCGTTCGGTTACCAGGACGACAAAATTCTGGCCTATAAGGGATTGCCAACCCAAAATCGATTAGTTTTATCTCCCCTTCGTTAGACACCATAATATTCCTAGGGCAGATATCGCGGTGAAGGTAGCCTGAATTATGAAGGTACTCAATGGCATCACAAATTTGGCAAATAAAATTGAGCCGATTACCTTCAAGCTTTTTGGAACGGGTTTCCACCAAAAAGTTAAGACCAACACCATCCACCAATTCCATAACGATGTATGGATCACCATCCTTGAACAAACCAAATTCGTAGGTTTGCATAATATTGGGGTGCTTTAGTCCAAGGGAAATTTCGCCCTCGAATGGTTTGTTAAGACCCTGAAATCGGGCTTCGAATCGGAGGGTTTTTTCCTTGTCGAGGACTTTAAGGCAAACTTGCCTACCTGTTTTTCGATCCAGGGCACGCCAAACTTTGGACATGCTTCCCTGTCCGGTGCGGGCGATTTTTTCAAAACGCTTGTCTCCGTCAATTTTGACCAGGCCATCAAATGGGTTGGATTTCTTTTTCAGGGCGGGTTTGGGAATTGCAACCGCAGGCTTTCCCGAGGCTTTTTTCTTGTCCTTGGACCCTTTGAATAACCCGGCAAACCAATCCGCCAATCCCATTGAATTCTCCTGCTATGTTCGGAAATCTATTTTTCGCAGAAGTCAATAATCCTGGCAACCTCTGTTCGTAAATCTTTTCGGTGGACAATTCTGTCAACAAATCCATGCTGAAGCAGGAATTCGCTGGTTTGGAACCCTTCCGGCAATTCAATTCTTACCGTATTCCAAATCGTCCGCTTTCCGGCAAATCCGATGAGGGCACCTGGCTCGGCCAGGGCAATATCACCCTGCATGGCAAAACTTGCGGCAACTCCGCCCATGGTCGGGTTAGTCAGGATTGAAATGTAAAGGCCGGCTGCTTTATCGTATTTCGCCAAAGCTGCGGAGATTTTTGCCATTTGCATGAGGGAGAAAATTCCTTCCTGCATGCGAGCTCCTCCCCCTGAACCGCTTACTATAATCAGCGGAAGGGAAAGGCGGGTTGCCTCTTCGGCGGCAAGTGTCAGTTTTTCACC
>CAMBMH010000172.1 GCA_945868575.1 Singulisphaera sp. GP187 | reverse complement strand
TAATCACATTCCGGACAGACATTGAACCGGTTTTCGGAATCCTTGCGAAAAATGGTGGACTTGCATTGTGGACATTTCATCCACAGCCCTTCAGGGACCCCGCGCTTGGGTCTTCCGGAGATTGCCATCGTTGGTTCAGGTTCAGGTGCTGGCATGAAAGTTACCGGTTTCGAATGGAAGCAACACGCTGTTATCTATCTGATAGAGGCAAGGGCCTTGGGTCAAGGCCATTACCCAAGCCTGATTTTCTTGATTATTTTGATCAACTTTCCCTTGTCGTTCCCTTCGGCTTGATAAAATAATTCCTTCAACCCCAGGGCCATTCAGAAATGAACGATTACCTGATTTCCATTTGCAAGGGAGCCATGGCCTGTTTGGTTTTGGTGGTGGGGGCACTTTTCTTATCCTTGGTGGCCTCTCCCCGAAGGGGAAGCCTTGAGCTTCTCCATGCTTCCTTTGACACTTCAAGGGAAATTCTTGCTGCTTGGCACCAGGAAATAACGGATAGCCCTGTGTCGAACGCTTGGGGTAATCCCAATTTTCGAATCTCCAATGCGGGTTCCGCAGCTCAGGCCAGAGCGGTCCGGGATGGATTGCCCGCAGATATCGCCTCATTGAATTTTGAACCAGATTGGCAAATCCTGGCCAAGGCAGGTTTGGTCGCCTCTGATTGGCGTAGCCGATTGCCAGGCGGGAAGGCCCCATGGCATTCCAGTCTTGTTCTTGTTGTTCGCAAAGGCAACCCCCACGACATTCGGGATTGGGAAGACCTACTGACAAAACCAGTTAAGGTAATCATGCCCAATCCCAAAACCTCTGGGGTTGCACGACTTGCGGTACTCAGCTTCTGGGAAGCTCGGCGTCGGGCGGGAAGCCCGGCTAGTGCCGATATTGACCTGATATCGCTGTGCAAAAAAGTTCCCGTATTTGATCCTTCCATGAGGACATGCACTACAACTTTTGCACAAAAGGGAATTGGGGATGTTCAAATTACATGGGAACCGGAGGCTTGGCTGGAAGTCGAGGAATCTGCTGGAAAACTGGAATTGATTCGACCGAAATCCAGTTTCAGAATCGAACCTGCTATCGGAATGGTTGAGCCGGTTGCCAAATCCAAAGGCACCATTCTTTTGGTGCAAAAATATCTTGAATGGATTTATAACCCACCTGCTCAGGAAATTTTGGCCAAATACCATTTTCGTCCACTCGACAAAAATGTCGCCAAACTGCACCAGGATCAGTTTCCTCCTGTCGATTGGATCACCATTCAGGACATCGCCGGTGATTGGGATAAAGCCGTGGAAATTTTCTTCAAGGATGGAGGGCTTGTTGATCGTGCACTTCGGGAGGCGGCAAAACGATGAACCGTTTGGCTCCAAAGGTATTGCCTGGCTTTGGGATTACCCTGGGATTTACACTAACCTATTTGGGTTTTTTGGTGTTGTTACCTTTAGGCGCCTTAATGTTCCAGGCCCTTTCCAATAATCCATTCGATTTTTTTCGAAGTGCGTTTCATCCGCGGGCCCTGTCGGCTTACTGGAATAGCTTTTCGATGGCCTTTTCTGCCGCGCTTCTAAATACCTTTATTGGACTGCTGATTGCCTGGGTTCTGGTTCGTTACAGATTTTTTGGGCGTCGTTTTATGGATGCGGTCATTGACCTTCCTTTTGCACTTCCCACCTCAGTTGCCGGTTTTGTGTATTCAACCCTCTATTCCGAGAGAGGATGGCTAGGAGAATTTTTGGGACAGAATGGAATCCACCTTACTCATACCTGGTTTCTGACGGTATTGGTTCTCCTTTTCACAGGGTTCCCATTTGTGGTTCGAACGGTGCAACCGGTCCTGGAAGAATTGGACGGGGATCTGGAAGAGGCGGCGGCAATTCTCGGCGCCAATAGATTTCAAACCTTTATCCATGTAATCATGCCCTCAATACTTCCAGCTTTAATCACAGGTTTTTCCCTCGCCTTTGCCCGGGGCCTTGGAGAATATGGTTCAATTGTTTTTGTATCAAGCAATCTTCCCTATCGTTCTGAAACGGGACCGGTATTGATAGTTTCCCGGTTGGAAGAAAATGCGATCAATGATGCTTCAGCCGCAGCGATTGTGATGCTCATGGCTTCGTTTGGGATGTTACTTTTGATCAATACCCTCCAGAAAAGGAGGCAATCCAATGGATAGTTTTAATGGAGATAAGCTTGCGGGATCGAGCCCGGTTCCCAATGTGGCCGCAGAAGCGGCTTCCTTTGCTCCGCCTTCGCTAAGGGATTGCCGGACTGAATCTCCATTTATCCAGTATACCTTGATCATTTTGGCATGGTTTTTTTTCCTTGGGATTTTGGGCATTCCGATTCTATATCTTTTTACCCAAGCATTTTCGGGAGGTATTAGCCTGTTTTTTCAAAGTATTTTTGCAGACAAGGATACTTTAAACTCGATATTTCTTACCCTTACCATCGCGCCCCTTGCCGTTCTGCTCAATACAGTATTCGGACTTAACGCCGCTTGGCTTTTAACTCGGTATCGGTTCCCTGGTAGGACTCTTATTCTTACCCTTATCGATCTGCCTTTTGCAGTTTCTCCCGTAGTAACTGGACTCTGTCTGGTGATTCTTGCAGGGAGCAGGACATGGGTTGGGTATTGGCTGGACCGGTTGGGAATCCCTTTTCTCAACAACACCCCGTCGATGGTGATGGGAACCATGTTTGTAACCTTGCCAATTATTGTCCGTGAGCTGATTCCCGTTCTCGAGGAAATCGGACCCGAGCAGGAACTTGCCGCCACAAGCCTTGGGGCCAACGGAACTCAAATGTTTTTACGAATTACGCTCCCAAATATTGCCATTGGTCTGCTTTACGGCGTGCTTTTGTGTAATGCTCGGGCCATAGGTGAGTTCGCATCCGTTGCTGTGGTTTCCGGTCGCATTGCCGGGGCCACGGAAACCATGCCTTTGCGTGTGGAAAGACTATTTCAGGAATACAAAAGTCCGGCGGATTTTGCTTTGGCCAGTCTTTTGGCTTTAATGGCGTTTGGTACCCTTCTTGCCAAGGGACTTATTGAAAACCGCCTGAATTATCGGCATCATTCAGTCAAGAAAGGCAAAATGGGCCAATGAGCATTTCTGTAAAGAATGTCAGCAAGCGTTTTGGAAACTTTCAGGCTCTGGATAATGTTTCCATTGAGGTGACATCGGGATGTCTTCTGGCATTACTGGGGCCATCCGGTTGTGGGAAAACCACCCTGCTGAGGATTATTGCGGGCCTGGAAATACCGGATTCTGGTTCAGTCCGTTATCAGGATACCGAGGTGACCCATAGCCGAATCCAGGACAGAAATGTCGGGTTTGTTTTTCAGCATTATGCGCTTTTTCGTCACATGTCGGTTTTCGAAAATATCGGATTTGCTTTGCGGGTTCGAAAGTGGTCCCAAAGCAAGGTAGATCAAAGAGTTTCTGAGCTTATGCACCTCGTTCGCCTTCAGGGAATGGAGGACAGGATGCCCTCCCAGCTTTCGGGTGGTCAAAGGCAACGGGTTGCGCTTGCCAGGGCCCTTGCGGCAGAGCCAAAGGTGCTTTTACTGGATGAACCATTTGGTGCGCTGGATGCCAAAGTTCGAAGCGAATTGCGGGCTTGGCTAAGGCGACTACATGAGGAAATTCACATGACCTCTGTTTTCGTCACACATGATCAGGAAGATGCATTTGCCGTGGCGGACAAGGTTGTGGTCATGCGAAATGGGCGAATTGAGCAACAAGGCAAGCCGGTTGAGATCTTTGAACACCCTGCCAATCCATTTGTCATGGATTTTCTTGGTCATGTAAATGTTTTCCATGGTAGGCAGGAAAATGATGTTCCGCTTTTGACCGGATTCCGTGGACCGGAAGAGGGAGAGGGAAGTGGTAAATGGGTGTATGTTCGTCCCCATGAACTCGACCTTTACTTGCATAACCAGGTGGATGGTTCACTTGTAGGGACGATTATCCAGGTGCTCCCTGTGGGTGGAATTATAAGGGTGCTATTGGAGGACCCTGTTTCTACCGCCCGGATTCAAGTGGATCTCCATCACCTAAGGGCAAAGGAACTCCTTTTGGAAAACGGTAAAAGGATGTGGGTTGCACCAAAACGAATTCGCACTTTTGAACCGGAATATTCCATTTGACGAGTAGAGCCCAAAGGTAAAGTAAATATGACGAGTCACATTGTTGATCTGACACATATTGTTGATGAAACCATTCCGGCATACCCCGGTGACTCGCCTTATGGGGTCCATGTTTCAATGCGGGCAACTGGAGCTGGCGTAGATCAGGTTTTCCCGAATTTGTCTCAAGTGAAAATCGGTCTCCATGTTGGCACCCATGGCGACGCTCCCTACCATTTCGTTCCAAATGGGGACACCATTGACCAAGTGAATTTGTCGCGGTGCCTGGGCCCTGCTTGCCTGATTTCGCTTGACGATTTTCCGGCGGGAGAGCCTATTGTTGTGGACCATTTCAAGCCAAATGAGGCTGTAATAAGGAAAGCACCGAGGGTTTTGATCCGGACAGGTTGGGATAAAAGAATCAGGGAATCGGATTATTTTGAAAGGCATCCCTGGATCTCTCCTGAAGCGGCGAAGTACCTTGTGGATCTTGGTCTTTTGACGATTGGACTCGATTTTCCCTCAGTTGATTACCACCCGTACTCCACCCACTTCGCTCTTTTAGGCGCCAAGGTTTTTATTGTGGAAAACCTAAAGGGATTGGATCGCCTGCCCCTTCAGGATTTTCAATTTTCTGCCCTTCCATTGAACCTTCGCGGAAGGGACGGAAGTCCCGTCAGGGCTGTCGCGTTTTGGTGATCGAAATCGGTAGATGATTGATGTGTGGGCCTTTGGGTGTGCGTCAACTAAGTTAAATTCATGGACGCCGCGATCGAATGTGTTGACCTGATCAAAACCTTTCCGGGGAAGCCCCCTGTCGAAGCTGTCAGGGGTTTGTCCCTTAGCATCAAGCGTGGGGAATGTTTTGGAATTTTGGGGCCAAACGGTGCCGGCAAAACCACAACATTGGAAATCCTTGAGGGACTGCAGACCCCCACATCCGGGACAGTCCGGATTTTGGGAAAAACCTGGGAATCTCATGCGCCTTGGTTAAGGGAAAAAACAGGGATAAGTCTACAGGAAACCAAGCTTTCCGAGGAATTAACGGTTTTGGAGACGGTTCGCCTTTTTTCCAGCTTTTACCAGGATTCTGCGGATCCCAATGATGTGATTGCACAGGTTTCATTGGAATCCAAGGCACGCTCACTGATTGGGAAACTGTCAGGGGGGCAGAAGCAACGGGTTGCTTTGGCCTGTGCCTTGGTTGGAAAACCGGAACTTTTATTTTTGGACGAGCCTACAACCGGCCTCGATCCCCAATCCCGCAGGCAGGTTTGGGAGCTTGTGCAAAATTACCAGGACAAAGGTGGCACGGTTCTAATCACGACCCACTACATGGATGAGGCGGAAAAGCTTTGTGGTTCCTTGGCAATTGTTGACCAAGGCAAGATCATTGCAGAGGGATCACCAGCACAGTTGATTAAATCCCATGCCGGGCAAACCCGTATTGAAGTGGATTTTGATACTCCACCTGGCTCCAACTGGATCGAAACGGGTTTGGAGCTTTCCCAAATGGAAAATCTGGATCCAAACCATTTTGTCCTCCACTCCTCATCCCTGATAGAATCCTTGCCCAAGGTGCTGGAGGCTGCAAAAAAATCTGGCAAAACCATCCAGGCCATTCGCACCCACCAACCGACTCTGGAAGATGTTTTTGTCGCTCTTACCGGCCGTCACCTTCGGGATGAGGGGGCTAGCTCATGAGTGAGATATCCAAAAAAAAATCGCTTTTTGCATCCCCCCTTTTCCAATTGGTAATCACCCGCCTTTTGGAATTTATTCGGGAGCCCCAGGCTGTTTTTTGGGTCTATTTTTTCCCTTTGTTGATGGCCTTCTCTCTGGGGATTGCCTTTAGGGAAAAGCCCCAGGAAGACCTTCGGCTTTGCATTGTTCAAATGGTGGATGAAACGACGCAACAGTCTCTAAAGCAAGCCAACGGATTTGTTTTTTCCTCGGAGAGCTTCGAAAAGGGCTTGGACCTTTTGCGAAGGGGCCGTGTCGATGCGGTGGTTGACCCGGACCCACAAAAAGGTAAGAGCCGAATCCGGATTCACACCGATCCGACCCGACCTGAATCCGCATTGGCCAAAGCCCGACTTGAAGCGCACTTGGCCCGCGCCAACCAGCCTGGATTGGAGCCCATTCCGGATGTCGCCCTGGGTTTGGGCGGCTTAAGGTATATCGATTTTCTGATACCTGGTTTGTTGGGAATTAACCTGATGGGTGGAGGTTTATGGGGGGTGGGATATGCCCTTGTTGACCTCCGCGTTCGTAAACTTTTAAAAAGGTTTGCGGCCACACCCCTTCGTGTGCGGGATTTACTCATTAGCTTGGCGATTAGCAGATTTATTTTTACGGCCGGGCAAGTCATCATCCTTTTGGGAGCCTCATGGCTTGTTTTCGGCGTTGAAATCAGAGGGAGTATTTTACAGTTTTGCTTGCTGATCGGGTTGGGTGGATTCTGTTTTCTGGCTTTGGGGCTTTTGGTTGCAAGTCGGGCCTCAAAATATGAAACTGTGAACGGCATAATGAATCTCGTCATGCTTCCGATGTATGTTTTTTCCGGGGTATTTTTCTCTGCGGAGAGGTTTCCCGAAGTGATTGGCCCTGCGATTCGACTTCTTCCCCTGACAGCCCTTAATGATTCCTTACGGGCTGTCATGAATGATGGGCGTTCGATAACGACTCTGGGGAGCGAAGTGTTGATCCTTGTTCTTTGGACGGCGGGGGCCTTGACCCTTGCGATCCGGCTTTTCCGCTGGAGATGATCCCCCTTCTTTTCCTCGCTGGGTTCTAGCCCTAGAAAATGGGTTCCATTGCGATTTTTCAGGAGTTCCGGCCTTGGCCCTAATCGTTCAAAAATTTGGTGGATCCAGTGTTGCAAATGCGACCCGAGTAATGGCGGCCGCAAGGAAAGCCATTCGTGCCAAACAGGCGGGTAACCAGGTTATTGTGGTCGTTTCGGCACGTGGGGACACCACGGATGAGCTGATCGAATTGGCTGGGGAAATCACGGAAAATCCCCCCGCCCGAGAAATGGACATGTTGCTGGCAACTGGAGAGCAGATCTCCATTGCCCTTTTGGCCATGGCCATTGCCACCCTTGGGGAAAAAGCGGTAAGCCTTACCGGTGCCCAGGTTGGGATCGTAACAGATAGCACCCATACCAAAGCCCGAATCCGGAGCATTTCCACAAACCGAATGCGAAAGGCTCTAGCTGAAGGAAACATCGCAATCGTTGCGGGTTTTCAGGGGATCGACGAACAGGAAAACATCACCACTCTTGGACGCGGCGGCTCGGATACAACAGCGGTGGCTCTTGCCGCGGTAATGAAAACCGAGGGGGTGGAAGGGAACAAGGTCGAGTGCGAGATTTACACTGATGTGGATGGGGTTTACACGACGGATCCCCGCCTGGTTCCCGAGGCACGAAAGCTTGATTTCATTAGCTACGATGAGATGCTGGAACTTGCCTCGGTGGGAGCCGGGGTCATGCATAGCCGGAGTATTGAATTTGCGCGCAAGTTTGATGTCCCCGTGATGGTCCGGTCGAGCTTTTCAGACTCTGAGGGGACCTGGATCCTGCCTGAAAGGCCATGGATGACCAAGGACCAGGTCAGGGGTGCTGCGCTGGTCAAGGATGAAGCCCGAATTGCCATTGTCGATGTTCCTGATCGTCCCGGTATTAGCCATCAATTTTTCACCGCCCTTGCTTCCAAGGCGATCGTGGTGGACATGATTGCCCAGAATGTAAGTCAAAATGGGAAAACCACCATTGGCTTCACCGTTCCCACCGGGGAACTCAAAACAACCATGGCCATTTTGTCCCCACTGGCAACCAAAGTGGGGGCAACAGTGGAGAACGCGGGAGAGGTTTCCAAGGTTTCCATTGTTGGTGTCGGAATGAGAAGCCACACCGGTGTCGCCCAAAAAATGTTTGATGCAATCGCGGCGGAAGGGATCAACCTCCGAATGATCACGACGGCGGATATCAAGATTTCCGTTTTGGTCGAAAAGGCAGAAGGGGTCA
>CAMBMH010000171.1 GCA_945868575.1 Singulisphaera sp. GP187 | reverse complement strand
GGGATTATCAACAGGTTGAGGCCCAAGGGGATCGATTTGAGCCTGGGTGTGCCCAAGATCGCGATAGGCAAAGATCAATCGAACAATTCCCGATTGCGCCCGTTCATCCTCAGCCGATGAAGCGGCCTGAACAGGGGTCAAGGAGGATCGACCCAAACCCAGCTCGAATCCCTCAAAAAAGGAATCCCAGGAGGGGTCAACACTGGAGGGATCACGACGCCAATTGTTATAGGACTCTTCCAAAAGATCCAAATTCAGGGAAGATCCAATGCTAGCTGAGTTCATATATTGCCAATCCCCAAGCCCCAAAGCACCCTATTTCCATCGATAGGCGAGGGTGCTAACAGTTTACTCAATTTTACCCCCCCAGCCTAACCGGAAAAGTAGAGGACCAAGAGGATTCCTACTGGTCCTAACCCGTTTTCCGAACAAAAACTAGAGGAATTGACTAGCCGCCCCGGGAGAAGGGAAAAACGGTAATTGATCGCAAGAATTTATTATAATAAAACTTAAATCAGGTCCAACCCAAGTTTCCACGGGAAACCTTTGGTAAAAAAACTCGGGGGATCTATCCCAACTATCCCGGATCGGACAAGGACGGAACGCTCCTTGTGGAGGATTCCGAGGATTGGAGGCTAAAGGACTCCTGGGATCCGGAACCTGACCCCGGGGCCTTGATTGGTAACCGGATTCGAAATTCGGTTTGGCGACCCGGATCGCTTTGAACCGTAAGGTCACCACCGTGTTCCCTTAGGATTTTACGGCTAACGGGTAGCCCTAAACCCGTTCCCCGTGAACCCTTTGTGCTGAAAAATGGGCGAAAAATCGATTCATATTCCGAAGCCGGAATCCCCGAACCATTATCACGAACGGCAATGACCGCCAAACCTCCGGCTTCCATTCCTAATTCCACTTCCACCCGGGGTTGGTCGGCTTCCACGGCGGCATCTAGCGCGTTACCAACCAGATTGAGAAGCGCCCGGTGAATCCCCTCGGCATCTGCCTCAACCATTGGCATCCCAAGAGAGGAAAGGAGCGAAAGCTGAACACCACGCTCCTGGGCCAATGGCGTCTCCAGGTCCACAATGTCCCGTGCAATTTTCTCCAGGTCACACGGTTCCCGAACAGGCTCTCTCTCTTTTGAATATCCAAGCATATCCATGACCAGGTCATAGATCTTGCTTTGATTGCGCTCAACAATCTTCCAACCCTGGGTGACAAGCTCCCAATCCTTGGATCCAATTCCCATGGAAAGGATCTCGCCACCACTTTTCAGACCTTGGAGGATATTTTTGATATGGTGTGATACACCAGCCATCGTTTGGCCAACCGCTGCCAGGCGTTCCGATTGAATCAGGGCATCATAATGCCGGGATTCTTCGACCGCCAACGCCGCCTGGTGGGCAATCGCGCCTGCAACTCGAAGGTGTTCCATAGTAAAACCGGGAACCGTGGCGGTAGTTCCCACACCTTCAGGGGTAAGCCTGTCTGCATAAAGGACGCCAACCAACTCGTGACGGCCAAGCATCGGAACGCACAATATTTCACGAACCCGATTTGACAAAATGCTTTGCGCCTGTTGAAAGCGGCTGTCAACGGTCGTGTCGTTTACAAGAAGGCCCTCGCGTCTGGTCAAAACATGATCAAGAAGGGTGCGGCTCACAAGCAGAGTCTCTCCCCGCCCATCCCCATCTTTTTTGTTGGCAAAATTCTTTACAGCCCGGGGAACCAACCTCGTCGGATCGGGCGGCTCACCCTGACGGAGTTGGTCTGTTTGGGGGTCAAGAAGGATGCAAGCGCGGTCGGCCCCAAGCGTTGTGAAAACCAGACTCAAAATCCGGTCCAGGAGGTCTTCCAGGTGGGAAAATTGTCCGATGGCCCGGCTGGTTTCATATAGCGCGGAGAGATGCGTCAGCGCGGTTCGCAACCATTGGGCTTCTGGCCCGGTCGAATGTTCTCCGGAATCTTCCGTCCACTGACCCGGGTCCAGGGGGGATATTGCTCCACCAATCCGACCAACAATCGTCCCGAGTTCCTCGGATTTGCCTTGCTGACTCACAAGGCGAATACGCTCGGCCAAATCTCCCTGGGATACCGTTTGACCTGGTTCACTATAAACAAGTGAGCTTTGACCAATCTGGATTTGATCGCCTGGGCGGAGTTGCACATCCTGGATAGCGCGCCCATTTACCTGGGTCCCATTGGCGCTTCCCAAATCCCTAAGCCTCCATTGACCTCCCAGATTTTCGAAAACGGCATGCCTTCTTGAAACCTCCGTGTCATGCAATCGCAGAGGCGTGGAACCCTCTCTGCCAAGGACCATTGAATCCCCGACCAGCTCAAGGGTGGTCCCCTCATCTACGCCGCGAACAATTATCAACCGGGCCATTGAGGACTCCACTTCCTGTTGGGTCGCGCCGGATCACCGCTTATTTGGTACTGGGTTCAAATCCCTGGGATAAAAGCCGGGCATGAAGTTCCTTCATGTTTCCAAAAAGCTGATCAGGACCAGAGGCTCGAATTTCTTGCTCGGTCTCGGAACCGGTGGCCACGGCCCAAACAGCTACTCCAGCTCCCCGGGCCGTCTGAACATCCACCGACATATCCCCCACATATAGCACCAGGTCCCTCGAAAGGCCCGATCGCTTCACCGCCTCAATTAGCATATCCGGGGCCGGCTTGCGTCTGGCAACATCCTCTGGCCCAAGGACCATGGCAAAAGTGTCACCCAGGCACAAACATTCAACCAATTCTTCCGTGAAAGCCCTTGGTTTATTACTGCAAATCCCAAGGGAAACACCCCTGGCAAGCAAATCGGCGAGCAATTCCAAAACGCCGGGTAAAAGCACTGTTCCCGAGGCCAATACGGTCGGGTGGTGTGCTTTGTAAATTTCATAAGACTTTACATAATCGACCCCAGGAACCATGTTTCCCAAAAGATGCTCGGGCCCCCGACCCACAAACCGTTTGACCTCTTCCTTGGGAACCGGAGGCAAGCCGTGTATTGCGCGGGTATGATTTACCGACGCAGTTATCGCTGGATAGCTATCGGCTAGCGTTCCATCAAAATCAAAAAGAACAAGATTGGGGAATCGATTTCGTATCCCGGGCCCATCCATAAAAATGACTCCTTGAAATCCGTAAAGGGGGTACAATCCGTTCCCTTGAGCATCCTGCAAAAATTGTTTTATGATGCCAGCCCGGTTTTGTTTTATGATGAAGATAATGAGTGTTGAACCCGAACTATCCCCGGAAGTACCCCCAGACCCCACCCCCAAAAGGGTGCGTCGCAAGCGCTATGCTCCAGGCAAGCGCCCCAGAAGCACCCCCCAGGGAGGCCATGTTCCGGTAATGTTGCGCGAAGTCCTTGAGTTCATGGACCCAATGGAGGGTGGAATTTATGTCGACACCACTCTTGGCCTTGCGGGACATGGTAGCGCGATTTTGACTAAAGCTGGTCCTGAAGGCCTGCTTGTTGGGATGGATTTCGATCCCAACGCCATCCTCAAGGCAACCGAAACACTAACTGCAACCGGGAACCCATTCCGGATTTTCCAGGGGAATTTCGCCGGGATCGAACTTTCCCTTGCACAGGCGGGAGTGGATGGTTGCGATGGGCTTTTGGCGGACCTCGGTATGTCCAGTTACCAGGTCGATGATGCCGAACGGGGATTTTCCTACCGGCGTGATGGACCGTTGGACATGCGGATGGATCCCACCCGGGGAAAAACCGCAGCAGAACTCCTTGCAACAATCAGCGAAAAAGACCTTGTGGAAGCTCTCGCCAATATCGGGGATGAGCCAGATCCATGGACAGTCACCAGGCGCATTATCGCCGCCAGGGAAAAGGAACCAATTGTCCGGACCGGTCAACTTGCAACCCTCCTGGAACCACAGGACAGGGAGTGGAAACTGCGAAAAGCCAAGGACAAGTTTAAATCCCACCCAGCCATCAGGGTTTTTCAAACCTTGCGCATCCTTGTAAACAGGGAACTGGCCAATCTGGAACACCTTCTGCGCATTCTCCCCTGGGTCCTCAAACCCCAAGGCGTAGCGGTAATCCTGAGCTTTCATTCGGGGGAAGATCGGCTCGTGAAAAAAGCATTCCGGGCGGGCTTGGAAACAGGAATTTTCGAAGCGGTCAGCGACAGACCCATTCGTCCCACCTTTCAGGAAAAACTTAGAAATCCAAGGTCCCGATCAACGAGGCTCCGCTGGGCCCGAAGGGCCAAATCGTGATTGCTCAAGCGGGTTGGGTTCTTTTGCTACTCCATACCGCTGGACAAGTATTAGAGGTTCGCCCTGTCGAAAGGGAGGCCCCCAAATCGATCCCCTCTTGGATGACGAAAAATCTTTCATCCGCCGCGATCGAGATACGGTTTGGGACGGAAATCCCGGCACATTTTTACCCACCTCGAATGCTCGTCTCCATCGCCACAAAGGAACAGCTCCAAAACGGCTTGGGCCCCGATGACTTTGAACTCGGGGAATGGATTGGCCTGCTCGAGGTTCACAGACCGGTCAGTGACTATCGCCACCTGAATGTTCCGCCCGGGCTTTATTCTCTCAGATTTGCCCACCAACCTGACTCTGACGATCACAAAGATACGGCACCCGGCCGATTGTTTGCCTTGCTTTGCCCGGTCCAAAGCGATCGCCCAGCACGCCCAAAAGAATTGGCAAGCCTCCTCGAACGGTCAAAAATCGAAACCCGAAAACATGCTTCTCCCTGGTTTGCTTTTATTTCGAAAACAAAACCGGGTCAAAACTTGCCCACCCTAAAGGAAGAACCACCAAAACACCAAAGCATTCTTTGGCGCCAAAAGGTGGAAACTCAAGATGGTCAAGGTGAAACCGTGATGGGATTAACCTGGCAAGGCCCTGGCTGAATCTGGCCCTTGCCAAGGAACTGTTTTGTTGGTGGGCAGAAAAAGCTGCCTCAGCCCGCCAACAAACTTGCCAGTCGGTCCCGGTCCACAAAAAGATCATCTGAAATATTACCCCATGTGACCAAGTCTACTCCCTGGGGAGTTCGCCTTAGGGTCACCATTCCCGCAGGCAAAGCCACGCGCAGTTCCCTCCATCCGGACGCAGGCTCCTCATCAGGAAATGTAAGTTGCCCATCGGCCATTCGCAAGGTACCCCGTGGTTCAAATTGCGCCAAAGCGTTTGTTATTTTTCCCCAATCGATTCCTGGAGATTGAACCGAAATTTCCATTCCCATTATTAAAGACCCCTATTCATCAAAAAAGACCAGGCTTGCCGTAAATCCATGAATAAAATTCTGGCCCCCGACAGGACCAAGTTCCCCCATCGCAAAAAAACCTGCCATGGGAATCCTGCCCATCAGCATCTCGACACATTGGGCATCATGAGACGAATTGGGAAATAGCCTCGATCCGCGGCCATTGCATGTAAACATGAGGCAACCCCCAGGCATATTTCTTCGCGATTTTTTATAGTCTTCAAGGGCCATTCGCAGGTCAATATCCGCACTCTGGGCATCGCGAACCTGAAACTGCACTGTCTGGCCGGTTCGTACCTTGTCCCCCACCACAAGGGCCCCGTTTCCCTGCATCAAACCACAATTACGAACCAGAAAATCTCCCTGGTTAAATTCCTGGGCAAACTCATCGAGCACGATTCCGAGGTGGAGCCCCTTTTCAAACAACCTTTGTTCGCTGGCAGGAAGCAGTTTCCACATTTCCTGAAGCTTGTGAAGCGGTCTTTTTCCACCAAGCTCATGAATAATATTTCCTTCGCCTTTGGTGACCACCATGGGATGCCCCACCGGACGGCAACCCTGGGAAACCATGGCGTGCATCCCCACATCCCCACTTAGGAGCACGCCAACAGCACCGGATCGAAACACACCCCGATCGGAAACAAGCCGACTGGATCCGGGACCCCGGGTACCCGAGGCCATCCCTCCCACAACGGGAAGACCCGGAAAATCCTCGTTTACCTGATCGAGAAAGCGATCAATGGGACATGTAATCTGGTCACCCAAAAGGATCATGCCCCCGCGTCCGGAAAAACCACCAACCAAGCCATCGGGCCAACCCAAAAAAGTTTTCCCTTCACTTGTTTCCTCATAATGCAGATCGAAGGTCTCGATCGTGACATTCTTTTCTTTGGGCCATTTTGCCGCAAAAAGACTTAGTGCCGGTGCTTCCTCGATTTCCTTCCCGGTCGCAACCACTGATTCTGCGACGCATCCAATAAGATGTTTGGGGCTCAAGGTTTCCTTTATGGCCTGAAGGAGACTTTCGGCATGGCGCACATGGTCCGGGGTGAAAAAATAAACCACCAGGTCGGGAGAATCCGTCACCCCTGAATCCAACTTGGTAAGGATGGCCGCAAGGGCATCTGCGGCAACGGGTTTTTGGGAAACGGCAGAGGAGAAGGGCATGGACGGACTCCACAAAACCAACAAGAATAACCCGCATCCCTCAGCGGGCCTCTCCCCACCTATGATATCTGCAAGGACAATTAGAGGCCTGCATGCACGATTTCCGAAAAATTCCATTGGGATGCGCCATTCTCCTTTGGACGCTACTCTATGTTGATTCAACGCGCGCCGACGCCCCCGATCCTGCTCTTGGTTCGGTGCGAATTGCAGATACCGCCTCGGCTAAACGGGGCTTTACCGCCCTTACGACCCGTTCATTTACTCCCGCCAATTTCCCCGCCGGTTCGCTCCAAACCGTTTGGAAACTCTGGACCAAATCCAAACCTGGCGACCCAGTCGGCGCCGCACGGGAACGGTTTGGACTAAGTGAGGCCCCCTATCCCAACAATGGCATGCCAATGGGCCTTCGTTCGGGAAGTTTCGGCTTTGGAATTTCGGGGATTTCCCTGGATTGCATGGTTTGCCATGGAGGATCGATCCTTGGTAAACCTTTTTTGGGTCTTGGAAATGCCAACCTGGATTTGCAGGCGCTTTTTGAGGAACTTCCCGGCGCAGGTACCAGAAGGTTGCGAACCCCTTATCAATTTAGCCGTGCACGGGGAACAAATGAGGCCGGGGCCACCGCGGTTTTTCTGCTTGGGTTTCGGGATGCGGACCTTGGCGTCCACCTTACCAGGTCCGATTTGAAGCCTGTTGATACCCTATGCGAGGATGTGCCCGCCTGGTGGCTTCTAAAGAAAAAAGCAACCATGTACGCCACAGGTGAAGGTGATGCCCGGTCGGTTCGATCAATTATGCAATTTTCCATGAGCCCGCTGCATGGAAAAGCATGGTTTGAAAAAGAAGAATCAACCTTCCGTGACATACTTAACTATTTATACACAATAGAGGCTCCAAAATATCCTTTTCCAGTGAATCCTGATCTGGCGAAACAGGGAGAAAAGGTATTCCGGCAAAACTGTGCCAAATGCCATGGCACCTATGGTAACACACCTGCTTATCCCAACAAAATCATTCCCCAGGAGGAAGTGCAAACGGATTCCCACCGCTTGAAAGGTTTCCCGGAGGCTTTTGGCAAAAAATACACCGAAAGCTGGTTCACCCGCGAGCGGGAAGGATGGTTTGCGGATGGTTACCAGGGAAGGGTTAATCATGGCTATCAGGCACCTCCACTCGATGGAATCTGGGCCAGCGCGCCTTACCTTCACAATGGTTCCGTTCCCACTTTGGGCCATCTGCTCGATTCCAAAACCCGTCCCATTCGTTTCACCCGAAGCTTTCGCACGGAAGAATCCGAATATGACAAGGAGCGGGTCGGCTGGAAAGTCAGACCAGTGGGGCCATTGGCGACACCAACCGACCCGCACGAAGCCCGGAAGATTTACGACACTGGTGAAATCGGCCGAGGAAATGGCGGCCACACCTATGGGGATTCCCTTTCAGATGCGGAAAGATTGTCGCTTTTGGAATATCTGAAAACTCTTTAAATTCGCTTTGCGCCACCAATCCAAACGGATTCAAAACCATTGACTTCGGAAAGGATTTTTCGGGCGACATCCGGGCTGTTAAGAATCGGGCTGTGCAGCCTTCCAACCAAAAAATCCGCCGCCAAATCCGGAACCAAAGCCCCGACCCGGCTCTCCACTCCCATCATTTTCGCGGGTTGGGAAGTGATCATTTTCAAAATCGAAGCCGGTTCCAACCCGGGCCTCATGTCAGCCACCATCCGGGCCTGCGACCACAAATCAAGATTTGGACTTGAGGAACGTCCATCCGTTGCAATCACCCAGGATTCCGGAGAGAATTCTGGCTGGTCCAGGGGATTGCCTTCCCGGGAAAAATAGGCGTGGGTGGCTGGACAATGAACCCGGTAATGACCCCTTCGAGATGGATATTTTCCAAAATTGGTATGAATCCAGCCAACCC
>CAMBMH010000170.1 GCA_945868575.1 Singulisphaera sp. GP187 | reverse complement strand
AGTCCTTCCAGGGTCCGAAACTAATTGTGCCGGGGATAAGGGTCTTAGCCGAAGGGAAATCAATCTGAAGCCTGCCAACCTTTCGGCTGGGGGAGCTGAACGCAATTCTGTATGGGTGGAACTCTGTAGTCCACTTGTGGCCCGTGGCCAGGACCCAACTGCCCCGATTGCATTGGGGAAAAGCCAAAGTTTGTTTAAAGCTACGGCTTTGTTTCGGGGCCAGAGGATTCCGGTAAATGTTCCATTTGACCTTTACAACTCTCCTCCTTTGATTGTCTCCCGAATTGCCATGGGAGGCCCTGCAACCTTGGCTTTACGTGCGACCAACGATGTATTGGCCGATGGTGGACAGGCCAATGGAAATGTTGCGATTGTGGTTGATTGCTCGGGAAGCATGGGGCCTACTGCTGAGGGCCCAGGCAAGATTGCCGAGGTTGCAAAGGCGCTTGAAACCGTGCTTGGAAAGTTGCCACAGGGAGTAAATGTTTCCGTTTGGATTTTTGGTCAGGCCATCGGTCCGGGTAAAACCGTCGAAAATCCTGAGGATTACATTCAGCTATTAAGTGGCCCCGCCCTGTTAGGTCCAGATCCCCCAGGGTTCGCAAGTCGTTTGGCCCGCAAATTCAAAAGTGGTGAAATTACGCCATGGAACCAATCCCCGCTTATTTCAGCGATGTCAAAAGCGGCAAGATCCCTTACCGGGCCCGGTTCGCAACAAGGTCCTTCTACTCTCCTTGTCCTTACCGACGGAAAGGACAACAGGGCTACTGAAGACAAAATCCTTAATCCCGGAAATTTGTCGATCCCGACCTTAGTAGTCAAATTGTTTGCCGGAACGGGAATTCAAGTTCGGGTGATCGGTTTCCAGGCCGGAATGGAAGACCCAATGGTCAAGGCTGATTTTGAACCTTTGGGCCAACTGAATCCTCCGGGGGGGTATTCTTCCGCTAATGACCTTCAGGAATTAATTTCCGTGATGGACCGATCCCTTCGTCGTGAGTTCCGTTTCCAGATAGAAACCCCAACCAATCAGTTATTGGCAAATCAGCCTCCTGGTGGTTACGAAGCTTCGATACCAGGATTTACTGATCGGTGGATTTTTCCTGGGATCCCTCCCGGGGAATACCTTTTGAGATCCGGGAGCCTTAAGGGACCCCTTGGGATAATGCGTTTACAAGCTTCGGATGCCCTTTTGATTGGGCTATCGAAAGATCAGCCTCCCCGAAGGTTGGGTATGGTTGATGAGTTGAAAGGACGGCCCAAAGCAAAATCTGCTGGATGGTCAATGGGTATTGGCCAAAATAAGTTGGAAAACCAAGCAGTAAGGATGATGGGGGTCCTTGAAAAGGATTGGGATCCGGTCGAATTGGAATTGGCACAAATCAAACCAGGGTTGACCTGGTGGGAATGGATCCCACAGGAAGGATTGAGCGCGCCTGTAAGGATTTGGCCTGAAATTGGTCATTCTCCTGTTTGGACTTTGTATTCACCCACATGGCCCAAATCCCCGGTAAATGGGGGCCCGTCTCAAAGTTCATTGAAGGTCTGGTGGTCCCCAGACAAGAGTTTTCCTTTTATGGAGGAATTCAACCAAGGATCCGATTTCCGGGTGATAACCGATTTGGCAAACAAACCAATGATTCTGGACGGAAAAAATTGTCTTCTGGAATCTGTAAAATCCGAGGAAAGGGAGGTTATGATTGAGCCTGGCAAGGTAGCAAAAAGAAAATGTCTCGTGGTTAGGATGAGAGCACCGATACCTGAATTGGGAGCCCAGCCTTTAGGATTGGGACTGGCCTCGCTTGATGGATTTCCAATTGAAGGTGATGAACAAATCGTAAATGCCGAGGTTGGCAGGGTTGCTTCTGTTTTCTGGCCAATTGATGATAAAAAACTGATGGCGATTAAAAAAATCCAATTTCGTTCCCTTAAAAAATTCAAGGATGAGGCGACGAGCCGTGGGTACTTTATGCACCTGGATCGATTGGGTTCGCCTGACCCAAATGATGAAAGGCCCAGACAAACCCTTCCATTTATTCCATCCACTTTCATGATCATGCAGCAAGGAAACAGGCAACTCTTGAATCCCTCTAGGGATACATCCGGAGCGAATGCACCATGAGTTCTGGAGCGTTGGTTCCTTCTGGGTCGGGATTGGTACCGGATAAAAAAACAACAGGGAATTCTTCTTTGGATTCCTCACTGTGGATTCCACATCCTTCAAAAAGCAAAAAAGCGGATAATAATTCCAAAAAGGTAGTTTTCTATTTCCTTATATTCCTCGTCCTGAGCTTTCTTGGTATTTTTGCGGGCATGATGAGTTGGCTTGGTACTCCTGGAAAGCCACTCGTTTTTTTGATTTTGGTAACCGAGCAGATCGATCCTGCTATTTTGCCCATTTCATTTGGAGCTGAAGACCATAAGGCATTGGCCTCCAATCAAGTCTTTGACCGATTGTTCCCGGTTCCGGAAACCAGCCCCACACGGGAAGAAATTCTTGACATTTTTGACCAGTTGCTTAAGGTCAAACCTTCCGAAAAAGTAGTTGTATACCTGAGTGCGAGAAGCGCGATCGCGCCGGATGGGACTGTTGTGATATTGCCTTCGGATGCCTTGGTCGCCGCCCGGCCCCCCATTTCTCCGAATGGACCGGCAAGCAACCTTCAAAACACAGTAAAATTATCAACAATATTCAAGTATATGGCCGATTGTCCGGCTCATCAGAAACTTCTGGTTCTGGATGTTTTTCAACAGTTTGTTGATGTACCTGCAGGCGTTGCCAATTTTGACCTTCCAGCCCGGTCCCTTTCCGAATTGGAATCCTTTCAATCCGAATCCAAGGTGAAACCCGTTCACCGATTCACGGTATTGTTTCCTTGTCTCCCTGGCCAGCGGGCGATCACCAGCCCCGTTCTCAAAAAAAGTATTTTTTGCCATTTTTTTGTTAATTGCCTAAGGGGTAGGCTTACCCCACCGACCGATTGCCAGGATACTCTCCTAGGCAAAGTATATTTGTCTGAAATTGAGAGGTTGATTGGGCCCCACATGGATCGTTGGGCCATGGAAAATAGCCTGGAAAGGCAATTCCCGCTTGTTGTCGGACCTGAAGGTCGATTCTTTTTGCCGAGTAATTCGACGCTGAAATCCCAATGGGAAGCTGAAAGTGATGAAGAGCCCGTTCCCCCAATTCCCAAAATTACTGAAAAGGTCTGGGAATACCTTCAGGAACTTTCACTTAAATCTCATGAGGTCGTTGATAACCCCAGGTTCTATTCAAAAATGTTTTTTATCGCACTAAATGCCACCATTGCGCACTTTAATGGGATCGACCAGGAGAATTACACCCAGCGAGTTGAACTTGAGTTCGATAAAATTCGGGCATCCCTTAAAGAAACGATGGCCAAATTGATTCAACCTGGAGTTTTCCCTACACTTGGGCTGCTCCTTGAAGAGGGTTTGCTTGTAGAAAATTCCCAAGCAATAAAAGGTCTTGTTGAGTCTTTAAAAAATCTTGAAGTCAATCCTCCCAAGCCCTCCGAGCAGGAACAGGCGTTTGCAAAAATGGGAGCGGATTTTTTGAAAGCCAATCCAGGACTTTCAGATATCACCCTGGAGGATTCTCTTTTAAAAGTTGTGCTTTCCCAACCTGAAATAAAACCGGGTCCCCTTGCTCTCCTTTGTGCCATAGGCAACCTTCACCATAAACCGTTTCTCACAGCAGAAGCAAGGCTATTACAGCGGCTTTCCCAACTTCTCCAGCGCGACTCAATCGATTCGGAATTGGTTCGGAAAACACTCACAACCAATGAGGCTGTCAATTTGGCAATGGCCCGTTGGATGGTATTTCCATGGATCAGTCAAATCATGGAAGAAATGGCGGAGGAATGCCTCATAGGCACATGGCTTTCGGAGCGAAGTCCGATTTCTCATCGCATGGAAGCCATTGGCCACCTTGAAAGAGCAAGTGTTCTGGCATCTTTTGTTGATGGATTTGAAAAAGTTTTGCGTTCCACCCAGAAAAATCTCTGGTTGGCGGCACTCGACCTATCCGCATTTCAATCCTTTCCAACAAACCTGCCGCCAGGCTGGCAGGATTACTCTCGCGATATTCAGGCTGTTGTGGAAATTGTAAGATCTTTTCCCCCAGGTCGACAACTGAACCTCCCTTTGGCGAATGAGGCTGCAAGGCAGTTGAGGTTCAGGGTGGAAAACCTCGAAAGGTCCTATGCCGGGATTCATAAACCTGTTAGCCCTGAGGGGCTTGCCGATTACGAAAAACTCATAAACGCGGGAAAGTTGTCGCCGGCAACCCTTATTGGGATATCTTCGATTGCCCGCCTTTCCGGGATTCCCAAAGATGATCGTTTTAAGCTTTTAAACCTTCGTCAAAAGGTTGTTGAAAATTTGGGTAAAGTAACATTGGAAAAGGAAAAGTATGAACGTGAAATGAAGATCCCTCTACTCCCCTTTTCCCCTTTTGATTCAAGCGACAAATCCTGGGTTCACTGGCGGGGAAAAATTGAACAGGAAAGGATCAGGCTGGTTCAGGATACTTTGGGTATGGCGGGAGTTCGAGGTTCATCAATGGACATGCTCAATATCCTTGGTTCCAGGATCAATAACGATGGTTCACCCGGTTCCGGAGTATGGGGGGAAATTGGATCCTTGCTTCGAAAAATCTATGTGGTGGAAATCCCTGACCAGTTGAAAATGAGCGCGAATAACGCGTTCCTCCTAACCATTCTTTACCCGGGCTGGATGGAGTTGCCGATTCTTGATGATTCGGATAAAAATCCTCTGGCAAAATCCCGAAATATGCGCCGGGTAGCGCATTTGGCTTGGCTTGATTCTAGATTTCAGCACAACTCCAGGTTGGGAATCGACTCGGAATTTTGGAACGAAAAATCCAGGTTGGTGTCAAGAAACCTCAGTACACTACCCCCAACAGGGATCAAAATCGAAGAACCCAATCCGGTAACTCCCCCAACCTCTGATCTTTCGACCGATATTTCGATTCATTGGATTACCGAAAGTATTGAAGCATTGAATCCTGATGCTTCGATCAGGGCTGTGGAAAATTCGCCATTTGTTGCGACATTAACGAAACGAAATTTTGTTCCGGGTGGGGGAAGCATTCAGGTTCAAATTCGACGGGCCAATTCCAATCGAAACCAATTGGTAACCTCCCCAACGGAGATTCTGGTCGAGTTGCATCACAAAACTCGAACCTGGCCTGTAATCGTTACCGTTTTGCCAGACCTTGGTGCGACATTTCCTGCAATCCTCATGGGGGAAAACGCAGACGATAAAAAGCTGCTGGGCGATGATTTATATTTTCGGGGATCCAATTCGGTTAGAACCCTTTATCCACAGATTCGCGCTTTGCCTGGCAAGCCCGCGCAAATTGGTTTAACCATGGTGCTTGCTGGAGAAACACCCATATCCTTCGGGCCCATTCCGATTAACATTCCAGCAGGCGCGACGGTTCCTATTAACCTGGGAGCTTTTTTGTCCCCGTTGCCGGGCACCAACTCCGCTGCTGTATCCCCGAAATCTCCCGTGGCTCCGGCCGCGATTCCTAACTTGTTTACTTCGCTTCCGGGGCAATTGGTTTTTCAGGTTCGGGATCTAACCCAACCTGAGTTGCCCCCCATTTCCAGGAAATTCCAACTGAATCGTGTTGATCCCTCCACGATTGTGGAATTGGTTTCCGCAAGTTCCGAGCCTCAACCCCGTGACCCTGGCAAACCCGGGGGGCCATTATCCCGGGTTAAGGTCGGCCTTCGGGCCCGTCGCCCTCCCCTCCATGGTCCGCCATGTCGTGTGGAATTGACATTTGATGAATCCCGAACCGGGGGAAATATCCGGGTGGGGTCCGGTAATTCATCCGGCATTCTGCCTACGGATGGATCCGTCCTGTTCCTGGAGGCCAACGGGATCACCAACTCTTCCACCCTTGGTGGCATCGGTGAATTTACCCTAAATATCGATGGGTATCCCATGCTCTTTCGATTTTCCGCTGATCTTGAGCCACAATTGAGGCCTGTAAATGCGGAACTGGTTCGTGAGCCTGTTCTGGGCCTCAAGGCCCGTTACATTCCGTCAAAACCGGATCCAACCGCGATAACCCAGGGAACCAATAGCCAGATCACTGTTGAAGCATGGGGGACCTCGATACCAAACGGTGGTCGATTGAGAGCTTCACTGATTGGTGGGCAGACGTTTTCCAATATCGAGAAAACAGAAATACTTACAAGTGGTTTGAAAACCAGGATCGGTTTTCGTCCCCATGAGTCGGGTGGGTGGGATTTTACATGTGATGAATCGTTATGGTTGCTCAACTGGAACGCTGAGGGCTTGAAAGGTTCAAAGCAGGTAAAGTTGGATTTGGAATCAGGGGATGGAAAAATTCTGGTAACCAAAATCGTTCCCCTTTTGGTTGACCCCTCCCCGATTCGCTTCACGGAAGTCGTGGGGTTACCCCCTGAGGTTTCTCCGGGCGGGAAATATCCGTTTCTCGTTCTCGTTGAGGAACCGGAATCGGGAGTAAAATCAGTAAGTGGCTTTTTCGGATCGCCTGTAACAGATCCATCCGGAGCGCAGGTGGTGCCAGGGAATGTTCTCAAGTTCCCTGCGTCTTTCCAGGGAAACCTTATTAGCGCAGAAATGGTGATTCCTACCGATGTCAAGGGACCAGTCACCATTTCGATTCAAGCCATTAATGGTGCTGGACAAACAACTTTCCTTTCCCGGACTTTAAACTTGGGTACTCCAAAGCCACCCCCCGACCCATCACTTTTCGGAATCGTAACCGAAGGCGATCGGCCCCAATCGGATCTGACCGTTGTGTTGCTTGATTCCAAAGGAAAAGAAGTCGCTTCGGCAAAAACCAATTCCTCGGGCGAATACCGTATAGATAACCTTAAAAAAGGTTCATTTACTCTCGAAGTGACCAAAAGGTCTTCCGGACGAAAAGCAAAAAAAATGGTCAACCTGCAACCAGGTCCCCCTGTTGAGGTTGAATTGAAACTCTTGCAATAAAAATGTGTGTAAGGGACCTCAAACCCTGGAATGGGAAAAGTGTTCCCATTCCACATGCACCAAAGTTCCAGAATTTATCGGATGTTTTTCATCCCACTGTTGGGATTCGTTTCGTCCTGACCAACTTTTTCGCGGGGTTGGCTCGAGCCCTTGAATGCGGTTGAAAAAATCGAAACAAGGTTACGGTGGGTCTTTGGTTGCCCCTGGGCCATTTCCGATTTTTCCTTCACGGCTGCTTTTCCATTTTTCACCGCTACCATTGCTCGGGAAAGTACCAGTTCAGAAGGTTCCCCGACCGACACCCTATCCTGGGTTGAAGGCAATCGAGTGATTAAGGGGGAATCATTAGCCTTGGGCTGATTTTGGACTTTCTCCTTGATTTCGGTGAACTGGGCAGGAGCGATGACTTCCGACTGAGGCAAACCTCCCTGGGATTGCTTTAGGGTTTTAATTGCCGCTGCGATAACCGCTGCGGAGTCGTCACTTGCATCCGCACTAGCAGGCCGTACCCCCGGCTTTTCCAGAGGGTTCGACATAGGCACTTCCTTTTTGTCCGGGCCTGGTTTGGGGGAAGGGAGAATTCCGGGAACTTCCGGGCGCTGGGGTTCTTCCCGTTCCACATAGCATTCAAGCGCTTTTTGCAGCGCAACCAGAGCCATTTCCCTCACCCTGGGGGAGTTTTCTGGAGGATTGCCATCTTTGGTCCCGGAATTTACACAAATGGTCAAAGCATCGATTACTTTTTTGGTCCCACAGCAACCAACGGTCAGTACGCGTGCCGCTTCAAGGCGAACACATTCTGCTTTGTCCGTTCGCAGAGCGTTGATCAAAGCCAGTTGGGCCTCAGGGTACCAGTTACAATCCGCACGCGCCAAGCAACGGACCGCTTTTCGCCGTTGTTCCATTTCCATCTGATCTTTGTTGATCCGTGCACAAGCACCCGCCGCGCTATCAGCTGGTGCTTTGAGATCAGATTCCTTTACCGGGGGACAACAAGGCTTTATACACCCTCCCGTCATCATGCTTAGGGGAAGCGTGAGATTTCCAAGGAGTTGGCCAATACAACACGAACAGATTTTTTCCTTGCAGGATGCACATATTCCCTTTAATGCAGCCAACTGTTGAGCGTTGGGCAGCACAAATCCGGCGAGGTTTTGAGGGGGAGCCGCTGTCGTGGTAGTGGTTGTATCCTGAGCAGAAAGTGGCCTCAAAACCAGGATTGCCCCAAATACCAACCCTAGAAGGCTTTTTCTTGAACTGGCCATAATCAAATCCCTCAGGAAATATTTACCTTAATTCTCTT
>CAMBMH010000169.1 GCA_945868575.1 Singulisphaera sp. GP187 | reverse complement strand
GATTTTTTTCGAGGAGGTGTTCTCGGAGCCGCAAAAAATCTGAACGAAACGGACCCCTCTTTCGACCAGTCTTCTCGATAGTAAGCATTGAATGCCAAAAGTCCCCGCATCCTCATCTGATAGCAGGTATAGTTCTTTGGTAAATTTGGATTCCCTTGAAAGATCGACCGCCTCTGGTGCACTTAACTGGAGCCTTGCCGCCAATTCATAGCTTGCCATGCGAGCTTCCAATATTGTGTCTGCTTTTCTCGTTTCTCGGTGGGCTATGTTGAGGTCATTCAGGAAATCCGCCGCCATTGCTTCTTTGGATTTGTCCATCGGTTTTGATGGGAAAAGGTTTTGGATCGGGGGGCGCCCCGGTGTCGGATCAAAAACGGTTCCCTGATGGATTGCTGGCAAAAAACCAGAACCCCAATTGAGAACGCCACCTGGTGGAAGCCCTCGAACATCTGGAAGGACAACAAAGGCGGGCAAATTTGCCGATTCGCTTCCCAACCCGTAAGTGACCCATGCGCCCATTGTTGGAAACCCGGGCATGACATACCCAGTATTCATCATAAACATGGCAGGACCATGAAGGGCCGATTTGTTTCGCATGGAGGGCAGAAATGCAATTTCGTCAACCATAGTCGCAAGTCGGGGGAAAAGGTCACTAATTGCCTTGCCACATTGGCCATGTTTGTTGAATTTCCAAAAGCTTTTGGCAAATGTCCCGCCAACTCCAGCAAAGGTTTGTTTTGCCAATTCCGAATCAAATGATTTGCCGTGGGATTTCTCAAGGATTGGTTTGTAATCAAAAGTGTCCACATGGCTCATTCCACCAGGGCAAAATATCTCGATTACGGCATTGGCCTTTGCCGGATGATGTGGACTTTTGGCGGCAACGGGCGATTCCAAGCTTTTTGCAGCTCCCTCCGCCCCAAGGCGACCATCCATATGAAGGAGCCAGGATAGTGCGGACAGACCAATTCCCGACCCGGATTGGGAAAGAAAGGTCCTACGACTTGTTGGGGAATAGGGTAATTCTGAGGTGTTAGTCAACATAAATAAACTCATTTGAATTTATCAACATGCGGCAAAATTCATTCAAGCCAACCTTTTCAATCAAAAGCCGGGATGCATTTTGTTCACGATCGCTTGGTGCCCTGCCGAATGCCAGTAGGAAGCCTTTCCGAACCTGTTCGTCCCTGTTTGATGAGGTTGGAGTCCCAAGTCGTTTTGCAAAATGCCTGGATTGTGCCGTAACGAAATCCCCATTTAGCAATGCAAGAGCCTGGTTCGCCGTGGTGGTAATGTTTCGTGTTGGTGAAAGGTTTGCTGGGTTGGGGCAATCCAGTGCGGTCAAAAGTGGTTCCGGAGTGGTTCGAACCACAAAACGGTAAATGCTACGCTTCCAGGTTACCGGATCTTCACGATATACATAGCGGTAAACAGGTGCGTATTCCTCCTTGTATTCAAAGTCCTGGTATCCTGGCCCATACATTTCAGGATTCAATGTTCCGCTTACCGACAGAATGGAATCGCGAACCGATTCTCCGTCCAATCGACGGGGATTTTGGCGCCAAAGGAACCGGTTGGAGGAATCCGCAGAGGCGGCTTTGGGATTGTTGGTTTGCGAATCCTGTTTGTAGACCTCGGAATTCAGAACAATCCGGTGCATGGATTTTACAGATAATCCCGATGCTTTAAATTCGCTCGCAAGCCAATCCAAGAGTTCCGGATTGGATGGTTTGCTACCACCCAAACCAAAATCACTCGGTGTTTCCACCAATCCGATTCCAAAATGGTGCTGCCAAATCCGGTTAACCATAACCCGGGGAGGCAGTGGATTTTCCGGGTGGGTGATCCAGTTGGCTAAAGCCAACCTCCTTTGCCCTTCTGCCATTTCACTGGTCCCCAAGTTCGGGTCAAGGTTCTGAACTAGTTTCAATGCCCCAGGGTTTACTGGGGCACCAGGCTGTTCCGGGTTTCCCCGCAGAAGGATTCGAATGGGTCCGGGTTGGCCAGGAACTACAGCATAAACGAGTTTAGGAAAAGTGATGGTTTGAAGTTGTCTCTCGAGGGATTCCACTTCAGCTTTCAACTTAACAATTTGTGCCAATTCCTTAACCGAATTTTTCCGAGGATTTGCATCAACAATCCGTGGATCTCCAAAATATACCTGGTCAAAACCAATGTTCCCATCGGAACCCTCAGTTGCCATGAGTGTAAGGAATTTTGTGGTTGTACCCAGGGGAATGTTGATTGCAATGTGACCTGTTTCGGATGAAATGTTTTCAAAATGGAATGCGGGTTGGCCATCAATCAAAACACGGACATCCGCCGAGGCTTTCCCCTCGGGTCGCCCACCATAACCGATAACGGTCTGAAATTTCAGATCGCTGGAAATGGTATTCCTGAATCCAGCAAGATCAAAAGTTATGGCCGCGTTGGCATGTAGACCCAGAAGGGAATGTCCGGGTGCCCCGAAGTCAACCAATCCAATATTGGTTGCTTTTTGAGCATTAACCGGCCCATTACGCACAGCATCCCAGGCTTCTCCCGATGTTTTGGGTATGCCATGCGCAATGAGACCATCATTTGTTAGGGGAACTTCCCCCGATTTTCCTCCACTTGGTATCACCAACGATTTCAAATATGGCCCGGGAAGTGCAATGGGCCGATTTTCCGATCCTGCGACAATCCGATCAGTTTTATTCTTTTGGGGCTTTCCACTGACAATTCCCAGGCCATTGCCTTTGTTCCCGTTTCCGGTCCCATTTCCCCCGCCAACAATGTCTGCCAAATCCAGGCCCTTGTCTCCCATTTGAGCCAGTTGCCTCTTTGCGGACGTCAGATCAAGTTGTCGCTTGGCTTTTTCCGAAGCCAATAATTCTACTTCCCTTGGGTCAATTTCACGGTTGCCCCTTTTCACTCCCGAAAACACGGACCATAAAGAATAGTATTCTGCCTGGGAGATCGGGTCGAGTTTATGGTCGTGGCAGCGGGCGCAGTTGACGGTCATGGCGCAGCTAGCCGCCATAACCTGTGTGGTCATATCATCCAGATCGTCCGCCCTGGCAAGGCGCTTGATCAATGGGCTTGGTGTTTCAGCCTGGCCAACAAAATCCCAGGGACCGGCAGCCAAAAATCCTGTTGCGATGACCGCATCGGGATCATTGGGGCGAAATACATCACCTGCGATTTGGTACCTGAGGAATTGATCGTAGGGCATATCCGAGTTCAGGGCACGAATCACCCAGTCCCTGTATCTCCATGCATTTTCCCGTTTTTGATCCCTTTCGAAACCATGTGTGTCGGCATAATGGATAATGTCCAGCCAATGTCTAGCCCATCTTTCCCCATAACGAGGACTTGCAAGGTACTTTTCAACAAGGTTCGCCCAAGCGGCTGGATTTTTATCGTGAATAAACGCTTCAATATCCCCTGGAGCAGGAGGCATTCCATGCAGATCGAAGGACAATCGACGAATCAGGGTTCTCCGGTTTGCCTCCCGTGATGGTGCCCAGCCCTTTTGAAGCAGTTGATTTTTCCAGAAGTTGTCCAGGGATCTCGAGGCCTCATCCGTTGTAACCGCTTGATATTTTTTTAACGGTTGCCACGCCCAATGATCATTTGATTTGGTTTCCCTTTGTTGGTTGGTTTTGCGCAATATCGGCCATTTGGCCCCTTTGGAAATCCATGTCCGAATGGATTGAATATCGCTTGGTGAAAGACTTTCCCCTTTGGGGGGCATTCGGTCTGAACCTTTAGATTGAATGTGTTTGAGTATGCTGCTTTGGTCCGGGTGCTCAATGTCGATTGCCTTACCCGAATCCCCACCCAGAAGTGCTTTATCCCTTTCATCCAGGCGTAGGCCATTCTTTTGTTTTTCGGGACCATGGCAATTGACGCAGCGGTTTAGGAGAATGGTTACCGCAGTAACATCGTTTTCAGAATCAACCGGGGTTTGGGGGAAACCGCCCAGTCCCACAGTGGCCAGAAGAATCCATGCGTTCAATGTATCGCGTCCATTGGGAATGTGTCGGACCGCGCCGAGTTTGTTTTTTGGTGTTGAACAATCTGGAAACACTACCTTTAAAGTTAAGCTAATTCGGATCAGTTGTTCAAGGGGAAGGCGCGATCTGACATAGAATTGAATGAAAATACTTTTTTAAGGAAGTTTTCGTGTTCAATGCCGTTGCCGAGGGTCATTGGTCAGTTTACGCCATCGCACTTGTGATGGGGTTAATTGTTGGCCTGATCGCCAAGTTAAAGGGTCGGGAACCCTGGTGGGGTGTTTTGGTGACCGTGGTTTTGCTTGGACTTTGTTTTGCCCTTTCAAAATCCCTGGAAACTCCAAGGGAGCAGATGGCAGAAGTAATAAAAAACATGGCCGATGCAGGATCAAAAGGGGATTTTCCAAGAATCATGGAAGGTGTTTCGCCTCAGTTTCGTCACCCCACTATTGGAAGCGGCGCAGACATGGTCGAATACATCAAGAGTTGGAAGGGTCGCATACCCAATATGAGGGTAGCGGTTTGGGAATTTGAAATAACAAAAACAACACCACCCCATGAACTGGAATTCATGTTTAAGGCCGAGGATCAAACCGGTCGTCCTTACATGGCCAGAATTCGGGCAATCATGTTACTGGACAAGGGGAAATGGAAGATGACAGGATTGCGGATGTATAATCCGATAAATTCCCGGGATGAAATTGTTGTTCCCTGATAAAGATATTAAAAATAACTTTTACGCCAAGTCAACATTTAAAATAGTTGTTGGGACCCAATAAATTACTGTGGCGCTCAGGATAATTTGCCACCCAATCGGCATGTTTATCACTCTTTTCATGATCTACGTGTTGCAAACGCCTGAGATTACAAACCTCAAGGCAGAAATTTGCAAGGTGTTTTGACCATGTTTACTGCCTGTTGCAGGGATCGCAAACCGAAGTTTCGCAGGGCTGGCTAACGATCACCCGGGTTGTGCAGCAGCCAGAAGGCGCTGGGGTAATTCCGTATTTGCACATCAATCTTGCCTGGCGGCGACAAGCGCAACCTTCCAAAGTCAAAAGGACAACAAGTGAAAAACCGACCAACAATATCCGCTTCATGATCCCGTCCCCCTCATTTGACCGACCTATGGCCGATTCCAAACAAGCATGGAACATGAATTTGTTTTGGGCGAATTGCTTTAGGTAAAATTTTCAAAAGCAAAATAAACCAGGTGGGAATGTGACGAATGTAGCGTCTTGGGCCGTCCTGGCCCCATTCCCATCCGTTATCCCAAAGCCAAAATTAGGGGCAAGGCGTTGCACACACAGGAGGACACATTTGAGCCGATTGAATCGGCATGCAACCCGGCATAGTTCCAGGGGGGCACATTGCCTGGGGGTGCTGCTGTTGTTGGGGCTGTTGCGCGCTGGTTTGTTGATTGCGACGAAACAATCCGCCATTCTGGCAACCGGTCAAGGAACCCGCAATCGTGGTGATTGCAACAAGTATAACAATTCTCTTCGCGTTCATTGCAAAACTCCCAAGTCATCATCCTGATGATTTGGAAATCCAGCCATCCTGGGGATTTCAACATCAAATCATTCGCTGGTCCCAGTAGAATTCATTGACCTTCATTCTGCAAACAATTTCCTCAAAAGATCCTGAGGGTTTTGGGTCAAAGGTGAGGATTATGCCGATAATGAAAAAGGGCCACCGATGGGTGGCCCTTGAAAATTGGGGATGTTAACGAATTGTGGATTTGACCCGTTTTAGGATTCTACCCTTGGGTCTCCGGATTCGAGTGTGGCAACCTCCACGACGGCTTTTGGCGATTCGGTTGCATCATCCAAAGGCTTGGACTCTTGCGTGATGGGAGGCTTGGCGGAAGGAAGGCCCGCATTGTAAAGTAGGGTCTCCATTTCATCGCCTGAAAGCTCTTCCTTAACAAGTAACTCGTCCACCATGGCTTCTAGGTATTTAAGATTGTCCCGGAGCAAATCCAGAGCCTTGTCATCAGCCTCCCGCAAGATGCGTTGAATTTCCTCATCGATCAAGTTTGCCATTCCATCTGAAAAGTCCCTGGATTCAGAAATTTCCCGGCCAAGGAACACATGCTCTTCACCCATTCGGAACGCCATTGGCCCAATACGGTTGCTCATACCCCAGTTGGCAACCATTTGCCTTGCGACCTGGGTGCCCTGCTTAAGGTCTTGTTGAGCCCCAGAATAGGGTTGACCATAGATGAGGCGATCGGCTGCCCTACCCCCCAAAACGCGAACAAGGTAGCGTTTGTAATAGTCTTCGCCATGATGATGCTTATCTTCATCAGGAGCAGTCCATGTTACACCTAAACTTCGGCCCCGGGGTACTATTGATACCTTCTGAGGCCTCTCGGAGTCGGGCATAAGCCAATTAACCAGAGCATGGCCAGCTTCATGGTAAGCTGTCCGTCTTTTGTCCTCATTTGTAAGGATTTCTTCGCGTTTTGGTCCAATGAGGACCCGATCAATTGCGATTTCGAAATCCGATCGGTCGATTTTTGTTTTGTTTTGTCTGGTGGCGACGATTGCGGCTTCGTTTGCCAAATTCTTTAGATCGGCCCCGGTCATTCCAATCAGTCGCCTTGCCAGCGCTTCAAGGTTAACATCGTCCGCCAAAGGTTTTTTGCGGGTATGAACCTTGAGGATCTCCGTGCGCCCCTTTACAGTCGGACGATCCACGGTCACATGACGATCAAACCGTCCTGGTCGCAACAGAGCAGAGTCCAGAACATCCGGACGGTTGGTTGCCGCCATGACAATGACCGTTTCGGAAGGTTGGAAACCGTCCATCTCGCTTAAGATTTGATTGAGGGTCTGCTCGCGCTCATCGGAACCGCCACCAAGCCCTGCACCCCTCATCCGGCCAACAGCGTCGATTTCATCAATGAAAAGGATACACGGAGCCGATTCTTTCGCGGTTTTGAACATATCGCGGACGCGGCTTGCGCCTACGCCCACAAACATTTGAATAAACTCAGAACCACTGATGCTGAAGAATGGAACCCCAGCTTCGCCTGCCACGGCTTTCGCCAGTAGGGTTTTGCCGGTTCCTGGAGGCCCCACAAGGAGTACCCCTTTCGGAATCATGGCTCCAAGGGCCTGAAATTTTTCGGGAGACTTAAGAAATTCTACGATTTCGCAAAGTTCGGTTTTGGCGTTTTCCGCGCCTGCCACATCATCAAATGTAATTCGCGTTTTATTTTTTTCGTATCGTTTTGCTGGGCTTTTGATGTAGTTCGAAAGGAATCCACCACCCATTGGGTCTTTGAATCTGGGAAGAACCAGGAAAAAGAAACCAAGGAAGAGAAGTATTGGAAGGAAAAACATCACCAAGGTGCCCAAACCTGCGTATGGGTCCTCTTGTTGTTCCCAGTCCACCTTCCCGGATTGAACCAGTTTATTCAATTGGTCGGTCGTTTTGTTGTCATCAATCCGCGCCCGTGTAACAAGGAAAGAATTCTTTTTCCCCAATTGTTTGTTTAGTTCAGGATCTTCGAGAGGTCCATCAACCAAATCCACCCGGATCCGGTCAACGCCAACAAAAATGATTTTTTTGATGGCCTGGCTGTCTTTTGGATGGAAAAGTAACCGGACAAAGGTTCCGTAATGGACAGGATTGGATGCGGAATATTGGCTTGAGACCAAAAGCAATCCAAGGACCATGGCAATTAAAATCAGCCAACCCCAGTTTCCACCTCCAGAAGCGGTGGAGCCTGTTTTTGGCGCCTTCTTCTTTGAGGGCTTAATTGGGGGTGGAGTGCCCGGATTTTGGGGGGCTTGAGCCATGTGGCGAATTCCCATGAATTCAGTTCAAAATAAAAATAGGCCATACGGGCTTCCACCCGGATGGCCTTCCATAGAAGTTTAGTCTAATGCGACAAAGAATCCATCTACCAAACCACCCATTTTGTTGAACCCGGGCCAATCGGTTCAAGAAAGGGGGCCAACGCGCTTAGTTTTCTGAAGCCGGTGGGTTGGAACCTTTGTCGCCATCAGTTTTGGCAACATTCCAGAATGCCGCTAGTTCTGCGAATGTTCCCAGATTGCTTCCGGTTTTCAAAGACTCAGGGTTTACAGCCTGGGGCTTTTGAGGTTCCCGCTTGGGTTTTGGAGTCTGTTGGGTCACATTTGACTTGTCACCCTCAGGTGTGCCGGGGGTCTGGGCTGCCTGTTCGGCGCCCGGATCCTTTGGCCTTGGTTTCCCCTTGCCCATTTGTTGCTTGAGGGATGTTCCGCGTGGAGGAAGATCCGCCAATCCACGAGGCAGTGATTTGGAAGGTCCCCGTACATCTCGTCCCGGGGGACCGCCCGGTCCGCGTCCCCT
>CAMBMH010000168.1 GCA_945868575.1 Singulisphaera sp. GP187 | reverse complement strand
ACTGCAGAACATTGTCCACAAAGTCCTGTTTGTCTTGGGCGATCTGATGCTCCGCATCCACATAACCATGCACATGGCTACGAAAGCCCAACCTGTCTCCTGGATACTTGCCACACACAAGCGCCCCCAGCACAGTCACGGCGCCATTTTTCAAAAAACAGCGCCGCTCCAGAAAGGCACGGGCGGAATCCAAATCCGGTTTCAGGGTCTCAATCGGCTGGGGTTGGTTGAGGTGAAAAATGAATTGGTTCAGCTTGGTGAGGTCCAAGTCTGTTTCCAACATGCCAGGAACAGGCTGAAGCTCTTTTGCATGAGTAGCTTCTTCCTTGAATTCTTCCTGCGCCTCGATCTCACGGTCCGTGACCTTGTGGCCTCCGGTCAATATGCGCTTCTAGGCCGATCCCTGAAGAAAAACGAACTTCCGATCCGCCGCCAATTCGTCCACATAGACCAGGGCGATCTTTTCCCCCAGAAAGGATCGCAACTCCATGGATGGAAAGCAGTCACTCAAGTCCTGTTTCGCGCCTTTGCTGTCCGTGAAAATTTCGCGCAAATCCTTCAGTTTCGGCTCGGCCTGTGGCTTCCAGCCGGTTACCTTGTAGCGCCTCTGGTTTCCGATCACTTCTTCCTTAACCCCAAGGATGAGAATCCCTCCCCTGGTGTTGAGAAAGGCATTTACGCTCTTATGCAACTCTTTCCATTCCCCACTCTCCGAGGGAACGGGCTTGAACTCAAGCCAATCGGTCTCCAATTCTTCAAACCGCCCCTGCTGGATCAGGTGGATCAGGTCGGCAAGCTTGGCAGGTTTTGATCGATTGGATTCATGAGTCTAGTTTAGAAGGGCCTTTGCGGTCTTGCAGCCATTTTGCCAGAGACAGGCCTTAGGCCCTATTTCATGGCCTTGGCAATTTGGTCCATGTAATGGTTCGAATCCAACCCATGTGCCGCCGCCAACGATTTGAGGGCCGCCGCAGTGGCCCGGCATTCCCCTTGTTCAATCCGGCGAACCTGCCGCTCGGTGAGCCCCTCCACACGGGATTGGGGAATTCCCGCCGCCAACCGCAACTTGCGGATCGCCTCACCATATCGGGAATTGAATCCTTCGGTTTGTTGTCGGGCTTTTTGTAGTTCCTCGGGACACGCAGCCTGAAGAAATTGGGTCCAACCCAGATGAATGTCCGGCCCCGGCCAATGAATAAAGGAACCATCCTGATCCACATCAAAGGTTCTCAGGACCTCGTGGGAAAGCCCGTTCAAAGGGGGAAGTTTATCCACGGGCACATGGAGTATCCGGTGTTTGGGACCAAGCACATGAAACACATCCCCGGTCAAATAGGCATCGATAATACTCCCCCTGGCTTCATTTTTTCCACAGGCAAAACAAATTCGCCTTAGCAGGTGGATGATTTTGGAGGGTTGGAGATTATCGATTTTTATCGCATGAAAGCGACTTTCCGAGCGGATTTTCGATGCCCTCATCCATTGGGCAATCTGGCCGGGGTGCGTCGTGGGTTCGACAAGTAGCAAATGAAACGCCTTTGCGCCACGGGAACCATTGTGGAAGCGCTCTCCCACCGTTGCCCCCTCTTCGGCGTGGGAAAGGACGACCGCTTCCGACTCCCCGCCCGCCAACACATCCTCAGGCGAAATAACCGAATGGCCAAGTTCGTGGAATCCCGCGATTTGCCCCAGGGACCGGTTATGTTTGAGGGCCCCTCGACAGGCCTGGGCCAGCCGGGCGGTCGCAAAAAATTCCACCAGGTGGGGCTTTTTGGATTTTGCGATCATGGGTTTACATTTTTCTCCCACTCTTCAAGCAAGGCCATCCGGTGCATTCGTACCGCATTGGCAATGGCCTTGAGGATTTTGCTTTTGGGTGGGGCGCCCCATTTGACTTCGAACATCGCAGCGCCTTGCTCGGTAAATTTCACCCGAATCTCCCACTCCCCATGGCGTTTTGCATGGAAATGGGGTGGCTAGTGATCCATTGGCCAAAACCAACAGAACAGGCCTTCAATGTTCAAAACATGCGACCTTGGCCATGGATTACCCGCGCCATGGAAACTCTATGCAACAACCGGACATTTTTCAACACCTATATTTCTATAAATGTCCGGTCATGCGAAATATCCGTCTAAAAATCCCCCTCCATGGGGGGAGGCTGCGATTTTCTCCCCAACTCCCAAAGGTGTCAAAGTCTTTGAAACAACTTTTTCACCCGGGGGGAGGAGCTTTGGGGGGAGGACCTATCGTGACGCTCTCAAGGTCTTTTGAGGGAACCTGATCGTTTTCAGTAAAGTGACCACATAGGACTTGCCCAGTAAAGCATTCAATTCCCCATCGCAAATGCACCCAATCCGATCGGCTTCCATCCTTTTCTTTGCCCCTTGGATCGCCTCTTCTCCCTGGATCGCCAAGCTGCCGCCTTGGGCCTTCACCGTCTTGATCACCGGCGTCAAACAATCACAGATATCGTCCGTCATCAATCCTTCGTCGCTCCATTCGACCTGAAAGCAGGCGTATTCCATCAATTTCAGCGCGAGCGATTTCGCTGCCTCCTGGTGCCCCAACTGGACAAGCAAAGAAAGCCCCTTCCGAACTTTTTCGTATTCCTCTTCATCCACATCAAAATTGCAATTCCTATCAAACGCATCGAAATCGGTTGCGCGATCATTGCTGGAGGCAATATCGGCAATGATCAACTCCCACGGTTTTTCGATTTTCCATTTTGCTTCCAGCTCCCTGGTGACGACATAGTGGTTTTTGGCAAGCCACAGAAACAGGGCTACCAACTCTACCTTGGTCTGCTTGCGCAGCGCGCTCCCTAGGATTGCAACCCCCGACAGTTTTTACGATTTGGCTGGTGCGTTCGCTTTTTTCTTCACCATCTTTTGGGTCCCTTTTTCATACGCCTCGTTGCTATGTTCGGATCAAACTTTTCCGGGTCGAACGGGCCATGCCAAATTACTCAATCCGGGGTGGGGGGATCCCTGGACCAGGGCAGCTTTCCAAATCCCCGCGAAACCCATCTGGTTACCATTTGTGACCACTACTCCAACACCAACAACCTTTCATGAGCCCCTTTTCACAGGAGGGTTCATTCACCCAAAAAAATCCCCCAAGCAAGAAACACCCGGAATTCTTATAATACCCATTGGTATCTTCCTTCCCTGGCCAGCCTGACTTGCTGGAACTCCCTCTTCTCAAGATTCTGGAGACACCTATGGCCTCCGTTTCCCGATTGCCCCAAATTCTGCGGGGTCTGGTCCTGACCGGCCTTTTGGGGTCGATTGCCTATGTGGGCAGTTCAGATGCTCTTTCCCAGGACGCAAAACCCGCCAAGGCCAAGAAATCGGACAAAGACAAGGCCGCTCCCCGGCCCATGACCAAAGCGGAAGAGCTTCTCAAGCCGGGTCCCCGCCCCAAAAAAGCGGCTTTGGCCCCCAGCACCTTACCCCTCGAATTCCAGAAGAACGAGCGGGTGGCTCTGGTCGGCTCCAGCACCGCCGAGCGGATGAATCTCTTTGGTCATTTCGAAACTATGCTCCATCTCGATTTTCCCGAGAAGGAACTGGTCATTCGCAACTTCGCCCGCCCCGCGGATGAGGTCGGGATCCGTCAGCGCTCTGCGGACTACACCCGCATCGATGACCCCCTTTACGCCTTCAATGCCGACACCTTCCTCTGTTTCTTCGGCTTCAACGAATCGTTCGCCGGACCCAAAGGCGTCGATGCCTTCAAGGATGCCTATGAGCGCTTCCTGGACGAATTCACATCGAAATACCCCCGCGATGATGCCAAGTCGCCTCCACGGTTTGTGCTGATTTCGCCCATGGCCTTCGAGCCTACGGGCGATCCGCTTCTTCCCGATGGCGAAAAGGAAAACGCCAACCTCAAGCTCTATACCGACGCGGTCAAAGCGGTCGCAGCCAAGCGCAATGTCGCGTTTGTCGACATCTACACCCCCACCCTGAAGGCCTTCACCGAACAAAAGGGGATGCAGTTCACCATCAATGGCGCCCACCAAAACGAGGCGGGCGACCAGCTTCTTGGCGAAGTCCTTGAACGCGAACTTCTTGGCCTGACCAAGACCAACCGCTCCGGCCCCGGCACCTCGGAATATGAGGCCCTTCGCGCCGCGGTCAACGACAAGTCGTGGATCCACCTCCAGGACTACCGCATGGTCAATGGCTGGTATGTCTATGGTGGCCGTCGCACCTTCGACACCGAAACCTTCCCCCGCGAATACGCAAAGATCCGGGCCATGGCCCAGGTCCGTGACCACTATGTCTGGGACCTTGCCGCGAAAAAGCCCGTTCCGCCCAAGCCAGACGATTCCACCACAGGCGAGCTCTATGTTCCGCCGACCCGCTTCGGCAATCCTGGTCAAAAGTACTCCGAAGCCGAAACGCTCCGCTATCTGACCCCCGATGAGTTCATCAAGGGCGCCAAGGTCCCTGAAGGGTTTGAAATCAAGCTCTTCGCCGATGAGACCAAATTCCCCGATATCGCCAAACCCGTGCAGATCAATTTCGACAACAAGGGTCGCCTTTGGGTCTCCTGTATGCCCAGCTACCCCCAATGGAAGCCGGGTGATCCCAAGGCCAACGACAAGCTCGTTATCCTCGAAGACACCGATGGCGATGGCAAGGCGGACAAAAGCACTGTCTTTTATGATAAGCTCCAGTGTCCCACCGGCTTTGAGTTTTTCAACGGCGGCGTCCTCGTCGTCGACCAGCCCCGCATGCTGTTCCTCAAGGACACCGATGGCGACGACAAGGCCGATGTCGTGGTTCACCTGATGGATGGTTGGGCGACCGACGACACGCACCACACCTGCGGCGCCTTCGAATGGAACCATGGCGGACTGCTCCACATGCTGGAGGGGATCGCCACCAGCACCACCCTCGAAACCCCGTGGGGGCCCCACCGCTCACAAGGGGCGGGCGGCGCCTATGTGATGGATCCGAAGACTTTGAAGATCCGCCAATTCGGACTTCCCGGACAGTACAACATGTGGTGCTATGTGTTCGATGAGTGGGGGCAGGGGATCGCCGGCGACGGCACCACCGCCAACCACCATTGGGACACCCCCCTTTCCGGCGCCCAGTTCGGCGGCCGCAAGGGTCTCAACACCGTCTTCAACCAGGAGGGGATGCGCCCCGCCCTTGGTAGCGAATGGCTTGTTTCGAAGCACTTCCCCGATCATGTCCAGAAACAGTTCACCTACGCCTGCGTCATCAACATGAACGGTATGCCCCGCTTCACCATCGGGGACGATGGCTCGGGCTTCAAGGGGGAACGGATCAAGACCGCCGGCAAAGCCGACGACCTGATCAAGTCCGATGACAAGCACTTCCGCCCCGCCGACCCGCAAATGGGTCCCGATGGCGCGCTCTGGTTTGGTGATTGGGCCAACGCCCTCATCGGCCACATGCAATACAGCCAGCGTGACCCCTCCCGCGACCATGTTCGCGGCCGGATTTATCGTCTGGTTGCCAAGGATCGCCCACTGGTCAAGCCCGCGACCCAGTTTGGCAAACCGATCCCCGAAATCCTCGAACAACTCCGCGAGTACGAATGGCGCACCCGCTATCGCGCCCGTCGCGAACTGCGCGATCGCCCCACCACCGAGGTCAAAGCCGCGGTGGAAACCTGGCTTGCCGGGCTGAAAAATGACGATCCGGCGTATGATCGTCTGCGCACCGAGGCGCTTTGGATCCTCCAGAGCCACCACGCCATCGGGCGCAAGCTGATGGCCGAAGTCCTTAACTCGAAAACTCCCGAGGCACGCGCTGCCGCTGTGCGCATCCTTGCCGATGAGCGCGACCTTTTCCCGGATGCCTTGGCACAATTCAAGAAATCGTCCAAGGATGAAAATGGTCGCGTCCGTCTTGAGGCGATCCGCGCGCTGAGCTTCTATCCCGGCACCGACGCCGCGACCGAAGTCATCGCCGCCGCCAAGTTACCCCAGGACTATTGGCTCAAGTACACCATCGAACACGCTCTTGGCGCCAACGAAGACGCCTGGCGTGGGGAATACCTCGCGGGGCGCGTCGCCAAGGACGATCCCGATACCCAGAAACTGCTCGGCGATATCCTCGCCACCGCCAAAGCAGGCAGCGCCGCGATCCCCTTCCTCAAGACTCTTCTTTCCCAGGAAGAGACCTCGAAGGAGACCCGAAACAAGGCGATGACCGCGCTGGTGATGATGAAGGGGAATCCGAGCAAAGGTCGCGAAGTGTTCGTCCGAAGCTGCACCGCCTGTCACAAGGTCGGGAACGGCGATGGAAATGAATATGGTCCCAACCTCCACCAAGTCGCCACCCGCTTGAAGTCCAAATTCAAGCTGGTGGAATCGATCATCGACCCCAACGCCGAGGTCGACAAGAAGTACCTCTCCACCAAGATCGCCACCGATGATGGCAAGTTCATCGTCGGGCTTGTGGTTGCCGAAACCAAGAGCGATGTGACGATCTTCGATGGCAAGGAGAAGAAGACCATCCCTCTCTCCAAAATCGAGGAGCGTACCCAGCTCAAGCAATCGAGCATGCCCGAGGGTCTTGCGGGGGCGATGTCTCCGGCCGAGTTCCTCGACCTGATGGAATACCTGAACACCCTCAAGTAACCATCCGGAACCGGTTCCATGAAAAAAGGGGGGCTTCGGCCTCCCTTTTTTTGTGTAACCCCTGTGAGGCAGCCAATTTTTTGGCGCCAAAGGAATCGCGTCAGGTTTTTGGAGCAATCCAGGTTACACAACAGGAGTGATTTTCAAAGAAATCCCAGTTCATTTGGGCCCCAGGGTTATAATTTACACCGGGTTTTTGAAAAATGGCGATTGCAAAACAGCGTGAAGTCCCGACCAGGTTACTTGATATGAACCGTGATTTTCACGAATTTAACAAGGAAGTTTGGTGGAAGCCCGGGACTCAAGGCAGGTTCCTCAATCGTTACTTTCAATGGAAGAATGCCAAAAGTCCCCAGCTATTTGGCACTCGTGGAAACTCTGAACCTTTTCGAATTCCGAAAGGTTCCCGACCCAAGTTGGCCACCCATCCGTTTGGAAAGCCTGAAGGTCCTTTGGCAACAGGAAGACAAAATTTAACCCAACCCTGGAAAAGGTGATTTGTAGTCCCGACTTTTGTAGGCTGAATTGAATGTTCGCTGAGAAAAAACCGGATTCCTTGGTCCCAACTGAGTAACTTGGGGTAGCAATTTGGGGAATTCCAACCGGACCAGGGACACCGAAAGAAGTCCGATTGGGATTGGCACCGGATTTTTGTCTGACCATGTATAATTCGGGATATTTCCCCTTACTATTTTTTATCAAAAATCAAATGATAGGTTTCCCTTATTAAACTGTTCAATCGTCATTTCTGCTTCAAACGAAATAGGAAATATATTCAACTTACGTAATGCTTCTAGAACAGATTCTGCTTGCTCCGGATCCCATTGCAGACAGCGTGCAGCAGCCGAGAGTCGGACTCCGGCGTTGCTGTCTGACATTAGGGCAATGAGTCCAGCTTTACCTTCTTCTGTTAGGCAGAGGGTCTTATAGCTCGCTTGGAGTTTGCGAGACGCTTTATTTTGTGCCTTGGGGTCCGAAAAATCCCCAGCCTTAATGGCCGAATTTCGGAATTGCTCCAATGAATCTTCAATTACTTTCATTCGTCGCTCCAAAGATGTTACGGTAATATTTGGTTATTAAGTAATGCTTCCAAGATTCTACTTCCGAACGCTGATTGCTCCGCAAAAGACTGTGTTCCCAACCATTGCCGAATTGTTCGCCCTCCTGTGAATCCGGAACGTGGTATTGATGAATAGTAATTCGCAATTGCTTGGTTGACGCTCTTGCTTACCGCCACAACATTTTCACTATTGTGAATCGTGCTCGCACCAAATTTTCCGACAAGTCGTTGCTCAACAACATGGTGCCAAACATTGCCATCCCCTGGTGAACCGAGTCCACGTTTCAATGCCTCGAATGACGAAAATGTTTTTGGAACACTATTGCTGGCAAACTCCTTCGCGAATATTTTCAGAGCGTTAAGATCCTTCTCCGAAATCGTCTCGACAACCTCAACTCCACCCCTCCTTATTAGTTTGTGAATTTTACCATTAACGATTCTATAAACCCCTTTTGATGCGTTGAACAAAAATCCTGCAAATTTTGCGAAAGCATTTTGCGTTACCCCTTCAACTGCAAATTCCACACCTTTTTCCGCTAAATGAGCTGGAAGAGTTTGGGTTATCATAATCCCGGCGGCGGCTAAAGCCCGAGGCCCACGTAAATTGGATCCCCCGCCATAAATGGCAAGTCCAAACATTCCGCGTCCGAGGCTCTTTTTTAATTCATCATCTTCTTGTAGTGTAGTGTCCCTGTTTTCTAGCTGACCTGTTATTTTTGCGTAATATATTCGGTTCAGATAGGAATCTA
>CAMBMH010000167.1 GCA_945868575.1 Singulisphaera sp. GP187 | reverse complement strand
AACCGCATTCTCCAAAAAATCCAGCTGCATGATTTCCCCATTGTCAAAGGTCAGCTGGGATTCAGGCCACCGAATCGCGCCAAGCCTTGTTGTAAAGGGTTCCTGACGACCCAAAAGCCTTTCGCGCCATCGGGCTCCGACAGAATAGTCGACACAAAAAGTACGCCCCTGGCTCTGGTTGAGAGCATAGGGCTCAAAAAGTTTACCCTCATCAAGGTGATCGACTTTTCCAGGGGTTCCAAGGCGCCAATAGTGCCCAAATACGCACAATTGTCCCTTATAGGTCTGCCACCATGGAGATCGCCTCAAGTGACGATAGCGTCCACCCGCCCAGTAGGGCTGCGCCGAGCGCTCTTCCGGACCGGACAAAAGCACCTTGACCGGGTTCAGATTTTGATGGCAAAGGGCCGCCTCCTGCGGCGGCTCCTGCTCCCCACTTCTCCTGCGCTCCTGAATCTGGGTTTCGATTCGCTGCCGATAATCTTCAAAAAGCGAAATGGCGCTGTTGGCCCCCGAAAGCTTCTCCACCGCATCCTCATTCCAGGAAGCATGGACAACCCGCAGATCCCTTCTTTCCAGGCACAGTGGAAGATTGGCAAAAAAATGAAAACATTCTCGCTGGGTTGCCGTATCCGCACAAACAGCCGGAGGTGATCCGGGAGCCCGCGACCGCTCTCCAAAGAACCATTCATTCCCTTCGCGGCGTCGATTGAGAAGCAAATTCAATTCGTGGTTGCCCATTACGGCAACGGCTTTGTCTGCCTCAATCATTTTCCGGACCAGGCGTACAACCCCGGGACTATCCGGGCCCCGATCCACCAGATCACCAACGAAAACAAGCCTTCGGCCTGGATTTCCGGTGCCTTCCGGCCCGTAGCCCAGGTGGGCCAATAGCTGCGACAAAGCCCCCAGCTCACCGTGGATATCACCCACGATGTCCAGTGGCCCTTCCGGCAGCATACCCACCAGCCACGAACTCATAAATTCCGTCCCACCCTAAGGCATATCTTAAAAAAGATACTGAAAGGTGGGACAGGTTGCCCCCGGTGGCAACCAATCTTTCTCCAACATGAACCATACAACCCTAACCCTGCTGGTGGACGAACACACGCCAATGTTGCGTGCGCTGGCTCATCAACTGGTCCGGGACGAGGCAGCCACCGAGGATCTGGTTCAGGCAACTTTTTTGGCTTTGGCTGGCTTGGCCGTTCCCCCAAACCATCCAAAAGCCTGGCTTTGGCAAACACTCAGGCGCCTTGGGGCCGAATCCCACCGACAACGCTTCCGGCGTGAAAAACGGGAAATGCGGGTCGCCCAATCCGAGGCCTGCCATCCTGATCCCCTTGAGGGACTCTGCCGCTCTGAGGATTCCGTCTGCCTTCGGGCCGCCCTTGACACCCTCTCCTGCGAAGACAGGGAACTTTTGGTGGCGGTCCTTTGGGGAAACCTCACTTTTGTTGAAGCAGCCAAGGTTCTCGGCGGATCTTCCAGTTCGCTCCACCGACGATACCACCAGATTTTGACCAAACTCCGACAGGAAATTGTGGAGAAAACCCATGCCCCCAAATAATGCGCCATCCGATTTCGAGGCCATACTCAGGGATGTTCTTGGCCCACCTTCAGCCTCACCTCTTGATCCCATTTTTCGCCAACAACTTGCCTTTGAGGCAGGTCGCGCCGAGGGGAAACGCTGCGCGTGGAGATGGGCCTCGGCTGGAATGCTTGGGGGAGTCCTTTTGGGAATGCTAGGGGCAGGCGGTGGCTGGCCAATCAATTCCGCTGCGGTTCCGACACCCGAATCTCCAATCCCACAGATTGCCAAAACCTCTGATCGGGACCCCCTGGAGGACCCAAAACCTGTGGACTACCCAATTCAGGAAAATGCGACCGGGAAAGGCACATTCATTGCCAGATCCCTCCCATTGTCCAAATCCTCCATCTGGAATCCACTCACGGATCCTGATCAGGTCCACGGGAATCCTTTTGCGCCAAGTGGGGCCCAATACATCTCAACAGGCGCACCCAACGCCCCACAGAACCCGCAAACCAACCTGCGTTCGATTTTCGAAGTAATGGAGGATTTGAAATGAACAGTTTTACCAAATGGATTCTGGAATCCTTGGTCTTTTCCCTTTTGGGCACTCTGGCTCTGGGACAGGGTCCAGCAGTCGGACTTTGGGTCGACAAAAAAGAGCCGGATCCCCCGCCACCCCAATACAAGCTCCTTAAAATCCACCCCCAGGCGGCGCCATCGCCCGCACTTATGTATCGCCTTGACCCGGAAAGCCGTTTCCAGGAATCAGGTAACGCAGTCCAAAACTATTATCGGGCGTACAGTCCGGAATGGGCCAGCTTTCGTTATCGGGACCAGGACTATTGGAAAAAGGAAGAGGAATGGCTGAAGCTTCCGATCGACAAACTCCCACCCGAAGCCGACAAACGAAATGCCAGATACCTTTGGGAAATCGAGAAAGGAACAAACCGCTCCTATGCCGATTGGGACATGATTCCCGGAATCAAAAAAGACGGAATCATGTTCCTGCTCCCCGATGTTCAGGGGATGCGGCAATTTGCCCGCGACCTGACTTTGAAAACCCGGTATGAACTCAAAGAAAAGGACTACCCTGCTGCGGTCAAATCCATGCGGACCACCATCACCATGGGCCGCCATGTTGCCAAAGGGGTAACCCTTGTCCAGGGGCTTGTGGGGATCGCGATCACAACCATGGGCTTTAAGCAAGTCGAGGACGGCATTCAGCAACCCGGATTCCCCAACCTGTATTGGGCCTTGGCGGCACTACCTAGCGCACCAATCGATCTGAGGGAAGCCATGGACGGGGAAAAGTTCCTGATGGAATCCATCACCCCCGGACTCCGTGACATCCTTTACTCCAAAAATCCCAAAGCGGTTGGCCAACCCGAGCTTCAGGCGATGGTGGAAAAATTCCGGGAAGCCATGAGTTTGACCGGTAACAATGGGAGAGGCCGGACAGACATGGAAAACTGGATGGATAAGGTCGGCCTTTCGGTAACCATGGCCGCCTCCTTTCCCGCCGCCAAGGAAAAGCTTTTGAAGTTTGGCTGGGAGGCCAAAGCCCTGGACACTCTTCCCCCTCTCCAGGTGGTCCTCATGTGCGAGGTACTCATCTACGATGAGTCTTACGATAATATCCTGAAATGGCTGAATGTACCCTATTGGCAGGCCAAAGCGGAATTGGAAAAAACGATTCAAGAAGCAAAAATGAAGGAAGCTAAGGGAATTACACCCTTCCCGTTGGGCATCCTCGCGAAGTTGCTTCTCCCTGCCACCACCGCAGTCCTTGAGGCCAAGGTCCGAAATCAGCGGCACCTGGCCCAGCTTATGGTGGTTGAAGGCATCAGAATGCACGCCACCCAAACAGGAAAATTGCCACAAACACTTGATGAGATAAAAGTTGTGCCAATTCCTGTAAACCCGGTAACTGGCAAGGCGTTTTCCTACAAAAATGAGGGAAATTTCGCGATGCTCGAATCGGAAAAAATAAGCAAGACCGAACCCATGGAATACCATCGCATCCGGTTGGAATTGGCCACTCCCGCCAAAAAATAGCGCCAAATTGCCACATCCGGCAAAATCCCTCAAACAACCCGCCCACCCGGCGGGTTGTTTCGTTAGGATGGTTCAAAAGCGGTATCTACGCAGCGAAAACTCATGGTTCGCACAGTAATTATGGCAACACCATCCCCGAACAAGGCACCCTCCCATCCGCAAGAGCGGACCTGGGTGGAGGCTGCCCGCAGGGGAGATCGTGATGCCTTTGCTCAGCTGGCCCAACTCCATGGGGATGCTCTGTTCCGCTGGGCGTGCCATCTCTGCCCGGATGTAAACCAGGCGGAGGATATCGCCCAGGAAACCCTCCTCAAAGCGATGACCCGGATGGAACAGTTCACCCCCGGAACCAATTTCCGGGCTTGGCTGTTTAGGATCGCCTTCAACAACTTCGCCAATCAGGCCCGCTCGAAAAAAAAGCGCGAGGCGCTGGTGGGGGATCTGGCCGAAGACAGACCAGGGTTGCTGGAAACCCTCCAAAGGGAAGAATCGCTGCGAAACCTGGCCAAGGCGATCGCGCTCCTTCCCGAGGATTTCAAGGCAGCACTCATGCTGAGGGTCGAAGGGGAACTGTCCTTCAAGGAGATCGCGGAAGTGCTGGCGACAACCGAAGAGACGGCGAGGTGGCGGGTCTTCCGGGCCAGAAGAATCCTGGTGGATATGGTCCCTGAAGAAGTCCCCGAGGAAAGAAAGGCAAAACCCCAACCGGGTATGCCCAAAACCACCCCAAACCCCAAGAAAGGAGGCGGTCTGTGAATCTTTGTGAAGCGACCCAAAACGAACTCTGCCTCTTACTCGACCAGGAAACCCCGCCTTTGGACTTGCGTGACCATTTGGCAAAATGCCTGGACTGCCGCGCCTTTGCCGCCAAACTCCGTCTTCAAGGCAAGCAACTCAACTCAATGGCCTATCCTGAAAGTCCAAATTGGGGGGCCATGGTCCGTGGGAAAGGCGATGTCCATCCCGCAACCTCACCCAATCTGGCCCGAAAAGAACGGACCCTGGGCAAGATCGCTGTGGCTTTTGCTTTGGCAGCATCGCTTCTTTTGCTGGTTGTTGGCCTTCTAACCCAATTCAAAAACAATTCTGAAAATACCCAGTTCGCAAGATCCGATTTTGCACCAGGCGAATCCACCCAATCAGGGTTTTACAAGGCGGAGAGCCTTGTGAGGGAGCCGGCCACCAATGCCACAGCCGCGAAAAGCGCTCCGGGTCTACTTCAAACCGAAATTTTCGGGGGTAAAACTACCCCGCCCGAAACACCCAGGATCGTGGCGGACAAGCATACCGTTGGGGAGCGACCAATGGAAAGTGCGCCAATACCACTGAATGATTTAGAAAAGCCCGGACAAACACCGAATCCAGCTGCACTAAGGATGCTGGCCAAAGGTCCCGATGATGCCATGAATCGAAAATATCCCGGCGGAGGCCCCTCCAAGGATGTGGCCGAGTCCGGGGCTTTCAAAACTCCAGCACCGACCGTGGCAAAAATGACTGCGATGGGCGCTTACGCCCCAAAACCGGTCCTTGTCCCCGAGAGAGTTAAAGTCCTCAGAAATCTCCTGGAGCAACATAGGGCCCAGGCGGTTGCGTTGGCAAAAGGTGAAAAATGGAACCCCGGAGCAGGTACCCGTCCTGGGGCCAAACCCGATGGTGCTGGAAACAAGCCAAAATCTGAAGCAATTGTAAATGATTATGAAAGGCTGGTGGGGTCGAACTTGCCCAACCTGCTGGCAAGCCTTTCCAACCTTCCTTCAGGTCAGCTTTCGATAGAGCTAAAACCGCTCCTTGAGCACCTTCAAAGTTCCGAAAGTGAGTATTCCCGGTTGGCTGCCCAATACCCAACAGATGGGGAATGGCTGAGACAAATCGCTTTGCTGGCCCGGGTTGGCATCCTGCAGATTCGCACTATCCAAAAAGAAATTTAATCTTTATTTCCTCGCTAAAAACTTAATTGAGAGGTTTGAGGCCGTTTTCGAATCCTCAAACCTCCAAAATTTCCCTGTTTTCAAGCGGTTCAAAAACAATTCTAGTTACATTCGGCGATTAACGGATCCAATAATTCCTTGACCAGAAATAACCGCCCAGCTTGGGTGGGCATAAAGCTCGAAGGGATCCAGGGGGTCGGTTCATGGGCCAGGCTCATTCGAAGGGATAGCCCCTGCCATTGCATGGTCCGTCCAAAAATTCCATCACACCCCCCGATGATTTTCTCCGCCTGAAGGAACAATCCAGGCCCGATGGTGTTGGCATACGCCGGAACAAGTGTTGTCCGGCTGCGAAAACTGGTCAGGGCATTCTGCTCGATGGTGAGGGGGTGAAGCTTTGCACCAAGACGATGAGTCTCTCTCTTCCATTCGGCTACCGAGCTGAACTCATCCGCGAAATGGGGTTCCCAAAATGCGATGTGACAAACCCGGCCAATACCAAAAACCACCACCAACTTGGCGCCTTTCGCTTTGAGGTCGGCAATACGAGCCCCGTAGGTGGGTAGTTTATCCTTCCAGGCGAAATGTCGCTGGTTCTTGGGGACACTCAGCTCGCCTAGAGGCTGATAAAAAGCGTTTTCCATGGCGTACTGAAACGAACCGGGATGGTCGCCGGGGAGAGTATTCCCTTCGGCATCCGCCCATTCATCCATGTTGAAACAGTGAATGTGGTCACAGGAAACCTTCCACTCTTTAAGAAAAAGCACGGTCCATTTGTACATTCCCATGGGACCCACCGGGAGAATCATCGCAAGGGGATGACCAGCATCACGGGCATTTTTTATGGTCAAAGCGATTTCGTGCCCCATCCGGACATCGAACTCCGAAAGGTCGGCGCAGGGGACTGGTTCGAAATCGATGTTCCACCATGCCCGCCTTTCCAATAGGGCATTTCCAGACAAATCGGCAAGCCGATCGATGTGGCCAAGGTTCCATCCCTTGGGGAAAAAATGCTCAACAAGTGATCCGGGTAGAGTGGAAAGCAGATCCATGGTCGACTCCGCAAGGGATTCTAGGATGATTTTCTAGGGCAGTTCGGGTTGCTCGGTGCCCACCTTCCCTTATAGAACATTTACATCAAAGGAATTTCTCCGTCTTCCCCGCGATCAGGGGATTGCGAAATTTTGGGAGTCCTCTTCATGTCGCGGTTCGGTTTGATGGCGGTTTTGGCCGGATGCGTATTGCTCACCCCGGCATATGCGCAGGAAAAATCCACACTCAAGTGGAAATTTGAGAAAGATAAATCCTTCTTTCAAAAAATGACCACCACCACCAAGCAAAATATGAAGGTGGGCGACAACGAAGTCAAGCAAGACCAATCCCAAACTTTCTACTTCTCCTGGACACCAGTCAAGCAAGACGGTGATACCTGGGAATTGAAGCAAAGGATCGAAGGCGTAACGATGTCGATCGACATCGGTGGCAACAAGATCAGCTATGACTCCACCAAGGACACAGGCGAAGCGGCCAACCCCCTTTCCGAGTTCTTTAAAGCGCTCAAGGGTTCTGAATTTGTCATCACCCTGAACACCAAGGATAACAAGGTCACCAAGATTGCTGGTCGTGATGAATTCATTCGCAAGATGGTTGTTTCCAACCCCCAAATGCAGTCCTTGCTCGACAAAATCCTCAACGAACAAGCCCTCAAGGATATGGCCGAGCCTACCTTTGGTGCCATCCCCGGCTACGAAGTAACCAAGGGCGATGCAAAGTCCGGTACCTGGAAGCGCTCCTCGACCTTCGACCTTGGACCAATCGGCAAATACGAAAACACCTACACATACACATACGAAGGCAAGGACAAGGCCCTCGACAAAATCAAGGTTGACCTCAACCTGGTTTACAAGGCAGGCGAAAGCACCGCGGGTGGCCTTCCCTTCAAGATCACCTCTGCCGACCTCAAGAGCAAAGCCGCTGGCGGCAGCATCCTGTTCGACCCTGCCAAGGGTCGCGTGGAAAAGTCTTCGACCAGCTTGACCGTCGATGGCACCCTAACCATCGAAATTGGCGGCCAAAGCACCAAGGTAGCTCTTGCCCAAACCCAGGAAACTGTCGTCGATACCCTTGACGCCAATCCTTTGGCTCCTGCGGTTACACCCGCACCTTCGACTCCCGCTCCTGGTGCTCCAGTACCTGCTGCCCCCGCCAAGCCCGAAGTCAAAAAGGAAGAGACGAAGCCCGCCGCTCCTGCAAAGACAGAAGAGAAGAAGAAGTAAACCAGCTTCGGTTTCAATCGAAACGAAAAAAGCTCCCTGTTTTCCGGGAGCTTTTTTCGTTTGGTTATCTGTTTTAAGGCTCAGTGTTTCCGAACCAGATCCCCTCCCAAAATTCATGCCTGGGAGGGACTCACATTCCATTTACTTTCCGTCTTATCCGCGTCTTTTTCTTGTGTTGGGAGGAATTCTTCTTGGAGGCGGCTGGACAGGCCCCTTTCTCATCTTATCCAGGACCTCCTGAAAATCGGCAGGTGGGTCGCTTTCCCAAAGGACTTTTTCACCGGTAGTTGGGTGATAAAATCCCAACCTTGCGGCGTGAAGCATCAACCTGGTAGCCCCTGAAGGGTCCGGGAGCGGTTTGCCATGGAGAGGCCGATCGTAGATCTTTTCCCCACAGAGTGGAGCGGCCATCTCACCCAAGTGGATGCGAACCTGATGCGTGCGCCCCGTGTCGAGGACACATCGGATCATTGAACCCCAAGCATGACTTTCGACCACCTCGACGGTGGTTATGGCAGGCTCACCATCCGGCCCGGATCCACGTCTGCCATCTCCACGGTCGTCGATGAGCCGATTTTCAATCCGTCCTGCTGTAGGAGTGTTTCGGGTCAAGGCGAGGTAACAGCGGTCGACCGCATGGTCCTTGAAAGCCTTTGCCAAATACTTTGCCGCCTTGGAATTAAGGCCGAACACCAA
>CAMBMH010000166.1 GCA_945868575.1 Singulisphaera sp. GP187 | reverse complement strand
AAGGAAAAGAAGTCACTCGGTTCCCATCGGGTATATCCCCATGGCGATCTGGAGTCGGCTGCGGTTTCGGGACCTTTGGACCGAGCGGAGTGGGTCTTTGCCAATTTGTTTGTTGAAAACAAAATGCGGACCTTGTTTTCGATGCTTTTTGGGGCGGGTGTGGTCCTGATGAATCGCCACTCCAAAACCAGGAAGGGTAGTCCGTTCTGGTTGCATTATCGACGAATGGGGTGGCTATTGCTGATCGGCGCCGCGCACGGCTATTTTCTTTGGGATGGCGATATCCTTTACCTCTATGCTGCGATTGGTCTTGGACTTTATCCTTTATTAAGAGTGCCACCCGCCTGGTTGATCGGTGCTGGTCTCTTCCTGTTTATTGCTCCACTTGGCCTTGTGTATTACGCACCTTACGGGGTTGAGTGGTTCAAACAAAGGGGGGCCGAATTGACCGAGCGTCAAAAACAGGAGTCCAAGGTCGAGAAGGTGGAGGTTGCCGAAGATGGGGAAAAAGCCAAGGAGCCCTGGACCATACAGGGTTTGGTGGACCAAGCTTTTATCAAGGGTTACAAGGCACTTGAAGAAAGACGCATTGAGGGCCCAAGCCCCGAAAAAGTGACCAGGTCCATTCGTGAACACAACAGGGTCGGGTACTGGGAATGGTTCAAAGAGCGATGGACCAGGATATTGGGTATGCACATCGCTTTTCTGCTTTTGGGTTTTCTCTTTTTTGGATGGCCTATGGTTCTTGGAATGGGCTTCATGAAGCTTGGCTTTTTCGAGGGAGCCTGGTCGCAGCGGGCCTATGGGGTTTTTGCCATGATCGGCTATTGCTTGGGTATCCCGTTGAACTGGTATGCCTTGATGGTGTCGCTTGGTGGGGGGATCGGGTTGGCGACAAACACACAGGTGATTCTGCCACTCGAATCATTTGCCCAACTTTTGATCACATTTGCCAATGCCTCGGGTTTGGTTTGGTTGTACAAAACCGGACGCCTGGAATGGATCGCTTCACGGCTTCAGGCCGCGGGAAGGATGGCCCTTAGCAACTATTTGCTCGATACTGTGATTTGCTCCGTAATCTTTTCGGGAGCTTTTGGTCTTTATGGTGTCATTCCCCGAATTGGACTTTTGGGAATTGCGATACTGATTTGGACTTTTCACCTTTTGGTGAGTCCGATCTGGTTGACCTGGTTCCAGTTTGGCCCGATGGAGTGGTTTTGGCGAAGCCTCACCTATTGGAAGTTTCAGTCGCTTTTGGTGAACAAAGAAAAGGCAGGGGAAGTTCTCCCTGCCATCACAAGCGAATCCAATCCTGTTGGCTGATCCAAAAAGGGCCGATTCGAGATTCCAATTTGGCCCAGAGGGAAAAAGGTTTATTTGCCTGCATATTTGGCTAAAAATTCGACAATGGGCGTCGGGTCGTCAAGACCATGGGGATGATGACCGACACCGGGTTTGTGAATGACCTGGATGTTGCCACCAAGGGCTTTATATCTGGGCTCTATAACTTCTGTATTTTCCGGGACTGGTACCACATCATCCGCATCCCCGACAACATGAAGCAAAGGGATTTTGGCTTTGGCCAGGGGAGCCAGATTGTCCACGGGGTTTCCCTTCCAGGCAAGCCCCTCCTCATTGCTTTTCCAACCATAGATTTTTTTCACCAGGTTCCAGTCCCCGGCCGAGCCTTTGCCTGTGCCCATTGACCAAACAGGTTTGCCACCCGGCCAGCTTTTCAAATCACAAACTGGCGCATCGCCATAAATACAGGCTACGCGGTCCGGATGGGCTATGGCGTAGTGGTAGCAATAAAGTCCTCCCCGGCTGAGCCCGACCAGGCCCATTTTTGGTGCAAAACCGTGGGTAAGTACCAGTCGATCGTAAAGGGCATCCCAGGCTTTGGTCGCCTCGGGTGATCCGAAAAGATCAGGAACACTAAGGTAGACGATGTGAAACCCTTTTTTCAAAAGGGCAATATCCGGAGCTGGCTTATGGCCGAAAAATTCGCCATGCCAGATCCAGGGCATTCCTGGGGCTGGGCTTTTGGGAGAAACTACTGTTGCGTTCCTTCCACCCACGGTAAATTCATGCTTGGCAAAGCCGTGCCATTCCCCTTTGGAGGCGGGGAGCGGATCCGCGGCAATCAGAATCAGGGAAAGAAAGCAAATGGACATGGTAATCTCCGATTGGATGGTTTCGTCAACAAGTTGATAACGCCGAACTGGTCCGGATCAAGGCCATCGGATGCTCGGCATAGCCGTCTCCAAATAGGAGCAAAAGCAAAAGCAAATTTGCCAAGCCGAACCGCCTATAAGCCAACCACCCCGATCGGGTACCCGAAGGAATCGGCGGGCATGTCTCGGCAGGGACCATTGGTGTGGTACCAGGGCTTCATTTTCTAGTGTATTTAGGCTTTGCGGGATGGCCCGATTCGGAATTATGTCACTTTTTGTACAAATGGGGGATGCAACCGTTTGCAAATCTTGAGGTCCAAATTCCTAGATTACAAAAAGCTTAGCGTCCTCAGTTGTGAGTTATTGTCCATGGAACTCTTTCTCCTTTCCAAAAAAGCAATTGAGGCCCCAGCGGCTTACAGCCGTTGGCTGATTCCTCCTGCCGCTTTGGCGATTCACCTGTGCATTGGTCAGGCATACGCCTTTAGTGTGTTTCGACTACCCATGACAAAAATCCTCGGGATAACTGAATCCATCGAGGGGGATTGGACTCGCACGGAGATTTTTTGGGCGTTTACCATTGCCATTGTTTTTTTGGGGCTTTCGGCTGCCGTATTGGGCCGGTGGGTAGAACGGGTTGGTCCAAGGGTAAGCGGACTGGTTTCCGCGGTTTGTTGGTCGGGTGGTTTTTTGATTAGTGCTCTGGCCATCGAATTACACAATATTTGGCTCCTCTATTTTGGCTATGGTATTGTGGGTGGATGTGGTTTGGGAATTGGATACATCACCCCGGTTTCGACCCTGATCAAATGGTTTCCAGACAGAAGGGGCCTTGCCACAGGTTTGGCAATTATGGGCTTTGGTGGTGGCGCCATGGTCGCTTCGCCAATGTCCGAAGCGCTTATGCGGTATTTCGCCAATGCGGAGTCCACTGGGGTTTTGCAATCGTTCCTGGTTTTGGCGGTCGTGTATTTGGTTGTGATGACTTGTGGTGCTTTGGCGTTTCGGTTGCCTGCCGGATCCGAGGAGCTCATCGCAAAACAGGATGCGACGCATGAGGATAAAAATAGTGTTACAAGAACCTATTTGGACCCCGTCGAGGCGATTGGGACCACCGTTTTTTATCGTCTCTGGATCGTTCTTTTTCTTAATGTGACGGCGGGAATTGGCATTCTCGATGTCGCATCCCCGATGATTCAGGAGATGTTTCCCGGGAGGGTCCTTGCTGCCGAAGCAGCAGGATTTGTAGGGCTTTTAAGTCTTTTTAACCTTGCAGGGCGTTTTTTCTGGTCTTCGGCTTCGGACCGCTTGGGGCGCAAGCTTACTTATGGGATATTTTTGGTGCTTGGACCAATTCTCTACTTTTGCGTTCCATTTACCGGAATCCACGGGTCACTGCCATTTTTTGTTCTTTGCCTTGCCGTTGCCTTGAGTATGTATGGAGGGGGATTTGCCGCCATCCCAGCGTATCTCTCTGATGTGTTTGGAACCCGGTATGTAAGCGCGATCCATGGAAGGCTGTTGACCGCATGGTCTTGCGCCGGAATCGCCGGACCCGCTGTGATCAATTTTATTCACGAATGGGAGCTTCATCGTCTGAAATCATTTGCCACTCCGGAAAGGGCCTATGATAAAGCCATTTGGTTTTTCGCGGCGATTTTGCTTTTGGGTTTTGTTGCCAACCTCGGTGTGAAACCTCTTGTGGTTAAGCCTGCAAATCCTCCCCCAGGCCCTTCGCAATCCGGGACAATCGCCATCCTTCCAGCGAATATTCCATGGCTATACCTGATTCCCGCATGGTTTGCGGTTGGAGTGCCAATGGTTTGGGGTGTGGCGATGACCACCAAAAAGACACTTCAGCTCTTTTCCTGAGGAACTTATCCATGAGACGATTCATCCGGAAAGTTATGGTGGTTCTTCTTGTGGGAATTATCGGTGGGGCGGTTCAGGCCGATTGGAAAGCCGGATTGGCCACGGAGGTCATTACCCCGTCCCAATCCATGTGGATGTCGGGGTATGCTTCGCGGACCAAGCCGGCCGAAGGAAAAGTCCATGATCTTTGGGCCAAGGCTTTGTGTCTTGAGGATCCTACAGGAAAACGCGCTATTTTGATAACCCTTGACCTTGTTGGTGTCGGCCGGGAAACCTCTCTCCCGATTCGTGAAAAAATCGCTAAAAAGCACAAAATAGACCCAGAATCCGTCACATTAGCCTGCTCGCATACGCACTGTGGGCCCGTGGTCGGTAATACGCTCAGGTTAATGTATTTCCTGGACAGGGAACAGATCGACCGAATCAGCGAATACACCACCCTCCTGGGAAAAAAGATTGAATCGGTCGCGGACATGGCAATTGCCAACCTTGCCCCCGCCTTTTTGAGTCAGGAGTCGGGGACCTGTGATATCGCCGTAAATCGCCGAAACAACAAGGAGGCGGATGTCCCGAAAATCCGGGCTGAGGGGAAACTGGTAGGTCCAGTCGATCATAGCGTCCCGGTTTTGGCGGTTCGTGACAAAGCCGGAAAGCTAAAAGGTGTGGTTTTTGGATACGCTTGCCACGCGACAGTGCTTTCTTTTCAGCAGTGGTGCGGTGATTATCCGGGATTTGCGATGGATCATTTACAAGAAAGACATCCGGAAGCGGTGGCGATGTTTTGGGCTGGGTGTGGGGCGGACCAGAATCCGCTTCCACGCAGATCTGTGGAGTTGGCCCAGTCATACGGAAAAAAACTTGCCGATGCGGTCGATGCCACTCTTGCCAAATCCATGAAGCCCGTACAAGGTGCCCTGCGGATCCGATACGACGAAGTGATGCTTCCGTTCGCAAAGATTCCCGATCGGGAAACCTTGCTCGCCCAAAAGGGATCAAAAGACAAATTTGAGGCGGCCCGGGCAGGAATCCTTCTCAAACAATTGGAAATAACCGGGAACATAAAGGGTGAGTACCCGTATCCGATCAGTTCGTGGAGGATGGGGGATGGCCCTTCCTGGCTTTGGCTGGGCGGCGAAGTGGTTGTGGATTATTCGCTTCGAATCAAACGGGAACATCAAGGTCAGACGATTTGGGTCGGCGCTTATGCAAACGATGTTATGGCATACATACCCTCGTTGAGGGTTCTCAATGAGGGAGGATACGAAGGCGGAACTTCCATGACCTATTATGGACAACCCTCCCCATGGGGGCCATCCGTTGAAGACGCTATTATCAGGAAGGTAGAGCAATTGCTCAAGTGAGGCTTGGTTTTTGCGACAAACGATAACCCATTGAATGTTCAAATTAAAAACAATTAAAAGATAAAAATAAATGTACAAAGAAACGGATTCCCGATTTCTGATTGAAGGTAATTCCGGGGTTTGAAACCGCAAATGTGTTTGTCTACAGCTTTTCCTTTTTTGGGGCAGGGCGCAAATACTCATTTGTGACAATCGCTAGTGAGCGATAACGAATAGGACAATTTGTTTCAATTGGATCCCCCAGGGTTTTATCGATTGAATATTAGTGTCAGCCGCGAGACATTTCGTTCCCTTTTCGTTTCCCAGCATCAGGCAGCGGAGGTATCCGGGCTTGTAGAAACCGGCCATGAATTTGCCTAATTCAACAGATTTCTTCTCCATCCGGCCTGCGTTCCCCAATCTTGGAAAAGTTTCCGTTGTTCAAGCGGGGCGCTCTTTGAATCCCCAGGTCAAACCTCTTTTAATGAGACTTAAAATGGCCTTCAGCATAAACCTTAGGGGCGAAGATTCAATGATTTGAGTTTAATTGCAAATTTTTGGATTTTTTAAATTTAAGCCGTTATAAAACCACTTTTTGATAACTCTTTGTAGTTTTGATATTTTTTATTCGACCTGTTTTTCTGGTGATTCCATAGAAGTCCTGTGAATATTTTTCGTTTGAATCCGGGAACAAGGAAGTGGCTGGGTGTCAAAATCCTGCTAGGTTATTTCGGAGGCATGGATGCTCATTATTTTGAGTTATTGCATGTCAACATGGCTGGCTGAAATCAAGGATGGTGTCCATGCGAATTTCATTTCTTGCGGTGATAGGTCTTTTATTTGTCAGCGCTGCTAATGCCCAGGATGAAGCTGCTAAAAAGGACTTATCAAGGTTTCAAGGCTCATGGGAGCTGGTAGCCGGTTGGCGTGATGGGAACAAAGTTTCCGCGGAAGAATCCAGGAAAACCAAGATCACCATCAAGGGTGAGAAATTTGATTTCCCTGACGAATCAGGAATCGGGACGAGCAAAAATGGCACCATTAAGCTCGACCCGAGCAAGTCTCCCAAGTTGATGGACACGACGGCCAATCCTGCCAACGGGGAGGTGTCGTTGGGTATTTACGAGTTCACGGAAGAAGGCTACAAGGTGTGCTTTGCCGTACCTGGCCAAGCCCGTCCCACCGAATTTTCTTCAAAACCTGGTAGCGGTCACAATTATCAAGTGTGGAAGCGGTCTGATTTGGACGCCATCGTGGGCGATTTCATCATGCTATCGGGAGAAGTAAAAGGGGAACAGTTGTCGGTGGAGATCGTGAAAAACGCCCAAGTTACAAATGAAGGTAGTAAGCATACCGTTAAGGTAGGCGATGAAACCCTGGTGGGAATCCACCGGATGGATTCCAGTAAATCGCCTAAGGAAATTGAATCAACGGATACAGAAGGGCCGTTAAAAGGTCAAAAATACCTCGGTATTTACAAATGGGAGAATGGAGTCTGGACAGTCTGTTTCGCCGCGCAGGGAAAAGATCGTCCAAAGGAATTTACCACCAAGTCGGGCACGGGCGAAATTATGCATATTTGGAAGAAAAAGTGAATTGGTGAAAGCCCATCCTGTTCGCCAAATGGTTGAGCGGGACAATGACTTGGTTGATTATTGAAAAAAATTGCTTTATGCGTGTTCCCTGGAGAGGCACACAAGGTGGATTACATTCCGCTTTGGTAACCTTGTCCGGGGAATTTTTCCAAACGAAATCGGGATGGTTTGATTCCCTTCCATCCAAATTTCGCGTGAATTTGTTTTGCAGAGGCCACTGTTTCTATATAAAAATTTGAGGTTTCTCAAAACTACAGAGATAAAAAGACATTGGTAGTGTTTTTTATTGTCGATTTGCAACGCAGGTTTTCGCCCGGCATTTTCACCTTCATCCATAGGACGATTTCACCTTCATCCATAGGACGATTTCATGCAGGCCCTCAAAGCGCTTTCCCCTGAGGAAGTTGTCATATTCCTGACTCAGACCACCGTGTTGTTGGCTGTTGCCCACATTGGTGGGGAGGTGATGAGGCGATTCAGGCAACCGGCCCTTATTGGTAACATTCTCGGAGGGATGCTCCTTGGCCCGTCAATTCTTGGCCATTTCTTCCCTTCGATTCAATTATCCATCTTCGTCCCCGATCAGAACCAGGCCAACATGTTGGCCGCCATTACCTGGGTAGGATTGCTATTGTTTCTAATGGAGGCCGGTTTCGATGTTCGCCTCGATTTGCTAAGAAAAAACGCCTCTGTTTGCATGATGGTATCCGCGGGAGGCCTTGTAATTCCAATGATAAGCGGGTTCATGCTGGGGCAGTACCTGCCCGAATCGATGCTGGAGGATCCTTCCCACCGTCTCGTTTTCTCGATATTTATGGCAGTCGCAATGTCGATTTCTGCGATTCCACCCTTGGCCATGATACTTAGAGATAAAAACATGTTGCGGGACAACATAGGCCAAGTCAGCCTTGGCGCTGCAATGCTTGATGACATTTTTGCCTGGATCCTGGTTGGAATCACGACAAGTTTGCATGTCACCGGCAACTTCAGTCTTTTGGCTGTGGGCAAATCTGCGGGGTCGGCAGTCCTGTTCCTGGGAGTAAGTTTCTTTTTTGGCTTGCCCTTGATGAAGCGATTCATCCGTTGGCATAACACCATCTCTCCTGGGGCTTCACCGCAGCTATCGATTCTTATTATTTTTGGGATTGCAGGCAGTTTGATCACAAGCTGGTTGGGGCTTGAATCGGCGCTGGGCGTCTTTATTGTAGGCATGCTTATCGGATCGGCTGGAGTTCTGCAGCACAATGCAATTCACGCACTTGGCCTATTGGTATCCTCATTCCTTGCACCGTTGTATTTTGGTCTCGCGGGCTTGAGGCTGAATCTTTGGAGCATATATGAGGGAAGCACATTTGGCCTCCTCCTTTTGGTCATCGGGGTTGCGTGTGTTGGAAAGTTTCTTGGGGTTTACTTGGGGGCATGGATGTCCCGGTTACCTCAATGGGATAGAATTGCGATGGGTTTTGGTATGAATGCTCGCGGTGGCACCGAAATCATTATCGCAACCATGGGGATGTCTATTGGTCTTTTGACGCGAGAGATGTTT
>CAMBMH010000165.1 GCA_945868575.1 Singulisphaera sp. GP187 | reverse complement strand
TCGGATGCATTAAGGTGAAGCCAAAGTCTGGATTCGATGTCCTTTAATGTTTCCTGGATGGACGAGAGGAGAAGCAGGCGCTTGTAGGCCTTGGTTTTCTTTTCGGATTGGGAAGCGTTCTCGGCGGGTGTAGACGCGGTGCTGTTTGCTTCACGGTGTGCTTTTTCGCGAAGGGTGGAGATGATTTTTCGCTCGGAGTCAAAAACCTGGACGAGAGGTCCCGCGATAGCATCTGCCGCAAGAAGATTTGTGTTTTGTACCGCCAAATCCAAGACCTGTTTTTGGGTCGCGGCCAACTCATCCAGCGACCTGGACAGCTCATCAAAGACATTCTTTCCATCGGATCCTGCTGCATCGATCGCGGTTCCAAGCTCACGCCGCAAATTCAACCAGGTTTCGATGCTTTTTTTTGCTTGATCCGCAAGTGTTTTTGATTCAGCGACAGACGGACTAATCACCGCGTTTTTTTCGTGGCGAATGCCGCTCAGAATTTCCAGACGGAGTTTATTTACCAGATTGATATTTTTTGCCATGACATCAACGATTTTGCGACTTTGTTCGTTGATGCTCGAAATTTGACCAAGTCCGTCTATTGCCCGGAAAATATCCGACAAAAGGACCACAAGGACCAGTATCCCTATTTTGAAACCAATGCCCAGGTTTTTCATTTCAGCACCATATCCGTTTGGAGTTAAAGAGTTTTGGATTCCGTGGAATCGTCCGACTTGGCATCAATCGCTTTTTCGAGGATCTGGCCAAATTTTCCCGCATCGACAAGTGTGATCACACCGTCATCCCACTTGCAGAGTCCCTGAAGGATTCGGGCCAAAGGCGTGGAATCCTCGTTATTGTCCGAGACAAGCATGTCGGACGAATGAAAGGTTCGGGCTTCGCGCAGTCCATCCACCAAAAGGCCTGTGGCATCCGAGCAAGATGGGTTCAGGAGAAGAATTCTGGAGTGTTGGGTGATTTCGCTGGGTTTGCCCCAAAGCCAAAATCCCATATCGACCAGGACAACCAATTCGCCTCGGAGGTTTACCAAACCCCGGACAAACTTTGGCGCCAGGGGCACGGTAACAGGAGGCATCGGAAGTGTGACTTCGCGCACAGCGGCAAGGTTGATTCCGTAACCTTTGCCTGCCACATCAAATCCCAAAAAAGTCAAGCTCATTTGCCGCTCCTTGTCGCAAGGACGCCTTTTTCGGCATCGGTTCCAAGGATATCAAGCACCCGGAGAATTTTTCCCTGCCAGTTGAGGGTTCCCCGGATTTTGCCGCTGTAATCGCCTAGTGGTTGAATTTCACCCTTGATCTTCGCGCAATCGAGACATTCGTCCACACCAATAGCCATGGGAGTTGAGGCATGCCGGAGCAATATCGCGAGCCCTTTGGGCTGATCTTGCGAGGCGATGGGATTTGCCGGGATAAGTTCGAGCATCTCGTGGCGTTGTTCGTTGCAGAAGAAATAGCGCTTGTGATCGATCGACTCCATTTTTCCGCTCGCGAATGGGACAAGCTTTTGGGCGTGTTCCATTGGCAGCAGATAATATTCGTCGAGCCTTCTCAGGATTAGGCCTTCGTTGATCGAGTCCTTTTCGATGATTTGGGAGATGCTTGAAAGGGGTTTTCCCGAGTCCCTGGTGATTCGCAAATCACCCATGCGGGCCAACCCCTCGGCATCGAGGATGAGCGCTGTTTGGCCATCGCCTGTGATTGTGGCGCCCGAATAGGCTCCCAAATAGCGCAAGACCCGTGGTAAACGCTTGACGACGATTTCCGCGGGGGAAGCGATGCGCTCCAAAAGGAGGCAAAACGGTCCACGGGCCGATCGAACCACCACGGCGAAAAGCCGTCCCTTGTGGGAATCGGTGCCGCCCAGTCCAAGAACCGACGCGAGTCGCAATACCGGCAGGACAGCGCCCCGCAGCAGAAGGACTTCGCGGTCGTGGGCCTGTGAAAGGCAAGCGCCCGATCCTCCGGTGGATGCGGCGCCATTTTCCAAACAGATCAGCTCGACAATGTCTCTTTGAAGCAGGGCGAATTGTTGCTCGCCGATACCCACAAGCATCGAAGGCAAAATCGCGACCGTAAGGGGCAGGCGAAGGGAAAGTTGTGTGCCAAAGCCGGGTTGGGAGGAAAGGGTGAGAATACCGCCAATAAGCTCCACATTGGAGCGAACCACATCGAGGCCAACCCCCCGACCACTAAGGTCGGTGACTGTTGCGGCCGTGGAAAAACCAGGGGCGAAGACCAGCGACTGGATTTCCTGGACCGTCATGGCATCCAGTTCCGCCGCGGTTTTGATACCCGTTTTAAGTGCCTTGTCCCGGACTTTGGCCGGGTCGATTCCCCGACCATCATCGCGAAGTTCGATCCGGATCATTCCGCCTTCGGGAACCGCCCGAAGAATCATTCGCCCCATGGAGGGTTTGCCGATTTTGGTTCGTTCCCGGGGTGATTCGATCCCGTGGTCGCAGGCGTTCCTTACCAGGTGGGTCAATGGGTCGGTCAACAAGTCGAGAATGGCTTTGTCCATTTCGACTTCGGATCCTTCGATCTCAAGCGAGATTTCCTTGTCCAGATCCCGGGCCAGATTGCGTACCATTCGGGGAAATCGGCTAAAAATATTTCCCAATGGTTGCAGTCGGGTCTGAAGGACCGTTTGCTGGATTTCGCTGGTAAGCGCGTTGAGCTTGGAAACAACCGGGCGGAGTTCATTCTCGCCGAGCAGATTTCTTGATTTGTTGCTACCGGCTAATTGGAGGGCCTGATTACGTACGAGGACCAACTCCCCGGCAAGATTCATCAGGCGATCCAAAAGCTCAACGCCAATTCGCACAGTTGAGTTTCTGGCGGGATCAACTGATGATCCTGCCTGGGAATCATGAGGGTTTTCCATGGAAGGAGCATGGGTATCCTCAACAAGGGCAGAAGTGGCTTCTGGTTCGCTTTTTTCTTGTGGCTTTTCAGTTGACTTTTCTGGGGATTTTTCTGATTTGGCTTTGGATTGTTTGGGTGTGGGGGTGGGCTTGGCGCCTGGTTTGGAAATCTCAGCAACCAGATTGGTGATTTCGAGAGCAATTTCCTGGATCTGTTCCGGATCGGAATGTGCCAGGTCATCCAATAAGGCCTGGAGTTTGTCCGTGCCCCGAAGAGACAAGTCAATCAGGTCCGGACGAGGTTCGCATTTTCCTTTGCGAACAAGATCAAGCAGCGATTCCAGGGAGTGCGATAGCTTTTCCACCGCAACGAGTCCCAGAAAAGCCGCCCCCCCCTTGATGGAATGCATCCCCCGAAAAACACGGTCAATGCGTGCCTTGGCGCCGTCGGCAGGGTCCTTTTCAAGGGCCAATAAGTCGCTCCCGGCAGAGGCAAGATGCTCTCTTGCCTCGGAGGCAAACTCTTCCCAAAATTCTTGAGATTCCTGGTTCATAAGTTCCACAGCTTGGGTTGTTTTGATAATTTAGTAAAATTGGGGGTAAAATTACAGTCAAAAGGGGTAAAATCTACAGTCCCATCAGAAAATTCTTCCTACAATCCATATAAACGTTACCCGCGCCTGGACTGCAGGGCGTGGAGGGGGCTGCCTAAATGTATCGTTTGTTTCGAAATACTGAAATATCTGTGCTTGCTCGGTATGGTTTTGTTATTTTTGGTTTTCTTTTGTGTTGCAATGTGCATTCCGGGATATACATAAAGTCAGAATCCTGGAACGAAATGCCATCTCAATGGAAGGGGTGGCTGGTGGATCATCGCCAGTTCCTCCGGTGTCAAAATCCCGTTCCCGGGGCCAAACCAACGGAAATGCGGATTCGCTACGAGCGATTGGCCAAGGAACTTCGTGACAAACAAAAGGCATCTAGATTAACACCTGATGATTTGGCGGAATTGGGTGGCCTTTTGTTGCGTCTTGGGAAACCGGATGAAGCGCTTGGCTTGTTGCAAGGGGCCCAAAGGAACAATCCCCAACACTTTCGGCTTACCAGTCACCTCTGCCAAGCTTGGTGTGCAACGGGACAATGGGCTCAAGCGCGAACGCTTTCCGATGAGTCGGTCCGTTTGGCTCCAGGGCGCTGGCTTGGGCCCGAAGAGCTGATGGCAAAATGGATCCGAATCAGACAAACCGCCTCAAACGATCGTATTGATCCGCTATTTGAACCTTCCTGGGACGGTTTGATTGATGCCGTAACCGCCGGAAAGCCATGGGAAAAAGCCAAAAATATTTCGCCCAGCGATATGGGGAATCTGCAAACCCTGGCACTATGGTTCCCATCGGATCCCAGGTTGTTGGCCCAGACGGGTGTCCTTTGCGCAGTGGTGGGGGATGTCCGACAGGCTGCACTGATTCTGGAAGGGGCTGTCAGCGAGTTTGGAGTGCGCGATCCATTGGTGATGAAACTTCGGTCGGTATGCAAGGATATCGCAGCGAAACCGGGGGATCACAAACCTCATCAGGCCCTGGTGAAATACCGGTCCACGAGACCGCTTGAAGATAATTCCGAATTGCCCGACCTTCCTTCAATTGTTCCCGGGATACGAACCGAGGTCCCCTGGATTGTTTTTTCAAAGACCAAATTGGGTCCAAAGCGTGAGCCCGATTTCCCCAGGTTCCTCAAGTCGATTGATGGAACAGAAGTTGTCATGGAAGGCTATTTGCAACCTTTTGGGGAGAATCTGGATACTGGGGTCTTTTTGCTGGTGGAAAACGCCGTGGGGTGCTGGTGGTGCGACATGCCTGACTTGACTGGTATGATCAGGGTTGAACTAGCCGAAAACCAGCCACTTCCCGCCCTCAGGCGTAGCGTGGAGGTTCGGGGCAAGCTCAAGCTTAATTCGACCAACCCGGAAAGCCATCTGTTTTTTATGGAGGATGTTGTGGTGACCCCAAAGGAATAGGGGTTAGAGGATCGGAACCCTCATGGTACATGAACTTGAGAGTCTTCTTGAAAGATGGCGTTTCGGACCACCCGGATTCAAGATGTTCGGAATATAGGGGCGGTAAGTTGGGCATTTATTACGGTTAGGTGGTTGACGCTGGGCACCTGGATTCATGGCCTATCCTTTTCAAAAGTGTTGGAAAGCGCAAAGTTTTGGCCCTTTTTAGCCCGGGAGTGATGCAATGCACGAGGGACGCGTCTATCTGATTACCGGGGTAACGGGCATGGTTGGTCGTTACCTTGCGGAATCCCTTCGCAAGGAGGGTGCCTCGGTTCGTGCCCTGGTTCGCCAGCCCGCACAATCCCCTTGGCTTGCCGCCCTTGGAGTGGAATGTATTCAAGGCGATCTTGAGGATGCCCAAGCCATTGCCAAGGCAACATCAGGCGTTACCCATGTCGTCCATACCGCTGCCAAAGTGGGAGACTGGGGCCCGGTTGAGGAATACAGGAAGGTCAATGTCGAGGGACTCCGCCGACTTTTGGAAGGTTGCAAGGGTGGCAATATCCTGCGGTTTGTCCACCTCAGCTCACTTGGCGTTTACGAGGCCAAAGACCACAATCAAACGGATGAAACAGTTGCTCCCCCCGCCAAACACATGGACGGTTACACCCAGTCCAAAGTCGAATCCGAAAAGCTGGCGCTGGAATCGGCCAGGGCCCTGAACATTCCGGTTACGGTGATCCGCCCAGGGTTCATTTATGGTCCCCATGACCGGACCGTAGTTCCCAACCTGGTTTCCAAAATCAAATCAGGCGATTTTAAATATCTGGGATCAGGTCAACAGGCTCTCAATTGCATTTTTGTCGGGAACCTGGTTCAAGGGATCCGCCTCGCGCTTGAGTCACCCAAAGCCGTTGGAGAGATCTTCAACCTTACCGATGGAGAAAAGGTCAGCAAGCGTCGTTTTGTGGAAACCCTTTGCGAAAAGCTCAAAATCAAGGCACCGGGCCATTTTGGGGTTCCCATGCCCGTTGCCAGAATCATGGCGGGAGTGGGTGAAGGGCTCTACCGTTTGGTGGGTGCCAAGAATCCACCCCTTTTAACCAAGGCGAAGCTCAAGTTCCTTGGGCTTAACCTCGATTTCAGCATCGAAAAAGCCAAGCGGGTACTAGGCTACCAACCCGAGTTTGGCTTTGATCAAGCCATGGGGCAAACTGTGGACTGGTTTGCCTCGGTCAAGTAAAACAACTTTTGGATCTGCTTGAACTTTTTCCATAGGTGCCGATATGTCGCTTCCTCTCAAGGGTGTTCGTGCGATCATCTTCCTCGAACAGCTTTACCAAGAGCTTGAGGTGTGGTATCCCTATTACCGCCTTAAAGAGGCTGGTGCAGAGGTCCTCATGGTTGGACCCGAGGCAGGGAAAAGTTATCCGAGCAAGCTAGGCTATCCCGCGATCAGTGACCGCGCCGCAAGGGATATCGATCCCAAGTCTGTGGATGTTGCAGTGATTCCGGGCGGATTTGCCCCGGACTTCATGCGCCGTCACGAAAGCGTTTTGAACCTGGCCAATCAACTCCATGAACATGGCAAGATTCTTGCCGCCATCTGTCATGGCCCCTGGTTGTTGTGCAGTACTCCGGCGCTCAAGGGGCGAAAAGCCACCTGTTTCCATGCCATAAAGCATGATGTGATCAATGCCGGGGCGGATTATGTGGATGCCGAGGTGGTTGTGGATGGCCCTATCATCACCAGCCGAAAACCCGACGACATGCCTGCTTTCATGCGAGCCATTTTCCAGGCGGTTCGCCCCGAGAAGGTTTAAATCAAGTCCATCATGCAAAATTCGGTTGTATCCAGATCAACCGAATTCCTCGCTGAAAGGAGCCTTTGGCAGTCATTTGGCAGGATAGCCAGGATGTACCTCCAAGCTTTATGCCCTACACAGGTAGGCCATTATGTTTTGGCATATAGCGCCTGAATAATTAGGGGCCTTGACCTACCGGTGACCAGACCCGTAAGGAAACCGCTTATGGGGTCTGCCCCAGGAATGGGATAGATCAAATTAGACTCTTCGGCTTTGAGTTGCTCGACCTCGAACCCATTTTCTTTGGCGACTGTGGTTTCCAAGGGGATGGACTTGTCAGGGAGCTTCCCAGGCACCCAGCTCAACCCAGAAGTTGTTGACAACAAGGTTCTCCAAGGAAGCGGCAGCGTGTATTGGAGCGAAGTCGTTTCCCCTTTATGCTCTATTTGCGGGCAAACCACTTATGAGTGCCTGGATCAAGTCCTCACCCAGGTCCATTCGGGCATAACTTCCAAACCCTAAGCTATATCGGAGACTCAGTCATGCAGCATTCCCCAAAGTTTTTGCAGATTGTAAATGAAGCCCGCGCCAAAGTGCGGGAGTGTTCGATCGAGGATCTCAAAGCCGTTTTGGATAGCGGCAGTCGGGTTCTTGTTTTCGATACCCGTGAAGATCACGAATGGGCCAACGGACACATTCCGGGCGCCATTCACCTGAGCAAGGGTATCGTTGAGCGTGATATCGAACGGGTCGTTACCGATCCAACCGAAACGCTCTACCTTTATTGTGGTGGTGGGTATCGCTCGGCTTTGGTGGCCGAAAACCTCCAACGGATGGGCTACACAGGCTGCATCTCCGTGGATGGTGGATTTCGTGCCTGGAAGGAGAAGGGGTTCGATATCCATGCGGGAAGCTAGATTCCTCCCCTAGGGTAACAAGCTTTGGTCTGGGCAATTTGGGCGACTTTGCTTAATTTGTTCGACTCATTGCATGATTTGGTGCTAAACTTTTAATGACACAGCCGTCTACCAAGGGTATCGAAGGGGGCCCTTGGTTTGTTTTTTGAATTTGGCTGATTCGGGCTTTTCGTACTTGGCCGTTTTGATCGGTTCGGGGAGGTTTGCGGGGTGATTTGGGAATTGGTTCAGGTCTTTGCGCTTTTCTCCGGGATGCTTTTGGCATCCGGAGCAGGCGCACCGATTCCCGAGGAGTTGACCCTGGTACTGGCTGGCCTTTGGTGTGGTGGGCATCCTGAATTTGAGCCTCTCCGTTGGCTTCTCCTTCCCATTTGTATTTTTAGCTCAGTGCTTGCCGATTCGGTTCTCTATTTCACCGGACGATATTATGGCGAGCGTGTGCACAAGGGGCAGTTTCGCTTACTTGGACTTACTCCCAAATCGCGCGGAAATATGGAGAAACTATTCCACCGTTGGGGCATTTCGCTTTTGGTGGCAGGGCGTCTGATTCCTGTTTTTCGATTGCCTTTGTTTTTGACCGCTGGTCTTATGCGAATGCCGGTTTCCAGGTTTGCGGTGGCGGACCTAATCGGTGCGGGCATCACAAACAGCCTCTTTTTCCTTTTGGCATTCTGGATGGGTGACAAATTCAAGGAAGACTTGGAATTCTTCCTTAAGAACCTCCGTCCGGTGCTTTGGATGGTGGTAGGGCTAATCTTTCTGGGTTGGGGCGCGTGGGCTCTTTGGAAGCTCTCCAAAAAAGGCAAAGAAGATCTTGATTCGGAAGTGGATTCTGTTCTTGAAAATGGCACAACCCGGGAGCCAAAGCTTCAGGCAACCGCGACCCAAACCGCATCCGGCCAACCACCCCTTGGCCAAGCCCATTCCCTGAAGGAAACAGG
>CAMBMH010000164.1 GCA_945868575.1 Singulisphaera sp. GP187 | reverse complement strand
CCTCGAATTTGAAGTTGCCGGGGTTTTTCCAGATGGTCGCTATAACCAGAGCGCGGTAATGCACCGTGATTATCTCAATGGTGCCATGGATGATTACAACCGTCGAAATCCAGGCAAGCGGCATCCGAATTCGGACAAAAGCCTGAATTTGGTTTGGATTCGGGTTCCGGATACGGCGAGTTTCCAAAGGGTTGAAGGGCAAATCGCTTTATCACCGAAGTTTCAGTCCCCCGCAGTTAAATGTGAAACGGCATCATCCGGGGTAGCTTCGTTCTTAGATGCTTACCGGGATCTGCTGTGGGGCCTGCGTTGGATTCTGGTGCCATTCATCCTTGTTACCATGGCGCTTATTATCGCTGTTGCCATTAGCATCAGCGTGCGCGAAAGGCGCAAGGAAATGGCAATACTCAAGGTCCTTGGTTTTGCACCAAGTCAGATTCTCATTGTGGTACTTGGTGAGGCCATGGTTGTCGGAATTATGAGTGGGGTTCTCGGCTCCTTTTCCACCTATTTCATAATAAATGATTATATGGGTGGTGTTAAGTTTCCGATCGCCTTTTTCCCGGCATTCATGATCCCCCCCGAGGCTTTGCTTTGGGGACCGACCATTGGCGCAATCACCGCACTCGCGGGTAGTATTTTCCCCTCGCTGAACGCCTGTCGAATCAAGGTTTCCGAGGTTTTTGCCCGAATTTCCTAATTCAAGAATTGCCATGTTTCCATCCCATTACATTTTTGCTGGACTTGTTGCCTTCGTCCTCTTTATGGGGCTGTTTGCTTGGTTGGCAAAGGTTCCAATCACTTATAACCTCCGAAACCTGATGGTTCGGTGGCAAGTTACCCTGATGATGGTTCTTGCCTTTGTTCTTCAGGTTGGGGTCCTGATTTTCATGTTCGCTTTTGTGAACGGGATGTACAGGCTTACCGAGGAAAGTGGTGTCCCTGGTAATGTGATTGTCCTTTCTGACGGGGCCACCGATGAGGTGTTCAGCAACCTGGGCTACTCCGACACATCCGATGTCGAAAGGCATCCTGGAGTATTGCAATCCACCAATCCCAATGATCCTGGACCAATGGCTAGCTGGGAGGTATATATTCTGGTCAATCAACCCATTCCGGCTGAGCGCGTAAATGGGATGAAATTGGGGGGGGATTTTGTTGGAGATTCCATGAAAATGGAAACGGTTACCTGGGGTGGGGTATTTGCCTCGGGCAGCCTTAAGCCTGGGGATATGATCCTAAAACTGGATAACATTGCTGTTTCAAACCATGATCTGCTCCAAAAACTTTTGGCTGGAAAGTTGGAAGGCAAAGCTTCCATCGAATTTGACAGAAACGGTAAGGTAATCAAGGCGGAATGTGACTTGGACAAAATCGCCCCGACAGGTTCAACGCGGCGTTTTCTCCAAGTTCGTGGAATCGATAACCCCACCATGTCTCTTGCTGTACACAATCTTGAGCTCCGTGATGGAAGCAAGGTATTTGGGGATGCGGGGGTGCGTGGAATCAAAAGGGCCGACGGAATCGATGTATCTGCGTGGGAAGTGATTTTGGGTGAAGGGATTGCTCGAACCCTGGCATCCGACCTAAAAAAATCCACACTTGAACCGGGTGATACATTTATCGTTGCCGATAGGTCTTGGGTTGTGGCTGGTGTGATGAAATCCGCCGGCTCAACTTTTGATTCCGAGATTTGGGCCAAGCGAACTTTGGTTGGACCCCTTTTTGGAAAAAATGCTTATTCTACTGTTGTTTTGAGAACAGCGGATGCGGCAGCAGCGGCGGAAGTTGCCTCAGATTTGACCTCCACTTTCAAAAAAGCTGCGGTTCAGGCTACACCTGAAAAGGAATATTTCGCCCGTTTGAATTCGACCAACCAGCAGTTTCTTGTTTCGATCCTCATTGTAGCTTTTGTGGTTCTTATCGGCGGTAGCCTTGGAATGATGAATGCCATGTTTGCGGCGATCAGCTCACGTATCAAGGATATTGGCGTTTTGCGGATCATCGGGTTTGCCCCTTGGCAGGTCCTATTCAGCTTTTTGCTGGAGGCGCTTTTGTTATCCCTGATAGGTGGTGTTTTGGGATGTGCTGCGGGAATGTTGGCGGATGGCTGGAGCGCAAATAGCATCGTTAGCGGTGGTGCCGGTGGTGGAAAAAGCGTTGTCCTCAAAATGACCGTGGATGGTCAACTTCTCGTTTTTGGTTTACTCTTTTCTTTAACAATTGGGCTAATTGGTGGTTTGGTACCCGCTTTTTGCGCCATGTTTATCAAGCCTTTGGATGCCCTTCGGTAAGTTTTATCTGGGGATTTCTCAAATAATAACTTTCCTACCTATCCCTTAGGCTTGGTGGGTTATCCAGGATGCATTGAGAGTTCTAGAAACTTCTGAAGAAGGCTACTTCCTGGAGGCTTTGTAATCTGAGCGGGGCTTCCGAGAAAATCGGGGTTGTTCCATGGGCAAACATCGACCCTCATCCCCCATTTCGAACCAAGAGTGTGCAAACGGGCGAAAGTTTTTTGTCGTGTTTCAAGGGGAACAAGGCGCTGCCGTTGGCCACCAATCTGGAAACTTGGGCCGTTCAAATACAAATCAGATATCCCCATTCGCTTTGACTTTTCCAGCGGGCCGGGAAGCAAACCAAAATGCCGATCCTCTGGCAATTGAGCGAAGGCCACCTGAACGGAACGAAGTTTCAGAACGTTCAATTCCCTAAGGACCTTGTCGAAAACCTCTGACCTGTCGTGGATTCCTGCAATCATAGGTTCCCACGCTGGTTTTGCTGTAAACCCTTGGGCGGTTAGTCGCCTGAGAACTTCCAGTCGACCCGAAACCCTTGTCCATTCATCCACTACAGGAGCATACCCAAGCAGGGGAACCAGAAACTTCAAGCCACCGGTCATGGGAAGGAGGAGTTCAGCGTCTGAGGATTCCAAGGGGGCATGGGTTTTAACGCAAACGGAAAAGCCCCACCGAAGTGTTGATCGGAGGATCCGCAAAAATTGTTGCCTTTGTTCCGGGTGGCCTAACAACAAATCCCGACTCCATCCAAACACCAGTTTGGGTTTGGTAGCGAGTTGCGAACGAAGCCATTCGAGCCAATTATGGAGGTCTGGCAATCCATCCGGAAAATTTACAGACAGGATAATTGCTCCCGCATTTGACAAAGGAAATGCCTGAATCTGGCTTAAGCCCGAATGCGGGTCGGCAAAAGTATTTCCTGTTTCCATCGGGTTAACAGGGAGGGAATCAAAGAGGGGGCCAAAGGAAAATTCTTTGGTAATGGTGTTTCCCATGGTTCTGTTCCTTGCATGAAACATTTTATGTTTTGTTTTCATGGGTAATTCATTCCTTGTATCCCACTTCCGTCCGGCAAATGTTGATTCCAGATGCAAGCTTTTGAGTGAACCGTCCGGCTAATGGTTCTACGGTGAAAGTCCCCCATGGGATTTCAAAATTTCAGGAATTACAGATTTTTTAAAAAACAGGGAATCAAAAATGGATCAATCAGCAAAAACGAGGTCCAGATTCCTTTGCAGACTCTATCATAATCCCATGATTGACCTGTTACATTTGGCCAAGTTGGGGTTTCCATGTTAATCCTGAATCGCATTGGCATCCAATCCAAGCTGGTTCTGCTTTTGTTGTTTGTAAGCCTGGGATCAATTGGTTTGGTGGGATGGCTTTGCTACCAATTGGGGAGCAAGGCCCTCGAAACCGCAATCACGAATCACCTTCAAGGGATTAGGGTATCCAAAACCAATAGTGTCAAAAGCCATCTGGAAGCCTTGCGCGATGAGGTTGTGGCGATTTCTGATTCGCAGAAAGCCCTCGAGGCAATGCGGGCTTTCAAGCAAAGTTATGCTGAAATTAATGACACTAAAAGTGCAAAAAGTTTCGGTGTTTCTGAGGATATGACAGAAAAAGTAAAATTATTTTACGAAAATGAATATTTGCCAAAATTAGAAAAAAATATTGAAGCAAAACCAAATATTGAACAATATATGCCGAAAACAAATTCCGAAATTTACCTACAATATCATTATATAGTAAATAATAAAAACGAATATCTTAAAAAAGAAAAAATGCTAGAATCAACAGATGATAAATCATCGTATGCAGAATCTCACAAAAAATTTCACCCATTTTTTAAAAGGGCAACAGAAATTTTTGGTTTTGAAGATATGATGTTGGTTGATGCGGAATCTTTGGAAATAATATATACATATCAAAAAACAGTAGAATTTGCAACAAATTTAGAAAATGGTCCTTTTGCTGATACAAATCTTGGTGAAAAAACAAGATTATTAAAAAAGACAAAAGACAGGGATGATTTTAAAATTGCTGATATGGAAAGATATCGCCCAAACCTTGGAAAACCGATGGGGTTTGTTTTTAGCCCTATTTTTGATGGTCCAAAAATGTTGGGAATCCTCGTTTTACAGTTTCCAATCGACACTCTCAACAGCATCATGTCGGGAAATTTAAAGTGGGAAGCGGAAGGTTTGGGGAAAACCGGAAAGACATATCTTGTCGGGCCCGATTTCACCCTTCGAACCCAGTCCCGGTTTATGGGTGAAAACCCTACCGGTTTCATCACTGAACTCAGGCAGCGTGGGGTGAATCCGACCACCATCAAATTGATTGACCATTTTCAAACGGTGACACTTCTACTTGATGCTAAAACCTCAAGCGCCCAATTGGCCATGCAGGGAAAGGAAGGTATTCACCAATCGGTTGATTACCGTGGAATTCCCGTTTTGAGCGCCTACGGTCCAGTGGATATGGATAGCCTTCGTTGGGCGGTTATTGCGGAAATTAGCCTGGATGAGGCGTTTGCACCGACAAGGGAATTATTCAGGGAAGTCGTGGTTTGTAGTGCGGGGCTTGCCATTGTTGTTACGATCATTGCCTTGCTTTTTTCACACATAATCCTGCGACCAATTCATAACCTTTATGATGCGGCAAAGCGCGTTAGCCTTGGGGAAACTCATGTAAAGGTAAAAATCACCTCCCGTGATGAATTCAGAGATTTGGCTCTTGCGTTTAACCAGATGACGGAAAGTCTTCTTGCTAAAAATCAGCAACTTGAAGATTTGGCCAAATCCAACCATGAACTGCTTTTGAACATTCTTCCCGCTTCCATTGCAAACCTGCGTTTGGAGGGTAAGGAGAGTGCTTCGCAGGGATTTGAAGATGTTAGTGTTTTGTTTGCGGAAATCGGCGGTCTTCATAACGGGGAAAATTCCCAGGAGGAATTTTCCTCGCTTTCACAACTATGTGAGCTTGTTGTTGCTTTTGATGAGGCGGCCGATTCTTTGGGGGTTGAAAAAGTAAAAACGGTTGGGGAATCCTACCTTGCGGTTTGCGGGCTTTCTGTTAATCGGCCTGACCATCCAAGCCGAATGATACAATTTGCCGAAACTCTTTGTGATATCGTAAAGTCATTTAATAAACAAAAAGGACTGCATTTAACCCTGACTATTGGCGTCAATTCTGGTCCGGTAATCGGTGGCGTTGTTGGGAGAACAAAGTTCCTTTACGACTTGTGGGGGGATACCGTTCGCCTAGCCAAAGGCTTGGGGGGAGCGGGTGGAAACCGGATTCTTGTATCCGACGCAGTTTATGCCCGGTTAAGGGAAATCCACGATTTTGAAGGACCCGATTTGCTTACCATTCCTGGTAAGCAATCGGTGAAGATGTGGAAAATTAAAGGTTAGCCTCGGCCAGGACATTGATAATGAACGAAAATATTATGGCCGAATTAGGGATGCTTCCCTGGGCTTTGACCATCGCCTTGGGATTTCCCACGGTATTGCTCCTTCTCAATGAGTGGATTACCCACACAGATAGGAGGAATGGGCCATTAAAAGGAACACTTCGATCTTTAAGGAATTTTGTTGTTCCAAGTTTGGCCTTGCTCCTTTTTGCGAGACTGGTTCTTGAACTGGAATCGGATAACTTTTGGTTACGCCTGCTTGAATCGGTCTTCTGGATTTTGGTGATTTTTTCCTGCCTTACCTTCATCAATGACTTTGTTTTTGGCGCAGCACGACCAACAACCTGGCAGGCTAAAGTCCCAAAACTGTTTCGTGATCTAACTCGGGCTGGCCTTGTTGCAATTGGTGCTGCGATTGTTTATTCCCAGGTTTGGGGGCATGAAATAGAAGGGGCTATCACAGCATTGGGTGTTGGATCTGTGGTAATCGGCTTGGCTTTGCAGGAGCCCCTGGGAAATATCGTATCGGGGCTCATGCTCCTTTTTGAGCGCCCTCTGAATATTGGCGACTGGATTGTGACGGATGGGGTAACAGGCAAGGTTGTTGAGGTCAACTGGCGTTCGATTCACATTGAAACTCCTACCCGGGAGACGCGAATTGTTCCCAATGTGTCCCTTTATAAAAGCGCGTTTTCCAATCTCTCCCGACCCAACACCAATAGAACTGAATCAATCGAAATTGGGTTTTCTTATGATGACCCGCCTAACCGCGTCAAAGAAGTGATTCTTGAACTCCTCAAATCAACAACTGGTGTTTTGGCGGCCCCTGGTCCGGCTGTGCGAGTGGTGAATTACGCGGACTTTTCAATCACATACCGTTTGGTATTTACCGTCCAGGCCCAGGAGGAACTTGGCCAAGTTCGCGACCGGATCATGACGGCAATTTGGTATGTTGCGCGAAGGGAGAAGTTCAATATTCCTTTTCCCATTGCCACCCATATTCAAACCAGACCCGATGAACTTGCTTCTTCCAAACCGATTACTCCAAAAGATTTGGCAAAACCCTATCCTCTATTTCGAACGGTTCCATTTTCGGATTTGGATCGGGTTCTTGATTATGCCTCAGGTGAATTGATTCTTCAGGCTGGGAAGCCCGGACTTGGGTTTTGCCTTTTGGTAACCGGGACCGTTTCCCTTACGGTTCCTTCAAATGGGGGCGAATTGGTTGAGTTCACAAAATTGGAAGCTGGTAGTTTCTTCGGTGATCATGGTTATGCTTCAAAAAAAGCTTCCGAAATTACGGTGAAAGCTACTTCCGATGTGAAACTGATTGTGGTTTCTCCCGAAACCACTTTAACCTGGTTTACCCAGTCCCCATCCAATGCAGGGGAAATCGGAAATATTATGGAGGCTAGACGCAGAATCTTGTTGTCTGTGCTTTGATAATCCGTGATATCAGGGGCTCAGATCGGAATGGTTGTGACCAAAGCTATTCTTCCCAAACTTCCCCATTTGTGATTTTTGTTTGGGTAGAGCAAGGAAAATTCCGATATTTAAATAGTCTCCAATTTCCTCATTGCGGCAAGGACAGGCAGCATGGCGGTTACCATGGAATCTCTTGAAAGTTTCTTGTTAAGGCTAAGGCCGCAGGCGTTCCCACCTGAAACATTTTTGGGCTTGTTGCACCTTCTTATTTCCGGAAGCCTTGCCGATGAGCAGGGTAATCGTCCCTTTCCTGGCCAAAGTTGGAGGGATCTCTCTTCCGTTTTGAAAAAGGTCCGTTGGGACCCATCCATGGTGAGGCAAATGGGGATCGATCCAGCCACTTTGGCGCCTCGTGATAGGGAAAGATTTTGGTATCAGGCAATTTGTATGGCAAAGATTGATTCACCAGAGGCTAAGAGATCTGCGCAAAAGCTTAAAGGGTGGCTTGATAAATTTGGATACAGAGTGCAAGTCTAAATCCTACTCCCAGGCGATCCAAGTCTCTGTTATCGCTTGGCCCTAAAGTATCTTAATTTGTGAAAACCCTTTCTTTTTGTGCCGGGTTTGTAAAATTCCTATTTGGAAGCTATTTCCATAGGGATGGTTTCCCCAAGGACGAACATTCCGCACAAAGGTTGTCCCATGACGGACCATGCAAACCAACCCCAACCTATCCAACATCATCATGCACATGCGTCTGATGTAACCCTCCCCCCTGCAAAACCTTCCTTTGCTTTGCCGGATTGGGCCAAGTATCTTCTTGGAGCGGCTCTTGTAGGATTTGTTGTGTATTCTGTTTTCCAGCTATTGCTCCAAAGGGCGGTCGATTCCTCCTCTTCCGAGTGGTATGCTCTCGACCGTATTTCCGGAACCGATGGACTTAAGGAATTGGCAAACAAATCAGGCTCGACCCTTCCCGGTAAAATAGCCAGGTTCAAATTGGCACGCGAAGACCTGCGAAATGGGCTAAGGGATTTTGCCTCTAAAAAATTGGCTGAGACCAAATCCAAGGATGCCAAGGACGGTAAGGTCATTTCTGAATTGGCTTCCACCGAATCGCTCAAGCGGGCCGCAACCGCCTACGGAGAATTGGCTCGTACAGCCGGTCTTCCCAAGGCTCTTGAAATTGAGGCCAATCTCGGTGCTGCCAAAGCTAGTGAAGCCCTTGGTGCATTTGCCGAAGCCAAAACTTTCTACGAAACCACTGTAAAGCTTGCTGGTGAGTCCGAAATTGGCAAGCAGGCATCAGCAGGCGTTGACCGCATAGGCAAAAATGAACTTGCTGTAAAAACTTTACAGGAAGAACTTCTCAAATCCGCTCGCGGCCCCGCGATTCCTTA
>CAMBMH010000163.1 GCA_945868575.1 Singulisphaera sp. GP187 | reverse complement strand
ACCCTTATCTCTGGCGCGAGGCCCCGTTTGCGGCAAGGGGGCGACTGGCTAGTCGGATCCAACTTTCCCATTCCCGGCGGGTCGGCTCATCTACGCTGCGAATGGCAACACTCAACTCATCCAGACCCGCTTTCACCTGATCGAATTGGGAAAGGCCAGAGTGGCAACGAACAACCCCTCCCATCGCATGAAGTCCTTCACGGGTTCCGGAATGTTGCTTGGCCAAAAGGCTATACCCCGACAATGCTTCGGCATATTTGCCCAAATTGAACCGACAATCTGCGATTGCAAATGGAATCGCAACCCGTTCCGATTGGGAAAGCTGGGACTGGTTCTCGGGCATCGAAGCCAACTTTTCCACTTCAAGGTAGGTTGTCAGTGCCTTTTCGAGCCAACGCCGGTACTCTTTTTGGAAATGGGCCCGGGTATCCGCGGTTACCCTCTCGCCAAGCATAAAATTCGCATGCTGATCTGACGCAATATGGCGATACCCTTCAGCCAATTGAAGCCGGGCACGAACCGACCCGGAAGTTTCCGGGAATCGTTCGATTGCCTCTTCCAATCTCCTGGCGGCGTTTTGCCATTTCCCCTGCTCCGCAAAAAGACCGCCAAGCACATAAAGGGAATCGCGCTGTGCTTCCAAATCGGGATCAAACCTCAAGAGCTGAAGGTTTTGCTCGAGAGCCTCGACCGCTTTGTCACCTTCCTTTTTTGCCATCAGATCCTGAGCCAAGCGAAGGCGGGACCTGTACTGAAAAGGTGTCATATATTGAGTCGACTTGAGATAGGACGCCGTGGCCAAAGCCGTTTTATTTTGTTCCTTTTGGGTCTCTCCAAGGAGGTACCAGGCCTCACCAGCACGGTCATTTGGTGTTGGTTGCAGCGAAAGGAACTCGATTAGGAGGTTTTCGGAGAGCGGACCATCGCCTGCTTCGCGGGAGCGTGAAATGGCTTTCCATAACTGATCTGCACGCAGCTTGGGATCACTAACCTGTTGCGAGGCAGCCTCAAGGGCCAATGCCGATTCCCTTAATATCGAACTTAGGGTTTGGATTCGGGCTTTCTGGCTGGCAACATCGGTCGGAATGGGCTGGGTTTGAACAAACTTGGCCTTTTCGGCCAACAATTCGGCTTTATGTTGGAGAGCCACACCCGGAGGAGCCACTCGAGCCATGCAATTGGACAACCTGATTGCAAGGTCGATTTGCCCGGCACCGCGAGTATTGGAAATGGTCCGCTCCATCAAAAGGACAAGATTTTTGGCATCGAGCCAACGGTTATTCCAGACGAGATTGGGGCCCGTCTGAGCCAGAATCTCTTCGAACACACCGGTGGCCACACCAGCCGCAGCGGGGTCCGATCCCGCATCCATCGAGCGCAATTCGGCCCAATACGCAGAGGCGGCAATGCTTGCCTCACCCTTGCCCAATTTGCGAGCTTCCTGCCAGGACTTGGCAGCATCCGCAAATTGCTCCATTTTGGTTTGGCACTGACCAAGCATCAGATACCCAACCGCACCATCATTGGCTGCGGGTTTGGCTTCGGCAAGATAGCGGTGCCATTGGGAAGCGGCTTCCGACCAACGCCCTTCTTCCTGATAGCTTTTGGCAAGCGCCAATTTTGCTTTTTGGAATGTGGCAGGTGAAGCACGGTGACTTACTTTTTCGAGCGTGCGGCGAGCCTCTTCAATCTGATTAAGCTTCATGAGGATTTCGCCTCCATCAAGCTGGGCTTGGGCGCGCCGTTCCTCTGGAATAAGGGGGGTAGAACGGACCTGCTCGTTGGCCCTCAGGGCTCCAGCAAAGTCGGGAGGCGTGAGCTTCAGGTATCCATCTTCAATTAGCTGCCAGGCGGAAGCGACATCATCCGCACCAGGAGCTGCCTTTTCCAGCTTGGAAAGCGTCGCTTTGGGATCTTTGCCAAGTGTCCACTGGGCACGGGCCAATTGCCAAGCCAAAGCAGGCTGATCTTCTTCACGAACTCCCAACTCCTGGCTTCGTTCCAATGAAGCGATTGCTTCCGTAAGGAGAGCGCCCTTGAGGTTGGCGGAGGCCTTTTTGGTCTGTTCCAAAAGGGCCGAACCACAAAGCATCCAGGCCTCTCCCGCAAGCGAGTGCCCTGGTTCCATTTCATTGAGAACCTGTCGGGCCCGGTGAACCACCTCGTCAGCCGAGGTTTCCGGAGAGGACTGAATCAAATGGCGGGCTGTATCCAAATCACGCTGAAAACGATGGGTTTGCCTGGCTTCAGGAGATCCATGGTGGGACATGGCCCAGATCAGCAATCCTAACCCCAAAAGAAACACAGGTCCCGCCCATGCCGGTCGGGATGCGCCCACCGGAGTAGAGGTTACAGTGATTTGGGGGGAGCTGGACATGCGAAGGTGAAACTACCTTGATATTGTTGAAGCTCAGGTCCAAAGATTCGATAATCCCAAGTTCTTGAATCCGCTATACCGGGCAATGGAGTCAAGATCAACCATTCAAAACCCAACCCCTGACACAGGTTGCGGGGCCAGCCGGGCAAGTTTACCTGAAGAATCCGACCCAGAAGTTGAACATCTGATCCTTGTCGGTCGGTGCCTTGTTCACGGGGAAGCCAAAGTCGAGGGCGATAGGAACCTGGCCCATCATCGGGACGATCAACCTGACGCCGACACCAAGCGAAACGCGGTAGTCGGTGATTTTGCTGATGTTCTGTTCAACTGTACCCGTATCGCAGAAACCAACCAGGTAGATCTGGTCGTTTGCCCGAATCGGGAGCTGATACTCCAGACTGTTGATCCACATGAAATCACCACCGGTCATGTAGCCATTCTGGCTGGGACCGACGCCACGAAACTGAAAGCCGCGCATACTACGGAAACCACCGGCAAAGTACTTTTCATAGACCGGGGTATTGTCACCCGCCCAGGAGAACTGACTACGAAGGGCCACAACATGGCGACCCGAACCGTCCGCCCGTTGGTAGGCGGTGAAGTATTGGTTGTACTCCGCGTTAAAGAGGGGTGCGTTGTAGGCGCCCAAAAGCTGTTCGAACGAGAAGTCGATGACCGAACCTTCTGTGGGGCGCATGGGAGAATCCCTTGTGTCGCGCGTCACATTGGCCCTCAGACCCAAAAGAAAGTTGTTGCCTATGACCGAGGTATAGTCAATGGGCTCCCAGGGAGAGACATTTGAAACATTGACATTTTCGATACGGGTTGTCAGGTTTCCATACCAATAGTCGTTGATCTTGCGACCAAGACTGAAGCGACCGCCGGTCCGGCCTTCGTTGTATTCGTTGAAATTACGGGAGTAGTAATACCCTTGGGTGCCAAGGCTTACCTGGCTGTCAAAGAGGAACGGTTCGCGCCAGCTTACCGAATAGCGCTGGAGCTGGGTACCAGGGACGGCTTCCGCCTTGAACTCCTGGCCTGCGCCACGGAACGCGCTACCCGAGATCAGGTCGTCAATGCTTGTAGGCAAGCGGGTGATATCAAAGTTTCGCTCCGTCAGCACCAGGCTGCCCGTAAGACCAAGGTCCGAGTTCACGCCCACGCCGAACATGAGACTGCCGGTGGTGGTTTCATTAACCTGAACCAAAAGATCCTTGTATTCTGTATCCGAATCCGGGTCGATCACGGTCACGGTGGGGCGTGTTGCACCATCGGGACTGGTTTCGAAAAGCTGTAAACGGGCCAGGTTACGCTCGGCCACCCGAAGATCGGGATAGCTAAGGGTTTGACCGGGATAAACCGGGACCTGACGCAAGATCACATTTTGCTTTGTTCGCTCGTTGCCCACGACATGGATTTGCCCAACCTTTGCCGGAGCCCTTTCGGATACCTCATATTGGACGCGAACCAGACCCGGTACATCAGGATTGAAAATGGGAACGGTGTTCACACGGGCTTCACGCCCCATGTACCCGATGTAATCCTCGATATTCTTTTTGTCCTGGTTGGTTTTGGTGTCGCTGTAATATTCACCGGATTTGGTGGTGGTTAGCTGCTCAAGCTGTTCCGGGGCCACCGACTTGGCGTTGACCACCTGGGGATTGGCCTGGATCTGGTAACGGACACCTTCGTTGGTGTGGAACACCAGGTCGACTTCGCGACCATCCGGAGTCCAGCGCAATTCACGGCTTACCCGGACATCAAGGAAACCATGCCCCTTGTAATATTCTTCAAGGCGGGCAATATCGTTGTCGGCCAATTGGGGATTAAAGACTCCGCCAAAGACGCCAAGAATTTTCTTGCTTGACTGGATGTGCGTTTGAAGGACACCACCTGAAACAAACTTTTGCCCTTCAAATTGTATACCACGAACTTTGACGATCGGGCCTTCCGTAATGTTGAAGATGACTTCCTTGTCGCCTGGCTCGGCGCCCTTGAGCAAATCGCAACTTGCCCACATGCGACCCGAATCGTGGTATTTGCGCACAATGGCCTGGCAACCGAGCTTGTTGGTGACCGGGCTAAGGGGCTTCCCTTTCATTACGCCGGTCAGCGAGCTGAGTTCCTCGTCGCTTAAGTGCTTGGCGCCCTGATACACCACATTGGTGACGACGCTGGGATAATCCTTGATCAGGAAGTAGATGACAACCTTGCCATCGGGGAGCGATTCAAAACGGGGGTCGACCTGCGCGAATTGGCGGGTCGCCATAAGTTTGCGCACATCTTCCTGGACCATATGCGGTTCGTATTCCAACCCGGGCTTGGTGCCGAGTTGGGACATGATTTGCTGGGTACTGAGGTGGCGATTGCCCTGAATCACCACATCGGCAATCAGGACCTTGCCACCCCGTGGTGCCCTTGCAGCGGCTGGAGGTGCGGTTTCTCCTGCGGGAGCTGGTTGGCCACCAGGCATTCGAGGCGGTTGCGCCCTAAGCCCGGTTCCCCAAATTCCGCCCCAATAAGAAGGAGGCAGAACCGCCGTTCCCATCAGGAGGAAACCTGCAAGACCCAGGGTCTTGGTCAGATTGTGCGGGAAAAGTCTCATGTCCGGGAAGGACTCCGTGAAATTCCGGGCAGGGAAAATCCCTGTGGAAAGGCGCTTTACCCGGGATGGATTTTTGATTCAAGGTCATTGTCACAAATGCCGAAGGGATTCCGTTTGGGACATGACAATATGCCGACAAACGCCAAAACAAACCCTCTAGTCTTTTCAAAATCCCCAAATTCAATGATTGGCTAGCCAAAGGCGCGAGATCTTGGCCTGATCCATTGGGGGGTAGAAAAAGGAAAAGTCATCCCCATCGGGATTTGGTACTTTGTTTTTCTTCTTAAAAGGGCTTTGGGGACAACCATTTTAGCAATATTCTGATATATGGTGATTCCCTGAAAAGGTCTGGCCCACTCACAACCCACTAACCGCTTTGGGTATAAGGTCCAAGGAATCCTGTTTTGCTTTCCAATGTTCCACTGTTTGGGGTATCGTTCCCCAAGGGCAAAAATGGTAAAATATCAGCTCGATAACTTGGGGATTCCTCCGGTAGCCAATCTGGGGCCAACCCAACAACGAGCCCAAGAGCGAATTCTGGGGCCAACCTTTTCGGTCCACATTTAGCAAAGTCTGTATTATTGTCCGTTTTCCGGTTATAAAAATTGGCAATTGGCACAACAACAAAGGGCAGGATCCATTATGTCCCTGGCACCCCAAAACACATCCTCAAAATCGATTTGGTTTCCCGGGATCCTCGTTTTTCCACTGCTTCTCCTGGCCATCGGAGGCGGCGGGTATTGGTGGTGGAACCAGGAGCAACCCGAGGCTCAAATTCGCAGACGCATGGATTCCCGGGATTGGGAACAGGCGGACAAATTGCTCCAGACCTCGGGCCGTGATATGGACCCCAACAACAAGCTTCTGCTCCAGGCGGAGATCCGTCTCGGCCAGCAGCGACCAGAAGGGGCACTCAATGCACTCCATCAGTTGCCTGCGGAGGAATCCAAATTCCCGGGAGCCCTGATCCTTCGTGGACGGGCATTCCTTCAGTTGGGGCGAACCACACAGGCACTCGACGCCTTTCAAAACGCTTATATGCGCGATCCCAACAATTCCGAAGGGGTTCGGGGTTTGGCCGGTGCACTCTATGATTTGGGGCTGCTTGATGAAGCGCTAAAGATTCTCGATAAACACCTTAAAAAAACTCCCGATGCCATGGGATTTCGATTTGCTGGTGAGATTGCCAAGGAATTGGTCCAGAACGACCAGTCTTCCGAGTTTTATCAGGTAGCGCTTAAGTTGGGCCTTCCAACTGATCTAACCATTGAGGTCGCCCTCAATCTGGTGGAAGTCGAGCTCTTGCGCAATTCGGTGGAAAGCGCCAGAAAGTTTTGGAACCAATATTCAGACCTCATACCTGAAGGGCCGAGGGGATTGGAGGTTCTTGGAGAACTTCTGATTATTGAGGGAAAATTGGACGAGGCGAGCCAAAAACTCGACAAGGCGCGAGAAATGGATCCGATTTCTCCAAAAATCGCCCGCCTGCGCGCCCAGGCTCACCTTTTTCAAAACCAGTTTGTCCCGGCGGTTCCCCTTTTGGAGTTTGCCACCAGGGGGGATCCGCTCGACACAAAAGCCTGGAATGAACTGGCCCAGGCCTATGAGCTCTCAGGCAATTCTGTCGCCGGCAGATCCGCACGAAAAAGCGCTGATGATGCCACCTCGGATCTGAAAAAGATGTCCGATCTCTACCTAAAGGCAAATGCCCGCCCTGATGATGTCCAAGTCCGCCTGGAACTTGTGGAGCTTTGCAAAAAAACAAATCGGAAAAAACTGGCGGAGATCTGGGCCAAAGCAGCCCAGGAGGCAGGCATGATCAAAGTTCAGGACAAATAGAAACCGGAACCACTCTCCGTTGTTGCTGCGACCATTGGAATCCAGCGAACGACGCCGAAAATGGCGGGCCCCGCCGGCCACAAAGCAACTTATTTTTCGCTTTTCAAACTCTTTTTTTTGTGTATTTCCGAGCGCGCTTGATCGCCTTTGAGCGCGTACTGCTCGGCGAGAAGCGCGTGCGTAGGACCATGATTCGGGTCGCGATCAAGCGCCTGCTCCAGCCAATACATGCCCAATTGCTTGCGGCCAATCTCAATGAGCACCTTTCCAATCTCATATGCCGTTTGGGGCTTACGGCTCGGATGCTGGGCCTCGTCCTTGAGCATGTCGTTGGCGATCTGCAAGGATTGTTTCTTTTGCTGGTATAATTTGAGCGCGGCTTTCGCCTCGTCGAGTCGCCCCTGGTTTTGCAGGGCGCTTGCCAGGGAAAATTGCGCCTCGGTGTCCGTCGGTTCGTTCTCCAAAATGCGATTAAGGAGGGTCTCCGCCTCCGCAGGCCGGTCCTCCTGGAGATCAAGCCGGGCAAGATGCAAAAGCAACGGGGAGTCATTCTCCATTTCCGGAAGCGCCGACTCCAAAAGCTGCCGGGCCTCGGTCCACCTCCCCTGAAGGAATCGGAGCTGGCCAAGGCGAGCCTGAATATCGGGTCGGGACGGAAATTCCGCATATAATCCCTCCAAATAAGGTACAGACTCATCTGGCCGATTATCCTCAAGCAGAATTTCCCCAACACGAAGACGAACCTGCACAAGGGATGGATCGACTTCAAGGGCCTGCAGATAGTTGACTTTGGCTTCCGACGGGTTGTCCATTCTCTCGAGGACCCAACCCCGCCAATAATATGGAAGTGCTTTTTCCGGCGCCAATATTTGCATCCGGTTGAGCATCGCGTACGCGGGGCCGTATTTGAGTCTTTGCAAATACGCGGCGGTAATCGCCTCCATGATTTCATAGCTTCGCGGATGATTCTGGTCGACATAAGACATCAGGTGCCATGAGCTTTCATCGACTTCTCCCGTGGCGGTGCGAATTAGCAGGAATTCAATCTGCACATCCTCATTCGCCCCGTTCCAGAGTTTCAGGCAGCGATTCAGATGGGTTTCAGCTTCTCCGAAATTGCGCGAAAGCCTGCAAGTCTTCGCTTGGGCCAACTCGACCGATGGACTCCAGGGCCAAAGAAAATTGGCCCAACCAAAGGCTACTTTGGCCTCGGCAAGCGAACGCTTTTCCAGCGAGGACATTCCGATGATTTTGGCACTCCAAAACCCACCACTCCACATAATCAAAATCGCGATAAATGCCCCAAGGAACAATTTCCAGGACACCTTCGATTTGGGCGCGACACCATTTTCCTTTTGGGAATCATGGGATACGGAGGGAGCCAACATGATTTGATCCGTTGAAATGGAAACAACATTGGTGAATTTGCCAATCCGCAGCAAGGTTTCACAAGTTAATAATAAGCCCCAAATGAGCGTAAAACCAATTTCAAAACGAGATGAATCGGGGTTTCAGCAAAAAAAAAGCCGACAGGATTTCCTGTCGGCTGAAAATCAAAAAAAAATCAGATGATTAGCTAGTCTGCAAGGTCCAGATCAACTGTGTTGCTACCGGCCTTTAGATTGGCCTTGAGTGTGGTTGTGTCCTTCTTGGCATATTTGCCAGGAATTTTCACATAAACTGCCTCACTCTTGGCAGCATTACCAGGCCTTGGACTCGATGCCAT
>CAMBMH010000162.1 GCA_945868575.1 Singulisphaera sp. GP187 | reverse complement strand
ATCCTTGCCAGGAGGTCTTCCCGGAAGCGCCCCTCCTTCACATCCTCCCGCAAATCCCGGTTGGTTCCCGCCAACAATTGAAAATCGCTGGAAACCTCCTTGTCCGAGCCTACAGCGGTGAATTTTTTTTCCTCGATCGCGCGAAGGAGCATGGCCTGCTCATCGAGTCTCAGTTCGCCGATTTCATCGAGGAAAAGCACGCCCTGATTCGCCGAGGCAAGCAACCCCTTGCGATTATCCACAGCTCCGGTAAATGCCCCCTTTACATGTCCAAAAAGTGTGGACATGGCCGAGTCGCCTCGCAAGGTGGCACAATTGACCTCAAAAAAATTACCAGTCACCTGTTTTCTGAGTCTTTTCAGTTCGAATATTCTTTTGGCCAATTGGCTTTTGCCTGCCCCGGTTGGGCCTGTGAGAAGGACCGGAGCGGTTCCGTTCATGGCGACCCGCTCAATTTGTTCGATGAGCTGATTGAAGGCGGGATTTTTCGTGGCAATGCCTGACTTGAGGAACGAATGTCCCTGTTGGCGCTCCTGTTTGAAACGGGCGGCCAACTGGTCATAACGGGAGAGATCCAGATTGATTAACCGGTAGTTGCCTAGGCTGGCACCCGCTCTCGACCTGCTACTTGGTGAAGTTTGAATCAGTTGTCCGGGAATATGCCTCGACTCTGTCAAAAGGAAGAAACAAATTTGCTGGACATGGGATCCTGTGGTGATGTGGACCAGGTACTCGTTGTTTTCGGTGTCAAAGGGATAGGCGCTGACGAAATCGTGAAGCGCCGAATAGACCTCCTCCAGGTCCCAGGGGTCCTTGAGAATCATTGGATGGAGATTGACCTTTGTTTCCGGGGAAATTGCGGCAATATCCTCCACGACCTGCTGGGCGAGAGACTTGTCCCTGGGTTCGATCAAAAGGTCAAACTGATCGATGAGGAGGTCTTCGTGTTGGCAAATTGCAACAGAAGGCCGCCAAGTGTCCCATCGCTTGTCCGGGGTGGCCCGATCCAGCTTTGTACCCAAAAAACCCAGGAGGATTCGTTTCATATCATAAAGGATAAGAACTTATCTGAAAAGATAAAGCTTTCCGTAAGCCAAACAGTATGTCAGGGATGCGCGGTTTGGGAAAACAAAATTTAAAGTATTGCAATAGAATAGTTTATGGAGACGGATAAAAATTTTTTAACCTTTTGGCACGCACCGTGCATATGTGCCCTCCATCTGAAAAACAAAAGGAAATGTTGGATTGGGAAGGGGAGGTGAGGAGTCATGGTAAACATCAATCTGTTCGCGAGTTTCCGGGGAATCCTGTCTTCCAGGGCAAATAGCCGGAATGAAGCCGGAGGGGTGGCTTACAAGAAAACTCCCAAGCAAGCTCTGGCGCAGATCGTTTCAACGGGTTGTTTCAACGATACTTTTTATGCCAAGGGCGGCGAACAAATGGATAAGGTCCTTGGACTTTGCCTGGAAGTCGAGCCCGAGTTCATCGCCCGGGCGGCGCTTTATTCCCGGCAGAAGGCCACCATGAAGGACATGCCCGCATTTCTTTGCGCGGTCCTGAGTATTCGCTCGCCCGGTTTGTTGGCCGAGATTTTTGATCGGGTCATCAACAATCAAAAGATGCTCAGGAATTTTATCCAGATCATGCGTTCAGGCGCCGTGGGTCGAAAGAGCCTGGGGACATTGCCCAAGCGCTTGATACAGCAGTGGCTGGAGAAGCGATCCGCCGAGCAACTTTTTCTCGGCTCGGTTGGGCAATCCCCAAGCCTCGGGGATATTTTGCGGATGGTTCACCCAAAGCCTGCCACCAAACAGCGTGAAGCCTTTTATGGTTATCTGTTGGGGAAACCGCATGATACCGGGGATCTGCCCGGGTTGGTTCGCAGTTTCGAAGGTTTCAGCAATGCACCGGAGCGCGAGTCGCTATCCGTGCCCAATGTCCCTTTTGAAATGCTGACTTCTTTGGAGTTGACCAATTCGCAATGGGCCCAGATCGCCTCAAGCGCAAGTTGGCAGACGACCCGGATGAACCTGAACACCTTTATGCGACATCAGGTGTTTGACGATCCCCAAATGGTGGATTTGATCGCGGGGAGGCTGCGCGATCGGGACCTGATCGCAAAAGCGAAACCGTTCCCTTATCAACTGATGATGGCCCTCAAGAACACCGGGGAAAGTCTTCCGGAACCGATTGTTCGGGCTCTCCATGATGCGATGGAAATCTCGGTATCCTCGGTGCCCAGCATGTCCGGAAAGGTATTCGTGTTTCCCGATGTTTCGGGAAGCATGCAATCCCCGGTGACCGGACGACGCAAGGGGTCGACATCAAGTGCCCGATGTATTGATGTCGCGGCCTTGGTGGCCGCGGCGATCCTGCGTCAAAACCCAACGGCGGAGATAATCCCTTTTGAAAATGAGGTTGTGCAGGTCCAACTGGATCCGATGGACAGCATATTCACCAATGGGGACAAACTTGCCGCTGTCGGAGGAGGGGGTACCAATTGCAGCGCCCCTCTGGTTCATTTGAACAAAAGGAAAGCCATGGGAGACCTGGTGGTTTATGTTTCAGACAATCAGTCCTGGGTGGACACCAGGATTCAGGCGGGAGTAACGCCTACCGAAACAATGAAACAATGGCAGATCTTCAAAAAGCGCAATCCAATAGCGCGAATGGTCTGTATTGACCTCCAGGCTTATACGACGACGCAGGCCGAAGAACGCGCCGACATCATCCATGTTGGTGGGTTTAGCGACCAGGTGTTCACCCTTTTGGCGGATGTGGCCTCGGGAGGCGCCGAAATGGATCACTGGGTAAAGACGATCGAAGGCATTTCGATCTAGTTTTTCCCGGGCGATGGTTCGCGCTTGGGGTGGGCAAATGCAGTCTGGGAGTACATTGGTAAACCCGGTTCGAATCCGGCAACTCTTGGCGATTTTTGTTGCCCGCCCTTCGCGCGACAATCAACTAAACCGATAGACAAACCTTTTATGTGGTTTGGAATGTCCAACAGGTGTTTCTCACGAATCAACAGGCAGGACGAATGCTGATGGAACTACATCATGATAATGACGGGGTCGTGGGTTCGAATCCCACCAGTCTCAACAACCTATGACTGTTTGGGACTGTAGCTCAGTGGTAGAGCACGGGTGTTTCATCGAAAATTGTCGTCCTGCCTGTTTTTTTAGAGGTGATTCCCAGAGGTGTGCTTTGGGAAAAAACTCTGGAATACAAGAGCCCAAAACGAGTTGCATAAAAAAGCGGCACATTGTAAATGCCGTTTATAAAGAGTGAATTTAAGCAAAGGAAAGAAAAATGGAATACTCGATGATTGAGACCGGGGAGGCAACGGCGATTCTTCCGACCGGGGAACGGACTCCACCGATCACGGTAATCGGTACCGAGGCTATCCGGAAAACTTTTGACGCGATCTGCCTGAAGCAGGCGGTGAACTCGCGCCTTGCTCCCGGGGTGACGGAACTTGTGCTCAATCCCGATGCTCACTGTGGTTATGGGGCCCCCGTGGGGTGTGTGATGGTTTCACCAACCCACATTTATCCGGGTCCTGTAGGCGTGGACATCAAGTGCTCGATGAGTCTTTTGCAACTTGATCTTCCGGAGGAGGCGATTCAGGATCGTCCTGTTCGTCGCGCGCTTATCGAGGCCATTTGCGACCGCACCCCCACCGGCGCCGGAAAAGGGCAACGAAGCGTAAGGAAATCGAGGCGTGTTGACGGAGACCTGGGAGAAAGGGTTGTCACCCAGGGTGCTTCTGCCGAGGTTCTTTCCGCGTTGGGCATTCCCCTGGAATGGGCGGAGCGCTGCGAGGACTCGTTTCATACTGGACATGATGGAACCGCAGAAAGCCTGAAGGCCCGTCTGGATTACATTCGGACACAGGGACGACTTAAAAACTTCGGGTTCGCCGACAAAATGGGCCAACTGGGTTCCTATGGTGGTGGAAACCATTTCGGAGAGTGCGAGGTGGTTGAAGTTGGTCAGGAGGATGAGGCGAAAAAAGTCGCGGAAACCTTTGGGCTCAAGGATGGGAAAGTGGCTTTTCTTTCCCATTGCGGATCCCGGGGTTTTGGACACCTTTTGGCCTCTGGCCAATTCAGGGACCTCCAGGAGATGTTTACAAAATGGGGAATTCCGCTTCCGGGCAATGACCGCGAACTGGTTTATGCTCCATTGGGAACTCCCCAGGGAAACGCTTACATCGACGATATGTCGCTGGGGGCGAATTTTGCCACAGTAAATCATCTGTTGATCAATGCACTCGTGTTGGAGGCCTTTCAACAGGTGCTCCCTGGGATCACGGGAAAGCTAGTCTATTTTATCAGCCACAACATTGCCCGTGAGGAGGTGGTAAACAATCAGAAAGCCTGGGTGCATCGTAAGGGTGCAACCCGTGCGTTTCCGGCCGGTCACCACTCGCTCAGGGAAACTCCCTTTTTTGACACCGGGCACCCAATTCTGCTTCCGGGAAATCCGCAAGCAGGTTCCGCGGTCATGGTCGCCAGGCCCGAGGCAGTGAAGAGCTGTTACAGTGTCAATCATGGTGCCGGGCGCGCGATGGGGAGGAAGTCGGCGACACGGACTTTGGATCAGGCCAATATTGACCGGTCCATGGATGAAAGTGATATCCTGACCAATTGCCGGGCATATCCCAGGGATGAGGCTCCGGCAGCTTACAAGGATTTCAACGAGGTGTTGAGTAGTGTTAAAAAGGCTGGTCTTGCGAGCGAGGTTGCGCGCCTTCGGGCCAGGTTTGTAATCAAGGATTCTTCAAAGGCGGATGATTGAAACCATGTTGACCATTGATGGATCCCTGGGTGAGGGGGGAGGACAAATTCTCCGGTCCTCCCTCTCTTTGTCGATTTTGACCGGGAAGCCGGTCACGATATCAAAGATTCGCGCCGGTCGAAAGAAACCGGGACTCATGCGCCAGCATTTGACGGCTGTCGAAGCAGCGGCGAAAATCAGCAACGCCGAAGTGACCGGGGCCGGGATTGGTTCCACGGAATTGCGTTTTACCCCAAAGGAAATTCTTCCTGGCAATTATCATTTTCGAATCGGGACGGCGGGAAGCACGACGCTCGTTTTGCAAACCGTTCTTGCGCCTTTGCTTTTGGCAAATAGTCCTTCTTCCGTGACGGTGGAGGGTGGAACCCATAATCCGTTCGCTCCGCCTTATGATTTTTTGGAGCGGGCTTATCTGCCAATGCTTCGGCGGATGGGGCCGGGATTGACGGCAGAAATCGAGCGTTATGGATTTTATCCCGCTGGTGGTGGCAAATTCACCGTGAAAGTGGAGCCTTCCCAACAGCTTCGTGGATTAAGCGTACTGGAACGAGGCGAGATTTTGCACCGGAGGGTGGTCGCGCTTGTGGCTCGGTTGCCTCTGGCAATTGCGAAGCGGGAATGTGCGGAAATGGAAAAACAGTGCAATTGGCCCCAAAGCTGTTTTGAAACCGGGGAAGTGTTGTCAAATGGACCCGGGAATATCCTTCTGATGGAGCTTGCCTACGAGAATACGGCAGAGGTTTTCTCCTCAAATGGGGATATTGGTACTTCGTGCGAGAAGGTTGCCAAGGATTTGTGGGGTGAGGCGCGGAAGTTTATCGCCAGCGATATTCCGATCGGACCTTATCTTGCGGATCAGCTCATTTTGCCTTGCGGCATTGCGGCGAGTCGGGGTGAGACAAGCATGTTTCGAACTTGTCGGCTAACCCAACATTCCACGACCCACATCGAGCTGATAAAGCAGTTTTTGCCTATCTCGGTGGAGGTCACTCCCCAGGAAGAGCGGAGCTGTCTGGTTACCATTCGACCGGCACAATAGGGTTCGATGGCTCAAACGGGCCAAACCTTCATGGGAACAGCCCACATTCCCAATCCCGCAACCGCGCGTTCCCGAAGGCGCGCATGCTTTCTTTGGGTTTCGTCCAGCGTGGGCGTTGGGGTCCCTTATGCGGATGCGGATACTTCCGTTGGTTGTCCGGGCGAATCCAGAATTGCGAGCATGCGCTTTAGGGCAACAGAGCGATAGCTTTTGAGCACAAGAGCGTTAAGCTGATCCCAATCACATGCCGGGTCCACGGCACGGAACACCCAGCCCTGATGGGTCCAATAGGGCGCCAAGGAAAATCCCTGATTCTGCACAAGGTCAAGGCGTTCTTTTTCGTTCGAAACCCGAAGAGCCAGGCAAATTCCCTCCGGGTGGCTTTCCAGCACGGCAAAAACTTTTTTCCCCGCCTCAAAGGTTGGATGGTTCCATTTCACAGTTTCTCTTACCTCGGGCAGCGCAAGACAATAATTGCGCAGGCGCTCCAAGGTATCCTTATGTGGCATATTGAGTCCTACAGGTGTTCGTTTAGCCCTAAATTCGGGAAAAAACCCCCCGGGGCTGGAATCAAATCTTCAAATAACAGGAAATGCAGGGCGTGTCGAGTCACTTTCTGCGGGCTGGGACAGGGTAACGACTATCCACTTGCGGTTCAGTTATGGTAGAATAATAGAATCCCACCCCAAATGTTCCCGGTTCCAAGCCCCGGGGAGCCCTTTCCATGAATCCATCCAGCCTTTGGAACTTTGCCGATCGGCCCATGACTCGTCGTGGGGTGCTTCAATTGGGGAGCGCCGGGGCACTCGGTTTGGGCCTTTCCGGGTTACTTCGGGCAAGGGACGGGCAACCCGGCGCGCTATCGGCCATCGCCCCCACCGCCGACGCGTGTATCCTTATTTTCCTTAATGGTGGGCCCAGCCACCTCGACATGTGGGACCCCAAGCCAGAAGCCCCTGCCGAAATCCGTGGGGAATTCAAAACCATCGCCACTTCCCTTCCCGGGGTCCGGTTTGGGGACAAAATTCCCCGAATGGCGGCCTGGATGGACCGGATGACGGTTGTGCGTTCGATGAATCATGGTGTAAACAATAGCCATGCCGCTGCGGTATATTGCGGATTGACAGGCCACGACCGTGGAGAGTTGGGTGGGGGTGCCAAGCCTACCGACCAACCCTCGATCGGTTCCGTGATGGCGAAGTGCCGCCCCCCCAAGGGGCCGGTAATGGGCTATGTTTCGATGCCTTACATCACCGCTGAAGGGGCAGGTGGCCCACCCCAGCCAGGATTCTTTGGCGGCCTCATCGGCCGTGCCCTGGATCCGCTTTTTATCCTTCGCGATCCCAACAATCCTCAGTTTGCCATGCCCGAACTGGGCCCCCCTCCTGAGCTTGATGCGGACCGACTTGCCGGTCGCCAGCTACTTTCCCGTACAAGTCCAATTCCCGCCGATATTTCCGCGTTTAGGACCAAGGCATTTGACCTTCTTACTTCGCCTGCCTCCCAGAGGGCATTTCGCCTCGATTTGGAACCCGAAACGGTACGCGAAGCCTATGGCCGAAATATTTATGGCCAAAGCACGCTCCTTGCCCGAAGGTTGATCGAGGCGGGGACAAGGGTCGCCTGTATTTCCTGGGCTCCTGATGCAAACGCAACCTGGGACACGCACGGCGGCAATTTCGCCAAGCTCAAAGATAGCCTTTTGCCCCAATTGGATGCGGCGGTTCCGACCCTACTGGATGATCTGAAGCAGCGGGGAATGCTCGACCGTACTTTGGTTGCGGTATTTGGTGAATTTGGGCGAACGCCAAAGATCAATGCCAACGCGGGGCGGGATCACTGGAATTTTTGCTACAGCCTAGCGCTTGCGGGTGGAGGAATCCGTGGCGGGTATGTTCATGGAGCCAGCGACAAAATCGGCTCGCGACCAAGCAGTAATCCGCTTCTTCCGGCGGATATTATCTCCACCATTTACCATTGTTTGGGTATTCATCACGACATGGAATTGCAGGATCGCCAGGATCGACCATTTTTCCTCTGTCCGTGGGGTAATCCGGTTCGGGAATTGTTGGCTTAGTCAAGTCACTTCGGAACAGGGGCTTCTTGGCGTTGTCGTTGGATACTTTCGAATTTGTCCTTGTTTGCCTAGAATTCTTCGGGGCTGAAGCGTTTTGTCAGGAGCCCAAATCGATTTCCTGGATTTTTTGCCGGGTTATGTAACCTCAAATGGTGATTTCTTTCCATTAGGAGATGGAGTCCCCGTCCCGAAAACGATGCGGCTTTCCATTCGAGACCAACTTTTGCCCAAATCGCAAAGGTATTCCATGACAGAATTCGAAGGTTCATTGACGGAAATTACCCAGTCATTGGAATTGAAGACTCAGAAACCTGCTTTGTCGGAAAAGGCAACCTGCCAGCCGAATCAAGTTGATCCCGTGGGGCCGGATGGGGAGGTTGGACCGTCTATTGAACAGGAAAGCCCTTTTGGCGGATCCAAAGAAGACTCAATGGGTGAGGGAAAAGCGCCGCCTGTCCCTGAAATCCCCAGGGCCAAACCTACGCAGCCAAACGAGCGATTGCTCACTCTGGACCTTTTGAGGGGATTTGCACTTTGCGGCATTCTCCTGATGAACATTCTCAACTTCGCCTGGCCAGAAGGAGCCTATGGGAATCCGGCATATCTTTATTATACGGTTGATTCGATAGGAGATGTTCCCAAAGACCAGGAAGAATCCAAGGACGAGACACCAAAAGATGAAGAGACCGAAAAGGGGAAAAAGAAAAAAAAGGAA
>CAMBMH010000161.1 GCA_945868575.1 Singulisphaera sp. GP187 | reverse complement strand
TATCCCATTTTCCTCTTTTCCCGCTTCTCCCCCAAGCCTCCCCATTCCTTTATCCGAATTCAGTAATGTTGTTCCAGGACGGACAGGAAGCAAAGATCATGATCAAGCAAAAACTTGCCTTATTGGCGCTTTGGGCCCTGCCCGCCCTTGTAGTTGCGCAAGAGCCTCCTTTGGCTAATCCACCGGTGCCTGCAACCCAGACCCGGCCTGCCATCCAGGCTAAACCGATAACCGGCCCAGCAATGGCTTCACCACCAACTGTGGTAGACCCCGCCAGGCCTGCAGTTCGGCCCACTATGCCTCCTGCCAGCCCCAAAAACCAGCCTCGTGTATACTCCTACCCTACACCCGTCCATCCCCTTTGCGTGGGATGCCAGGGTTTGGGTTTCCCTCCACCGCCCCCAGTTTTTGTTCCCCCCTGCCTTCCCTGTATGCCTTTTCAGGGAATGGTTCCCGCCGGAAATCCGGGAGGTTTTCAAAGCCATCCCTTCACCCGCAGCCCCCGGGATTATTTTATGCTAGATATCCCACGATAACACAATAGCGGCCCTTCCTGAAAGCGATGCATCTGATTTTTCAACAAATAAAGCCCGGCAAATGCCGGGCTTTATTTGTTATCTAATTGTGAATCTTTTACAGACCTGTTGCACTTGGGTATGGCAAAAGGGATTATTTGGGGGCAAGCATCGCAGTCATGCGCTTGCCTTCCATGGTGGCCGCTTTTTCGATCTTTGCAACTTCGGCAAGCCTGTCCAACATTTGGTCAAGCACACGCTTACCTTCTTCGAGGTGTTGCATTTCACGACCACGAAACTGAACGGACAAAAGAACTTTGTCCTTATCCTCAAGGAAACGCTTGACCTGATTCACCTTGGTCTCGATGTCGTGGTCGCCCGTTTTCGGACGAACCCGGACCTCTTTCAGCTTTTGCTGATGAGCTTTGACCTTTTCCTTGCGAGATTGCTGGTAACGGAACTTGCCGTAATCGAGAATCTTGCAAACCGGAGGGCGCTCATTGGGAGCCACTTCCACAAGGTCAAGTCCCGCCTCACGAGCCATTTCCATGGCTTGGTGCGTGGGAACCACGCCTAACTGCTCGCCTTCTGCACCGATAAGCCGAATCGGACTGATTCGGATCTGCTCATTCATGCGAGGCCCACGGTCAGCGGCGGGGGGCGGCCCGGATCGATCAAACGGTCGGATACGACACTCTCCATGGTGTCCGCCAAAGTGACGGGACTTCGGCTTCGGTTTCAGGCAATAGGATTTTGGGGACGGATTCCCGCTTGCCCTGTCCCCCTGGTGGGGACCCGTCTTCGCACAGGATTCCGCATTGTGGAGTATACCCGGGTCTTCGTTTCACGAAAAGGGATAGTTAATCTAATTTTGATAATGGGGCCGACGCACGGCGCAACCGGTCCAGGATCCCTTCCCACTCCTCCTCGTGAAAAGGAACATAAACCAAAAGTAGATCCAGATTTTGCTCATCAAGTTGATGAAGCCGCTTGTACAGTTTTTTTTCCCATTGAGTGGGATCCAAAACCCAATCGGATTCGGGCCCATCCAATCCGTCAGGAAGTTCCCCAAACCTTTTTCCCGCGGCCAATAGTTGCTGTTTACGACCCTCCCAGGTCTCCCGATTTTGGAACAACTCAAGGGGAGTCCTGGGAGCATAATGAATTTCCAAATTCCCAGGCGATTTTAGAGGCTTCTCCAAATTTCCCCGGATTGAAAACGAAACGGGCTCACCAAGAACCTTCCGGATTTGACTGGGGGTTATGTGACCTGGCCGGAGAACCTGTACCTCAGGACCAGACAAATCGACAACCGTTGACTCAATACCCACCGCGCAGGGTCCCGCGTCCACGATACAATCCACACGATTGCCTAGCGATTCCAGGACATGACGGGCAAGGGTAGGCGAAAGGCCATTGGAACGATTGGCGCTGGGGGCGGCCACGGGACATCCTGCAGATTCCAAAAGCGCCAAAGCAACCCGGTGATTTGGAATCCTCAAAGCCACCGTATCGCCTCCGGCGGTAACGGAATCGGGAACAATGGACTTCCTAGGGAGGACTATCGTCAAAGGTCCCGGCCAAAAACCAAGGGCCAACTTTTCTGCACGATCATTCCAATGGGCCAGACTTTTGGCAGCTTCAGAGTTTGTAATATGAACAATAAGAGGGTTGGTAGCTGGGCGACCTTTGGCCTCAAAAATCCGCCCCACCGCTTGGCGATCCAGGGCATTTGCCCCCAAGCCGTATACCGTTTCCGTGGCAAATGCAACCAATCCTCCACCCCTAAGGAGGGAGGCAGCCTCTTCAATTAAGGAAGCCTCGGGATGGTCAGGGTTGACCAAAATGACCCTAACCGGGTTCCCCTGCCCGGATTCAGCTTTCACGACTGGAAGTCCCGGGTTGCCGGATTCTAAGCGACGGTTTTTCCATCAGCACAGTAGTATGGGGGTTTACCGATTCGGTAAGCCAAACATTTGATCCAATGACGGCATGATGGCCCACAACTGTTTCCCCACCAAGAATTGTTGCGTTGGCGTAAACCACAACCTCATCTTCCAAAGTGGGATGCCGCTTTTGGCCCCGGATAATATTTCCGGTTGCGTCCCGGGGAAAAGAAAGGGCGCCCAGAGTCACCCCCTGGTAAAGTTTCACATTGCGACCAATGTCGCAGGTTTCCCCAATGACTACACCTGTCCCATGGTCAATGAAAAAACCCGGGCCGATGCGGGCCCCGGGATGAATGTCGATCCCGGTTTTCTGATGAGCCAATTCGGTCATCATACGGGGCAGGAATGGCACACCAACCTTGTGGAGTTCGTGAGCAACACGAAAAATGGCGACGGCCTCAAGCCCCGGATAACAAAAAATCACTTCCTGGCAGTTTCGCGCCGCAGGATCCCCCTCAAAAGCAGCTTGCACATCCTGGCCGAGAACCAACCGAAGCTGGGGAATCCCTGCCAACAGATTCCCGGTGATGGCCCGGGCCTGATCCTCCCCAGCCATTTTTTTCCCTTCAAAGCAAGTGTGCTCGTGGCGAAATGCCCTAAGAATTTGCAATCCAAGACTTTCAGCAACTCGACCCAAGATATCAGAAATACTTGTTACCCAAGTTGTTTCCTCGATTTCCTGAAGGCGAAAATAGCCGGGAAACAAAAGGTCGAGCATATCTTCAACAATCGAGGCAACGGCCTCGCGGGATGGCAGCGGCATTTTTTCCGCATGCACAGTCCTGGGATCTTCCTTGTAACTAGCAAGGAGGGCAGGCACCAGGGGATGATTTTCAGACAATGGAGTTTCTCCGCGGGCGGGGCTCCAACCGCCTTGCTACTTTTGGTTTTATCGAAGCCAGGAAAGGGATTTTCAGATTTCCCAGAAACCTCCTCAAAAGACTACCCGTATTTTTACCCTTTTAAGGGAAAATCCATCCGCCCAAGATCCGTGCAGCGTGCGCCCAAAACAGTTGCACTCCAGCATCCCTTTACGAAAAATCTGTTTTGTTCGCAAAATATTTTTTAGACATAAGTCATTATTTTTGAATAACTTATGAACTTTCAATTTCCGTTTTTTTCTCTTTTTGTTCGGTTTGGCCCAACTGTTGCATCTAACTATTTTCGTCCTCCTGAACTTGATTTAGACGGACAAAAGTTATTGCGACCGGGCTTCCGGAGGGAGAGGCTGGAAGTTCGGTCGGATAACAAAAAAAATACACAGGCCCTTTAAGTGAAAGGTGCGAAACGAGCAAAGGGATGTTCGACCTTGCCTCCTGAGGGAGAGGCGGGAAGCACGGTCGGACAACCCCTTGATCAATGGACCGGGAAACGCCCCGGCTCAATGGGTTAGACCCCAACCAATTCATGGGCCCCGACTGACATAGTCGTCGCGCTCATTCAAGCAAAGGGATGTTCGACCTTGCCTCCTGAGGGAGAGGCGGGAAGCACGGTCGGACAACCCCTTGATCAATGGACCGGGAAACGCCCCGGCTACCAACCTAAAAGAGCAACCAAAAATCAAAGCTAGTAACTGAAAAGACTTAACGCCCTGCCAAGCTATGGGTGTTTCGACCGGGTTTCCTGTGGGAGAGGCAGGAAACTCGGTCGTTACTCTTTATTGATATAGATGGATAACAAGCCCCTCGGATGGTTTGGGTTCACTGGGAGAGGTGAGTCAAATCTCCGGGGGGCTTGCTTTGAATTCTCTGTTTTTTCCCTGCCTATTGCTATCCCCCTACACGACCCTTTGTGGCTATGATTCTGTTTAGAATCCAATGAATTTTGCATGGGGATTGCCGTGTCCACTTCCCGCTCCATGACTAACTTTGGCCGTGGGTTTCGAAAAAAAAACCACTTGGCCGGTCTCTCTGATGCCACCCCCGAAAAAGTGGGGGAGCATCTTGCCGAAATGCGCCACAAATCCCGCATTGGCAGCCTCGGATCTGGCGTTTTTAATCGCATCAATGCCCTAATTGGACTTCCCTGGACCCGTCGACTTAGTCAAGCTGCGCTCCAAATCCCAAGGATTCGCGCTTGGGAGGCGAAGTACGAGCCCCTCACCAATGAAGAAATCACCGCATCTGCTCTCAAGCTTAAGGGGCGTGCCCGCGGGGGCGAATCACTCGACAGCATATTGCCCGAAGCATTTGGCCTGTTCTGCATGGCGGCAAGGCGCATTTTGGGCCTTCGTCCTTTCGATGTCCAACTAGCAGCCGGGGCGATTATCCATTCCGGGGCTTGTGCCGAAGTCGCTACCGGCGAAGGAAAAACCCTGATTGCGGGACTCCCCTCATTCCTTAACGCTCTAAGCGGTAAAGGGGTCCATGTCGCAACAGTCAACGACTATCTTGCGAAGCGTGATGCCGAATGGCTTAAACCTGTTTACGATCTTTTGGGTTTGAGTATCGGCATCCTTCAGCAACAAATGCAGGATCCCGATCGGCAACGGGCTTACAAGTGCGATATCACCTACGCCACCGCTTCCGAGTTCGGTTTTGACTTCATGAAAGATCGACTCAAGCTAGCCGCCCTCAAATCCCAGGAGATCCCCTTCTGGGGGCCATGGCAAAAAGGTGGCACACCCCAAAACCAGGACCCCAGAGTACAGCGCGATTTCAACTTTGTGCTGGTGGATGAAGCGGACAACATATTTATTGACGAAGCTCGAACCCCGCTCATCATTGGTGGTGAAAAACGCAAGGCGACCGAAGAGGAATCGGTCGTTTATATCTGGGCCGACAATTTGGCCCGCACCATGAAATACGAGGAAGATTTTGTCCTCGATGCAAAGAAACAAAAACTGGAACTCACCAACGCGGGTAGACAGCTGGTCCGATATTCGAACCCGCCCTCGGGACCCAATGCCCAAGCAATGGACAAGCTCCACGAGGCTATCGAAAAAGCCCTTCAGGCCCATTTCCGGTTCCGCAAAGATCAGCATTACATGATCTCTGAGAAAAACGAGATCGTCATCATTGACGAGTTTACCGGGCGAAGCATGCCGGACCGGACCTGGCAGGATGGCCTGCATCAGGCCGTGGAAGCAAAAGAGCGGGTTCCCATCTCCTTTGGCGCCGACCATGCGGCACAGATCACCTTCCAAAGCTACTTCCGGCTTTACAAGAAACTATCGGGTATGACCGGAACCGCCCGCCAAAACCGAGCGGAGATCCGACGCGTCTACGGCATCTGGGTGGTATCCGTTCCGACGAATCGGCCTAGTATCCGCGAAATGCTTCCCGATCGGGTCTTCCCAAACGAGGAATCCAAATTCGATGCGGTTGTGGAGGCCGTATCCGAATTACACATCGAAGGTCGTCCGATCCTGATCGGCACCCGTTCGGTTGACCATTCCGAGCGCCTAAGCAAAAAACTGTCCCTTGCCGGGATTGAGCATCAGGTATTGAACGCAAAGCAACACGAACAGGAAGCACAAATCGTCGAACATGCGGGGGAAAAAGGGCGCGTTACCATCGCGACCAACATGGCGGGTCGTGGTACGGACATCAAGCCCGAACCGGCAGTCCTTCAATTGGGCGGGCTTCATGTACTTGGCACAGAGCGCCACGAAGCCGCCCGTATCGACCGCCAACTTGTGGGCCGGTCAGGGCGCCAGGGGGATCCCGGATCTGCTCAATTTTTTGTCTCATTGGAAGATGAACTTCTTGAGGGACTGGGTGAGGCCCGCAAGGAAAATCTTGCCAACAAGGGCCGGGAAGCAGGAAGGGACATTTCCAATCGTTGGCAGGGGTATTCATCCCTTTTCCGGTTGGCACAACGAAATGTGGAAAAGCGCCACTATCGAAGTCGTCTTGATTTGATGGCGTATGAGAGACATCGCCTCGAAACGTTAAAAGATCTCGGGGCCGATCCCTATGTCGATTGATTCCACCAATTCCCCCGAAATGCCCTGCCCGGTTTTCAAATCGGGCTCCGCCAGATTATTCCTGGACGGGAAGTGGTGTGACTCGGATTTGGGACACACTCTGGGTGTTATCAACCCCGCCACCGAAACCATCATCACCCGGATGGCATATGGTGGTCGTCCGGAAACCGTTCGCGCTTTGGAAGCCGCCCAAAAGGCCATGAAATCCTGGTCAAAAACCACGGTCATGGAACGCTCTAACCTGCTTCGTAAAACCGCGGAGATTCTAAGACAGAGAGCGCTGGAAATTGCCACGACCCTGACTCTTGAGCAGGGCAAACCCCTTGCCGAATCCCGGGGCGAGGTTTTGCAAAGCGCCGACACACTCGATTGGTTTGCCGAGGAGGGAAAGCGCGCTTATGGCCGAGTTATTCCCTCCTGGTTGTCGGATAAACGCCATATTACCCTTAGGCACCCGGTTGGTGTTGTTGCCGCAATAAGTCCCTGGAACTTCCCGCTTAGTCTTCAAATTCGGAAACTTGCTCCAGCCCTGGCCGCGGGTTGCACCGTAATCTCCAAACCCGCAAGCCAAACTCCATTGTGCCTTGTCCAGTTCTATGAGTGCCTTGAGGAGGCAGGGCTTCCCAATGGGGTTGCCAACCTGGTTGCAGGCCCGGCCTCGGAAGTCGCTGCGGAATTTCTCTCCAATCCCATTTGCCGAAAAATCTCCTTCACCGGCTCCACCGCGGTTGGCAAGGAACTCATGCGGGGCGCCTCGGACCAGATCAAACGCCTGAGCCTTGAACTAGGGGGACATGCTCCATTCATCATTGGCCCGGACGCCGATCCGGAAATGGCGGCCCAAATCGCCGTCACCGGAAAATTCCGGAACAACGGACAGGTTTGCATCGCCCCCAGCCGATTTTATGTTTCAAAAGATCTTCGCAAGCGCTTTACCGAGGCGGCTATCGAGGCCACAAGATCCCTCAAGGTGGGCGCTGGCCTTGAACCCGGTGTCCAGATAGGTCCAATGTTCGAAGCCTCTGGACTCAGGCATGCCCAGGATCTGGTTGACGAGGCCAAATCGCGCGGCGCAAGGGTCCTTGTGGGTGGTCGGCGCGATGTCCGTTTTGACCGTGGGCTATTTTTTGAACCCGCCGTTGTTGACGACCTGGCACCCAACTGCCGCATTTTGACCGAAGAGCCTTTCGCGCCCATCCTCCCAATTCTTGAATATTCCCAGATCGATGAGGTCATCGAACAAGCCAATAATACACCCTATGGTTTGGCGGCCTATGCTTTCACCAACGATCTTTCCACTGCATGGAAACTCGCGGAAGGTCTCGAATCTGGAATCATCGGCATCAACGACCCTGTCCCCACATCCCCCCAGTGCCCGTTCGGCGGCATGAAGGAAAGTGGATTGGGAAGGGAACTTGGCCAGGAGGGTCTCGAAGCCTATTACGAGACAAAATATGTCAGTTTTCGAATCCGTGGTTCCTGATACGGTTCCGGTTGAACCCAGTTCCCGTTGGCAAGGGTGCTTGGTCGGCCTGGCCGTCGGCGATGCCGTTGGGACCACTCTGGAATTCAGGCAACCTGGATCCTTTGAACCCATCACGGACATGGTGGGCGGTGGGCCATTTGACCTGGAGCCTGGCCAATGGACCGATGACACTTCCATGGCTCTTTGCCTTGCTGATAGTCTGGTTCAAACGAACCAATTCGATCCGCTTGACCAAATGCAACGCTATATCCGCTGGTGGCGCCACGGGTACTTGAGCAGCACAGGCGAATGCTTTGACATTGGAGTGGCCACCCGGGAGGCCCTGGCCCGTTTTCAAAGGACGGGGGACCCGATCGCTGGAAACACGAGTTCCAATTCCGCGGGCAACGGATCCCTGATGCGTTTGGCTCCGGCCGTGATGTGTCATGCCTACGAACCCCGAACAGCGATTCATTTCGCAGGCGAAAGCTCCAGGACCACGCACGGCGCCCAGGCGACAATCGACGCGTGCCGGTATTTTTCCGGACTGCTTTATGGGGCGCTCCACGGATATAGCAAATCGCAGATCCTTTTTCCGGGCTATTGTCCCGAATCAGGTCTGTGGCATGAAGAACCGCTCTGCCCGGAAATCGAGGAGGTGGCGCGAGGATCCTTCCTCAAACTGGATCCGCCGCAAATCCGCGGCTCGGGCTATGTCGTTCGCTCACTCGAAGCGGCCCTTTGGGCATTTTCGCGATCCGAATCCTTTCGCGATGGATGCCTAATGGCGGCCAACCTGGGAGACGACGCCGATACCACCGCGGCAATTTATGGTCAAATCGCCGGTGCTTATTACG
>CAMBMH010000160.1 GCA_945868575.1 Singulisphaera sp. GP187 | reverse complement strand
TTTCAGACCGAAGCCGAGGCTGTGGCCCGGGTGAATCACCCTGGAATCGTTCAGGTTTTTGCCGTGGGTGAATGTAACGGCCTGGCGTACATGGTTCTCGAATTTGTCCCCGGGCGAACTCTCAAGGAGATGCTCATTCTCAAAGGTCCCCTTGAGCCCCGTCAGGTCTTGGGAATTATGGGCCAGGTCGCACGGGCTCTTGAAAGGGCAAATGAAGCGGGAATTGTTCACCGCGACATCAAGCCTGAAAACATCCTGGTAACCAAAAATGGCCAGGCAAAAGTAGCCGATTTTGGCTTGGCCCGGCTGAAATCCGAGGGTGGCGGGGAACTAAACATTACCCAGGAAGGTACCGCTTTGGGTACCCCCCTTTACATGAGCCCTGAGCAAGTCGGAGGCAAACCGGTCGACATCCGTTCGGACATCTATTCCCTGGGAGTTACCGCGTACCACATGCTCGCGGGGCATCCTCCTTTTGAAGGAGCAAATGCGATTGAGGTCGCTTTTCGCCATGTGCAGGGGAATGCCAAGCCGCTTGATACCATCCGCCCCGATATTCCGCGAGCCCTGGTGGCTTTGGTCCAACGGACGATGTCCCGAAAACCCGAGGATCGCCCCCAGAATCCTACTGAAATGCTCGCGGATATTGCCAAAGCATCAAAGGGAATTTCTCCCACGGGCCGGCAATCGATTATGAATGTGTGGGGGGGGAATATTGCTGCCGCAGGGGCCTTTTGTTTTTCCTTTGTATCTGTGTTTTTTCTTTCCTATCACTTGTGGCCTCCCATTCCGGAGGTCTTTCCTACAGAGGATGACCCCTTGGTGGAGGTCGTTAAAGACCCAACTGTGGACAAGCGAAGCACCGCTGTCCTGCGGGATGCTGCAAAGGAATATATTTCCGGATCCTTGCGAGGTACTCCCGCACCCGGGATGGCACTCTCGATTGATTTGGCCGTCAGGTACCTCAAGGCCAATCAGTTGGATGAAGCGGAGTCCTTTTTTCGTGAATTGAACAATGATAAAAACGACATCTCGTTCCAGGCGCTCGGAAAATTGGGATTGGCAATTGTTTTGGCGCTCCACAACCAGGCGGAAGAATCCGGCGCCATGTTTCGTGCCCTGAAGACTCCGGAGTATCAGCGGGTCATTCGTCAGGGGTTGCTCCGGGTTTTGGTGGACCGTTCACTGGCCAACAATTCTGCCAAAAAAGATGCGAAGAAAGCTGGCGCCAACACAACATCCAAGGAACCTATTCGGGGTCTTGATCAGGGAGCAACTTTAAGGTTTTGGCTGGCGGAGGCCGTTGCTTACAACCGTCGGAATGGACGCCCGGATTCCGACCTTCCCGCAAACCTGAGGAACCTATTAACAGATTCCAATCGACCGGAAAAGTAGTTTTCCCCACCTTTTTGAAACCTTGTTGGCTTCTGCCTGGTGTTAAGAGAGCCCCGGATCGATCTGAAATATTAGTTTGGGCCCCTTTTGAACGGCAAAGGTTGAAAAATTCGTCCAAAACCTCGCTTATGGGTGCTGGTTCATACGGTTTTTGCGTGTTCTCCATTATTTCTTCACACAACACTTATATTCTAAACGATGTGGATTCCAGGATCCGATCCTCCTTTTTTGGTCCTACATGCCGACTCTCAACTACTCCTCGATCATCTCGGAGCGGTCCCGCAATGGGCGTGGTCCCCTTGGCAACGACCCGGGCGTTGCATCGACGAAATTCAAGGTTGAAAATCTTTCGCTTTGGTACGGTGCAAAGCAAGCTCTGCATGAGATTTGCATGGAGGTGCCGCAACATTCCGTGATGGCTTTAATTGGCCCTTCCGGTTGCGGCAAAAGCACATTCCTTCGTTGCCTGAACCGTATGAACGACTTTATCGATTCCGTCCGCCACACGGGCCAAATTCTCTTGGATGGCGAAGACATTCATGGCCGCAGCGTGAACATGGTGGAACTGCGTCAAAGGGTTGGAATGGTGTTTCAGCGCTCCAATCCGTTTCCCAAATCGATCTATGAAAATGTGGTGTTCGGTCCCCGTGTGGCTGGTTTGACCAGCCGTACCCAGCTGATGGAAATCTGTGAGCGATGCCTCCGTTCCGCAGCGCTCTGGGATGAGGTTAAGGATCGACTTGGGGATTCTGCGTTGGCTCTTTCGGGTGGCCAGGCCCAAAGGCTTTGTATCGCTAGGGCGCTTGCCACCGATCCCGAGGTGATTCTCCTCGACGAGCCAGCAAGTGCTTTGGACCCGGTATCCACCTCGCGCATTGAGGACCTGATTTTTGAACTCAAGCGCGACTACACCATCGTGATCGTCACTCACAACATGCAACAGGCAGCCCGGGTAAGTGATAACACGGCGTTCTTCTTTCAGGGCAAACTCATTGAGGTCGGTTCCACCGATCAGATGTATACCCGCCCCCAGGTAAAACAGACGGAAGACTACATCACCGGACGCTTCGGGTAATATCCCCTTGTCCGGGTCGGCCAGGCTAGAGAATCCAAAAAACCATGTCCAAGCACCTTGTTCGAGACCTTGATCAGCTTCAAAAAGACATTCTCACCCTTGCGGGAATCGTCGAGGCGGCTTTGCATAAGGCGATGCGATCCATTACCGAGCGCAGCGCGGTTCTCGCCCGGGAGGTCATCGAAGGTGACGATGTTATCGATCGCGAGGAAAACCACATAGACGAAGAGTGTCTGAAAATCCTGGCGCTGCATCAGCCTGTGGCCACGGACCTTCGTCGAATAACCTCCGCGATGATGATTGTCATTGACCTTGAGCGAATGGGAGACCTTGCCGAGGAGATTGCCCAGCAAGGCCTTCACCTTACCCAAACCGGAAATTGGTCTGCTCCCGGTCGCTTGCAAAAACTTAGTGATTTGGCGACGATTTTGGTTCGCAACAGTTTGGACGCCTTTGTTCGGCTCGATCCGGAATTGGCTCGCCTGGTGATTCGAATGGAAATCCAGGCCAGTCACCTTGTGGACGAGCTGATTGCGGGCATACTCCAAAGTATGGAGCCAGGTGGGGCGAGCATCAGCCCGGGCATTTCCTTTTTTACAATTACCAAGGCCCTCGAACGGATAGCCAATCATGCCTCAAATATTGCTGAGGATGTGATCTATCTCGCTGAAGGGGAAATTGTCCGCCATAGCGGACAAGTTACTCCGCTCCGAATCAGGGAATAAAGGCATTCCATTGTTCCCTGGAACCGGTTGCGGAAAGTTACATGTCAGAACAAACGGGCTGAATTAGCCCAAGGAAAGGCCGCCTTTGACCGTTTTGGTGGTTGCAGGCCTTTTCTTTGAACTCTTCCCATCCACAAAGGACGACGAGGACACTTATGAACCAATCCTCAACAGAATCTTCCCCACCCCCAAATCCCGAAAAAATCCTTATTATCGAGGATGAAAAGGCTTTGGCGGAAGCTGTGGCGTACAATCTGAAAAAAGAAGGATTTGATGTACACATTTGCGCGGATGGGCGCGAGGGATTGGCCAAAGCAAGGTCACTTCTGCCGGAATTCATCCTTTTGGATATCATGCTTCCGGGTATGACAGGCACCGAGATTTTGCGGGAACTCAAGGCAAATAAATCCACCCGGGACATCCCTGTAATTGTGGTTTCAGCCAAATCCGAGGAATCTGATCAGGTGGTTGGCTTTAACCTTGGCGCCGAGGATTATGTGACCAAACCTTTCAGCGTGAAAGTGTTGGTTCAGAAGATCCGGGTTTTGCAAAGGCGAGTCGCCTCGGCTGAGGATCTTGGGGGGCAAAGCGGTGACGCCCTTGACCATAAGGGTGTAAAAATCGATCGGGTCCGGCACAAAGCTTTCCTTCAAGGAGAGGAGATCGACCTGACCCCGACGGAATTTCGCCTGTTGGAGATTCTGCTTAGGAACCCGGGGCGCGCATTTAGTCGCAACCAGCTAATGACAAGTGCCATCGGGGAAGGTGCAATCGTTTTGGAGCGGACCATTGATGTTCACATCAAAACGCTAAGGCGGAAATTGGGAAATCCAGACCTTATTGAGACGGTGCGAGGATTGGGATACCGGTTCCTGGAGTGATCCTTTTGGAATCTTCATCAGAATTTGATCCCGATTTCATGGGGAACACACCGTTGCTTCATCATGTGTGGCGAGAATAGGACTAAACACCCGGCCCGCTTTCCCGCTTAAGAGTGGGTTCGAAGGGGCTGAAGGATCCCTGTTCAGGGCTATTCTCATGCATGATGCAATCATCCTCTCTGACTTGCACCTGGGCGCTCCCAATTGTCAACATGGGGCGCTCGCTTCGTTTTTGGGCCTGCTCATAGATGGCAGCATCCCCACCAAAAAAGTCATCCTCAACGGTGATGTTTTCGATTCGATCGACTTCAGGCGGCTTCCCCCAGCGCATTGGCGAATTCTGGGACTCCTGAGGGAGCTTTCCGAAACGGTCCCAGTGCGCTGGATCACTGGAAATCATGATAGTCCGCGCGAAGCATTCTCCTCCCTTCTGGGTATTGATATGCTGGAGGAGTATATTCTCCGTTCCGGTGGTCGAAGGTTGCTGGTCCTACATGGTCACCAGTTTGACGAATTTATCGAGAAACATGCGTTCATCACCCATGTGGCAGATTACGCATATCGGATGCTTCAAATAATTGATCCCTCACACTCCGTTGCCCGCTTCGCCAAAAAAGCCAGCAAGTCGTTCCTTCGTTGCACGGACAAAATTCGCAATGAAGCGGCCACGCTTGCCCTGTCACGGGGTTTGGATGGAGTGATCTGCGGGCACACCCATCGCGCCATGACCGAGGAAGATGGCGAATTCGGATATTACAACTCGGGTTGTTGGACGGAAAATCCTTGCACTTGGCTGGCTGTGGACAAAGGCGATGTTTCGCTCAGGTTTTATGACGCGAAGATCGTCCAGAGCCGAGTGTTTCAATGGGCTGCCAAGGATAACTCCGCGGAGCCTGAAAATTATCCCATCGAAGAAAATCCCGAACCCGGATATGTCGCGGTTTGATTCGGTCAGGCTTTACGCAGTTGATTCGAAATTTGGACAAATTCCATGGGAATGGAATTGCCTTGGTGATTTGGGCAATGTTTAGACTTTCCAAATCACCGAAATCCGGGTAAATGCGTAACACCTAACCATTCCCTGAAACTGTTTTCATTCCGGCTTTCGAACCCTACTTAGGATCCAGCCTACCAGACAAAACATTGCTCCTACGCCCAAACCCGCCACCAGTATGGTCCTCGTGGCCAATCGTTGCACGGGGCCCATCACGGCCTCATCCGAGACATTCAAGATTAGCTTCCACCCGGTCAATGTGGACGATGCCCAATAAATGCGTCTTTGATCTCCGGCGATACTAACAAAAGCTTCGCCCTCAGCCTTTTCTATTGTGACCGCACCATCCGGCAAAGACTCAACCTTAGCGCCGGGCGAGGTCTTGCTTAACATCAAATTGGGATCGGGATGCGTAACGACCAACCCCTTGCGGCTTACCAGGTAGGCATGCCTCACCTCATCAAAATTTCCTTCCGTAGAGTTCCAGAATGCGGTTTCGATCCCATCCACGATGTTTTGAATCAGGGTCAGCGACAAGTCAGCTCCAGCCACACCCACAAATTTTTGATCATCTGTAATGACTGGATAAGTGACACTTACCATATTGATATCCGACCCGCCATCATCGAAGTAGGGTTCGGTTACATGCAGCTTGCGATTCGTCTTGGCGCCGCTGTACCATTCCTGAACTGGATCGTGATAGTCATATTTCACAACCGTCATCTCGGGGAAATTTTTTCGATCCAACCAAGGCATCGAATTCTTGTCAGTTGATTTCATGTCTTCATAGGCGATATAGATACCATAAACATGCTCCTTGGGTAGTTTTGTAATCACTGTGCGCAGATATTCAACCATCTTGGGGTCTGGGGAATTGCCCAGTATCTGCTGCCGCGAAGCAGTCGTAATCGGCACCATGCTGATGCGGTAAACGAAGTCGTCCAACTGCTTCGCCGCATCTTTCACAGCTAGCCTGGCCCGCGAATTCGCTTGTTCAATCAACTGATCCCGGCCTGCTGAATAATCAGCCCATAAAGCTACTAAAAGGACCGCAACAGCAACCAGGATTACAAGTATCCGCATTCCCCCACTGTTATATTTTTTAAGCACGCTAAAACTCCCTATTTTAAAAATTGATTTCAAATGAAGAAATATAAAATCACCATGCTTCTGTCGAATACTCAATCAAGGCATATTATCACCAACTCGCTGGCACAAAATACATGCCACACCTTGGAAAATTCCGACATTGCTAAAGTCAGCAACCTCAGAACCTTCCGGCTTTTTCGCAGGTATGCCTGGTTCATGCGGTCCAAAGGTGGGACAAAACAAAAATTCGGTACCGGTGTTTTGCCTGACTATTGAATTATAAAAAAGTCAGAAAAACCCCAAATCTCACCCATAATTGTCTAAATCAATGATTTATCCACACGAAGACTTCCGGGGTTGTCCAACCTTAGTCCAGCGTTGCGCCATTTTCATAAATTTACTGGGATTGTAACTTGTTACAATGGATAAATCTAAACAAATAAAGGTCTTTGAACCAGGATCACAGGATTGGCCCTAGGGACCCTAACCGTCTCCCCTGTATACCTTCGATTTTGTTTAGACTCGGTTATTTCCGTTAGGAAAGTATACTTTTCGCAGGACAGTAAGTCTCTTAATGCCAAGCCGATAAGTGCCTGCTTCGCATTTGCATTTCGGTATTGACCAAAGTCTACATATGGGACCTGTTTAATTCCTATAATGGACTACTCGATCTTCCAAATTGTCTTGGCCAAATTCAGCCGCTTAAGTTTTTCCATTGCGGTCGTTTTTACCGGCAGGATCACGAGAAAAAAACATATTTTCAGGGAATATTTTTGGCCTGTTCACATCCGAAAGAATAGCCAAATTTGCCGAATTAGGTAAGCCCAGCTTCGTCAGCCTATGTAGGCCCAATGGGTTTTGAAAAGATGAATGGTTGAATCCTCTCTAAAATCGGGCAAAGGTAAGGGCCATTTCCTCAATTCGAACAACTCCTTTGAAATCCAAAAGCGACCTTGAAGCAGATATCGCTCATTCCCTCATTCGATTCAAAAAAGAGGTTTTGGGGCGTGGCCCGCTTTCTGTGAAAGTCTGGCTACTTGAGGATATGTTGGTGTCCCGATTTGCCGGGGTTCTGACAACTGCGCATCAAAACCTTGTTCAAATCGCGGACCGCTCGCGGCGCCGGGACCTGGTCAAACGGGTTCGAATGGAGCTGATCGAAGACTCCCGAACCCTTTTGGACAATCTCATTTTTGAGATTCTTGGCGTCAAAGTGATCAGTCTGCATACAGATATCAGCACAAAGACCGAAGAAAGTATGCTCCTGTTTGCTCTGTAAAGCAAAAGTCAATTGGACATAAACGGCTGGGTGGCAGATGTTTTTTTAGCGCAGTTTTATCTGAATTATTACTTTTAGGTGGATAATTTATGGCGTTTTTGTATCATCCACTGTTTTATTGCTATTTGATTTTTATTCTTCTAATTTAAAACAGAATTTTAATCGAAGACTCAAATGTTCGCTTTGCATGCTTTGTATTTGAGGATTTTCAATAATTCTCATGAATCGAAATAGTCCTCACCCTCCTAATGCAAAGGATTTTTGGGTCCCATCGGTGTTCAAGGACGATCTATGAATCATTACTTTGGAAAACATTGCCGGGCTGGTATTCCGTTAGGGGTGGACAAATCTGTTTTACAGGTTCTATAACGAACCATGTTGACACCATTTTTCTTTAACCCATTGAGGGAACATGGAACGAACCCCATTTCGTATAGCATTAGCGTTCTGCTTGTTTTTTGCAGGAAACGGCATTTCGAGAGGCGGCATAGTTTACAGTGCCGCAGGCAACTTTTCCGCCACTACAAATACTACAAGTAGTACCTGGCAATACGGGACCTTTAATTCCCCAAGCTCGACCAGTTTTTTGATCAACAGCAATTGTGGAACAACAAATGGACTTAATTGGTGGCTAAATAGCCCTACAGTTACATCGCCTAATATCTTATACAATCCTACCTCAAGTCCGATTACAATTAGTTCATTTACTTTACAATCAGGCCAACTAGGGCTCCACCCGGGTGCTTTGGGAGAAAAGGCCGTCATACGATTTATGGCCCCGACCGCGGGTGTTTACGCTTTAAATGCTTCTTTTGTTGGGGTTAATTCGCCAACCACAAGCTCTGACGCCACAATTCTCAAAAATGGCACATCAATTTTTTCATCAAATATTAGCTACGGAGTGGTTACCAGTAATTCCCAAACAGTGAATTTATTGGCTGGAGATACGATTGATTTTGCGATTGGATATGGTTCAAATCAGACTTATTATGGCGATATGACCGGGATGACGGCGACCTTGCAAGCGGTCCCGGAACCGATGACGATCCTATTATTTTCGCTTGGCATTCTATTGGCGGTAGTCATGCAATATCGGCGCAAACACCATGTATTTGCCGGGTAGATGATTTGCCGAAGGCGGCAAACACCGTGCTTGGGTATAGGCTGGGCCAGGTCGGCGGTTGGCGAAATCGGGTTGTCTCAAAGGTTTATTTGACCCTCACTTGTTTTGGAATTTGAAGTTATCCCTGCGGCTCAGGAAAACTCCGCCGAACTGGA
>CAMBMH010000159.1 GCA_945868575.1 Singulisphaera sp. GP187 | reverse complement strand
GACGGGGAGCTCCGCTAGCGGGAGCGGGAGTTCCAGCGGGCCGGGGAGCGCCAGCGGCGGGAGCGGGAGTTCCAGCGGGACGGGGGGCGCCAGCGGCGGGAGCGGGAGTTCCAGCGGGCCGGGGAGCGCCAGCGGCGGGAGCGGGAGTTCCAGCGGGCCGGGGAGCGCCAGCGGCGGGAACGGGAGTTCCAGCGGGCCTTGCTGTAGGAGCCGGAGCGCCAGCAGCGGGAGGAACCGCGCCGGGGGTTCCCGGTGTGGCAGGGCGCGGTGTTCCAGGATTAGGATTGGGTGGCGTGCTGGACATTGGTGTTGGGGCCTGCTTTTAGGGGAAGATTTGGATTATCGGCGCTTCATGCCGGTGCTTCGGCGGTCATCTTCGTCATCATCCTCGTCTTCGTCCTCATCATCCTCTTCTTCCTCTTCCTCAACCTCATCATCCTGTTCTTCCATCATGCCAGCTTCGGCGCGGGCGATACGGGCGGCGAGTTCGGCGGGCTTTGCCGAGCGCATCAGGCACTCTTCCTTGGCTACCAAACCTTTTTGCCAGAGCTTGAAGAGACTTTCGTCGAGGAGGAACATGCCTTCCTTGCGGCCTGTCTGTATGGCCGAGTCGATACGGTAGGTTTTGTTTTCCCGGATCAGGTTGGCGATGGCGGGGGTGATCACCATCATCTCGTAGGCGGCGACGACGCCATCGGGCTTTTTGGGCATGAGCGCCTGGGAAAGCACGCCAATGAGTGCGGTTGAAAGTTGGGTGCGGATCTGGTCCTGTTGTTCCTGGGGGAAAACATCGATGATACGGTTGATGGTAGATGCGGCGCCGTTGGTGTGGAGCGTTCCGAAGACGATGTGGCCTGTTTCGGCCGCTTCGATGGCGGCGTGGATCGTTTCGAGGTCGCGCATTTCACCAACGAGGATGATGTCGGGGTCCATACGCAAGGCGCGGCGGATACCCTCTTTGAAGCTTGGCACATCCACGCCGATTTCGCGCTGGTTGAATGTGCATTTTTGGTGGGTGTGGTAATACTCGATCGGGTCTTCGAGTGTGATCACATGTTTGTCGTAATTGTGGTTGATGAAGTTGAGCATCGATGCAAGAGAGGTTGTCTTGCCGGAACCGGTCGGCCCGGTCACCAAAAGGAGACCGCGGGGACGGGTGATTAGGCGCTTGATCGCCTCGGGCATACCGATTTGTTCGAAGGTGAGGAATCCCGAGGGAATACGGCGCATCACCATGCCGATGTTTCCGCGTTGCTTGAACACGGCGACACGAAAGCGAACCCCGCCTGTGAATTCGATAGCGAAGTCGGCGCCACCTTTTTCCTGGAGTTCTTGTTGGCAGCGATCGGGGGTGATCGACTTCATCAAGGCAGTGCAATCGTCGTTATCGAGCGATTTGGTGTCGAGCTTTCGCATGCGACCGTGCTGACGAACTACAGGGGGTTGTCCCACAGTGATGTGGAGGTCGTTAGCTTTGAGTTGGATAACGGTGGTCAAAAGTTTGTCGATAAGGACACTGGACGTTGCCACAGCAAGAGCTCCCCTTGGAAAAGCCAGGTTTGGGAGGCCAAAAGCGCCTCATGCGCCTGCGGAGGTCGATAAGTACTCGGCAATGGGACTCGCCAAATAGAGAAAGTCCCAGTCCATCCTTAATTAAGTTATCGACACAACACGCTTGGCGTCCAACCTTAATGAAAAAAACATGTGAAAAGGAGATGAAGACGGGATCAGGTTACCCGGCCTAGTGTTTTGCCGGAGCCTTTTGGGGCGCCGTATGGCCACCCGGTTTGGTTTGACCGGCTGGTTTGCCTGAGCTTGCGCCTGGTTTTTGGGCGTCGGCGGTTCCCTCGGTTTTCGGATCCTCTTTCTTTTTTGTGAGATCCTCTTCCGGGTCGGCATGGTGGCAGATGCTCAGGACTTCATCGAGGGTGGTAATCCCTTTGCATGCTTTCAACACGCCGTCTTCGAGCAGGTTTTTCATTCCTGTGGCACGCGCGGCGCGGCGCAGATCCTGCGTTGGGGCTCCTTTGAATGTCATTTCGCGGATTTTGTTATTCATGCGCAGGAGTTCATAGATCCCCTTGCGGCCGCGGAAGCCTGTGTTGTTGCAGTTGGAGCAGCCTCGACCTTTCATGAATGTGGCTGTTTTGAGCTGTTCCTCGGTGATACCTGCGGCGACGATTTCCTTGTGTGGTGGGTCGTATGGGACCTTGCACTTGGCGCAGACAACTCGGACCAGGCGCTGGGCCATGATCGCGATGACCGAGCTGGCCACGAGGAAGGGCTGGACGCCGACATCCACAAGACGGGTGATGGCCGAGGGGGCATCGTTGGTGTGGAGGGTAGAAAAAACCAAGTGTCCCGTAAGGGATGCCTGGATGGCGATTTCGGCGGTTTCGTGGTCGCGGATTTCCCCAACAAGGATGATGTTAGGGGCTTGCCGGAGCATCGAGCGGATGATTCTGGAGAAGTCCAGGCCGATGTTGTGGCGCACTTCGCACTGGTTGATGCCGGGGAGGTAGTACTCGACGGGATCTTCGGCGGTGATGATCTTTTTGTCGGGGCGGTTTTGCTCGTTGAGCGCGGCGTAGAGGGTCGTGGTTTTGCCGGAACCGGTGGGGCCGGTCACCAGAAAGATGCCGTTGGGACGCTTGATGATGTTTTGGAAGCGTTGATAGTCATCTTCGGCGAAGCCAAGGTCGCGGATATTGACCGAGATGTTCCCACGGTCGAGTATGCGCATGACGCAGGATTGCCCCTGAACGGTGGGGAGCATCGAGACGCGCATGTCATAGGGTTTGCCATTGACGATGGTCTTGATACGACCGTCCTGGCAGCGGCGTTTTTCTGCGATGTCGATGTTTCCCATGATTTTGAGACGGGAAAGGATGGGAGCCAACATACGCCGGGGCGGGTTGTCGCGCTCGATGAGGACACCGTCGACGCGGTAGCGGATTCGGATACGGTCGGCAAACGGCTCGATATGGATATCAGAGGCGCGGAGACCGATAGCTTCGGAAATAATAAGATTTACCAATTTAATAATTGGGGAATCAGATTCCTCAGCTTGTCCAGCTGCGCCGGCGGATTCCGTTTCCGTGAAGTCGATGGCGGTGTCAGTAAACTCGGCGAGCATCGAGTCGACCGATTCGGTTTCGGACTGCCCGTAGTGGCGGTTGATCGCCTCGATGATCTGTTCCTTGGGAGCAAGGACGGGAATAATGTCTTTGTTGAGGATGAATTGGAGTTTTGTGACCGTGTCGAAATCGGTCGGGTCGGACATGGAAATCTTGAGGTTGTTCCCCTCGATGGAGAGTGGGAAAACCAGGTTTTCGCGGGCGACGGATTCGGGGACCAATTCGACAATTGTCTGGGGAATTGTCTTGTCGGAGAGGTCGATGAACTCGAAATTGGAGTGTTCCGCGACCGCCTTCATTGCCTGTTCGGTGGAGCAGTAACCGAGCTTTACGAGCATCTCGTGGAGTTTGGCGCCGGTCTGCGCCTGCATGGATCGGGCTTCTTCGAGCTGGTCCGCGCTGAGGATGGAGTCACGGATGAGAAGGTCAGTGAAATCGCCGCGAGTCTTGGCCATGGTTTAAATGTTCCAGGGGGGCCAAATGGGGTCGAAACGGCGGGAAAGCCGCCCATGGGATGGGAAGAAAGTCCTTTTGGCAGTATGGCAGATAGAAGGAGCAAGGCAAGGTCGGGTTGCAGGTTCCTTGCAATCTAAACGGATCCGTGGTTAGAATCGGCCGGACAGGAAGGTCCTCCCAATTGGATAAGGATGCGATTTTGGCGCCTTTAACCGAACAACAAACCTCTGGAAAGCCTCGACGGGTTGCACTTTTGGGATCCACCGGGTCCATTGGCCTAAGCACCCTGGATGTGGTGTCCCATTTTCCGGACAAATTGGTTTTGACCGGGCTTTCGGCCCATTCGCGGGTGGACCAATTGCTGGAACAGGCGCACAAGGTGCGTCCGGAATGGATTGCAATCACGGATATTGACGCCGGGCAATCGGTGGACCGATCGAAAATACCCCATGGCGTTGAACTGGTTGTTGGCCCGGAGGCTTTGGCCAGGAAAGTGGCCGGGGACGATGTGGATGTTGTTGTGACGGCAATCGTGGGCGCGGCAGGCCTTTTGGGAACCTGGGCGGCTTTGGAGGCGGGCAAGGATATTGCCGTCGCCAACAAGGAGACCCTGGTAATGGCGGGGCCGCTGGTTATGGATTTGGCGAAAAGGCGGGGGGCGAAGATCATGCCCGTCGATAGCGAGCACAGCGCGCTGTTTCAGGCGCTTTGCTCGGGCAAACCGGAGCAGGTCAGGCGGTTGGTGCTGACGGGGAGTGGCGGCCCTTTTCGCGGGAAAAAGCGTCACGAGCTGGAATCGGTCCGTCCCGAACAGGCCCTGAAGCATCCGACCTGGAAGATGGGGCCAAAAATCACGATCGACTCGGCCACGCTTATGAACAAGGCCCTTGAGGTGATCGAGGCGAGGTGGTTGTTTGACATGCCTGCCGAAAAACTTGAGGTGATGATTCATCCTGAAAGTGTCGTTCACTCGCTGGTGGAGTTTGAGGATGGGTCGATCATGGCACAGGCTTCACCGCCTGACATGCGGCTTCCGATTCAGTTGGCGCTACTTTGGCCGGAGCGGCCAAATGGCCCAACCCGAAGGCTCGATTGGACCGGGGCATTTGCGTGGCGATTTGAACCCCCGGATACGGATAATTTTCCGGCCCTAAGATTAGGTTTTGAGGTAGCCCGGCAGGGAGGGACGGCTGGGGCGGTGCTTAACGCCGCCAATGAAGAAGCCGTCGGTCGATTTCTGCGGGGTGATCTTGCTTTCCTGGACATTGCCCAAGCGACGGGGCAGGTGCTGGCGAGCCACGATTTTTCGGCGCATCCGGATTTGGGCGAACTGGCCCGGTTGGATGGATGGGCCAGGCGGGAGGTAGGTCGGTGGAAGTAAACAACAGCAATGCGGGTAGCGCGGACCCAAAGGAAATTCCTTCGGTAGGTCCCCAGGCTCCCCAAGCGCCCGGTCCCGGTCCGGTTGAATGGTTTCGCTCCAATTTGGTCTATTTCATTATCCTGGGCATGATCGTGGTCATGGTTTACACCAATTTTGGTGTGCCGGGGCTTGTGAAAGCCGGGATGGTGGCGCTGGGTCTTGGCCTTGTGATTTTCATCCATGAACTCGGACACTTTCTGGCCGCAAAGTGGTGCGGGGTCCAGGTTCGGGTGTTCAGCATCGGCTTTGGACCAGCTTTGCCGGGATGCTCGTTTGAGGTGGGAGAAACGCGATATATGATTGGCGCTCTCCCGTTGGGCGGATTTGTCCAGATGTTGGGGGAGGGGAGTGAAAACGGCGAAACCGAAGTTGGGGAGGATTCGCCCAGGTCGTTCAAGAAGAAGAATGTCGGGCAAAGAATGTTGATCATGTCCGCGGGCGTGATCATGAACATCATCCTTGGAATGGCGTGTTTCATCATTGTTTTTCGTGCCCACGGCGTGCACCGTGTTGTGGGGGAAATCTGGCAGACTGATGCAGGATCGCCTGCCTGGGAGGCGGGGCTTCCGTCTGGTGGGAAAATCACAAAACTTGGCTCGATCCCCAATCCATCTTTTGATGATTTGAAGATTGAGACGATTTTGGTGGGTCGTGGAAATCGTTTGCATTTGGATGTGAGTGCGCCAGGAGAGGTCGTCTCAAAAGAGTTCGACCTGGAGCCAAGGCGCGGTCCGGGAGATTCGTTGCCGGCGCTTGGATTGAGCCCGCCACTTGGCCTGAAACTTAGGCCAAAACCGCCTGTGAACATCAAGGCGAACCTTTGGCGCGAAGGTAGTCCGGCCCAATACGCCCGGGAGATCCCCTTTGTGGTGGGTGATGCGATTTTGTCGTGGAAGATTGAGGGTGGTGAATGGGCAAATGTGGCCCCTGGGCGGGCGGGATGGGGCGAATTGGCCAAGGCGTTTGCTGCCAATCCGGAGAAAACCATCCTTTGCAAAATCAAGGACGCAAAAGGTGCCGAACGGGAAGAAAAGCTCCCTCCTGTTGGGGTGGATTGGGGAGAAAAGGTGGTCGCTTCCACAGGGTCCCCGGATGGTGACATCCTTTCCCTGAGTCCCCTTGGGACCCAGGAGCAGTCCAACAAAGCCGATTCGACAAGTGGCCAAAATTCCCGTGATGGGGCGGATTTGGGCTTTTATGAATTTCGGAGTCGAAACCGCACCCAGTCATCATTGGCGATGGTTTTTGAATTCCGGAATGATGAGGGAAAAAAGCGCCGAATCCTTGTTGGTCCGGCGCGTCCTTGGGAAACCGGAATGACCATGCGGATGGGGCCGGTAACTGCCGTGAGGGATGGTAGTCCCGCGGAAAAAGCGGATTTGCGCAAGGGCGATATCCTTGCCAGGGTGCGAATCCTTCAGGGAGGTAAAGTTGAAGGCGGCAAAGTTCTGGGCGGCAAAGTAGTCGACGATATTGACCAACCAGATCCCATGCGGCTGCCCGAGCGGATTCGGGAAAAAGCGGGCAATGGAATCAGTATCGAGTTGACGGTTTTGAGGCAGGACAAGACCGCCAGGGAACCAGCCCGTGTGGTTCTTGGGCCAATTGCGTTGGATGCTCCGGGCAAATATGAGGAGGAGGGAAGTTTTCGCCCCTACTCCCCGATGCCGGTTGTCGGCTTGGGATTTGGTTATCAGGTTCTTAGCACAGTTGGGGCAGTTACACCCGGGAGTCCCGCCGCCAAAGCGGGAATCATGAAGGGTGATGTCGTTGAGGAGGTTCGCCTTGCCCAGGGAGTTAATGAAAAGGGTGAGGCACAATATGGGAAAAATTGGCGGGTATTGAGCACTGCCCGGGAAGATGGCCGAAAGGAATTCGACCAGTGGGCACATGTAGGCGGTGCACTGGAAGGATTGGAAATTCCCAAGGTCCAAATCCGTCTGCGGCGCGGTGAAGCGCAGTTTCCCGATCCTTCGGTTGAAAAATCTGTCGGGCCGCTCACGCTTGAGCTTGTCCCGAATTTGGAGCGTTTTTCTTCGGAACGCGGCTTCCTTTTCCCAAGCGATAGCCAGCTTATGAAAGCGGATAACATCGCCGGGGCCCTTCAAATGGGCTGGCGGGAAACCTACTCGATGGTGGTGCTGATTTATCGGAACCTGGCCCGGATGATCAGTAGGGACCTTCCCATGGAGGGGCTTGGCGGGCCAATTGAAATTGCGGTGCAAACCTTTGCCGCCGCGGATGATATTTACACATTCCTGTTGATGATCGGGATGATCAGTATCAACCTTGCAGTGGTGAATTTCCTTCCGATCCCGCCGCTGGACGGGGGGCACATGGTGTTCCTCGCCTATGAGGGAGCTCGGGGTAAACCGGCACCAAGGATCCTTGTTGACATTGTAACGGGGACAGGTTTTGGGCTGATTTTGCTTCTGTTCGCTTATGTGATCTTTAACGATCTAAAGAGGAGATTCCTGTGACCCAGGCAAATCCGGACCCTGAGCAGGACAACCTGAGGCTTGGTGTTTGGCCATGGGTGGTTCTGGTAATCGTTGGCGGGTTGGTTTTAATGGGGATAGTTGAGCTGGCAACGACTTTCCGAATCGGAATTTGATTCGGCCTGGACCCTGGCTATTGCCCGCTGAAAATTGATCGCAGAAAACCGCCACTCCGGGCCGGGTACCGTGATCCAGGTATCCTGAGCCTCCACCCTGAAAAGTTGGCGACTTTTTCTTGGAATCAGGCGAGGATTTTTCTGAGCATGAGGCCCGCTTCGGATGCCTGTTCTTCGCTAATGGCAGCGCCATATCTGGCGAAAACGGCACGAATGGCGGCAAGTGTGGCTTCGTCGGTAATGGTTAGGGGTTTTGGGGTTGGTTTGGTTCCGGGTGTTTTGGGAGCTTCGGGCTCGGGACGGGCGCCAACCCATTTTCCATCCAGGACCAGATTGCAAAGCTTGTCCGCTTCCTTGTTGAGTTCACGGCGGACATGGTTCAGGGTCACTTGCCCAGTGAAATCCCGAAGTAGTTTTTTCGCCTCCTCCCAGAGCGGAATCATGTCCGCGTGCTTTACCTTGTATTCGCCCCGTAACTGTTTGACGATAAGTTCGCTGTCGCTGAATACTTCGAGGTGATCCGCTTTTTGAGCCAGGGCAAAGGCAAGTCCCTGGATCATTCCTTCGTATTCGGCGCAATTGTTGGTGGAAATCCCCATTAAACCGCCTTTTTCAAAGATCTCTCCTGTAGGTGATTGCAGGACAAAAGCCCATGCAGCCTTTCCTGGATTTCCCCTTGAACCGCCATCTGTGTTGAGTTTCCAAGCCGCCATGGTCCAATCCTCCTGAAGGGTTCAATATAATCACCCGATCCTCACTGGGCTGGAAAATCCGTGATTGCACTTCTTTTGGAAACCTCGGGAAAGCAAGGATTCGTCGCTTTGGGCGAGGGTGGCGAAATTCTGTGCCAACGGACCCTTGATGAAGGGCGTCGACATGCGCGCGACCTGGTTCCCATGGTTGGAGAAATTCTTCGGGAGCTGGGATTGGGCGCCCGAGATGTGGGGGTTGTTGCGGTAAGCCAGGGCCCGGGAAGTTATACCGGGCTTCGAGTTGGAATCGCATCGGCTTTGGCGTTTCGATTCGCAACCGACTGCCATCTTTTGCTTGTTCCCTCATTTGAGATTTTAGCTAAAGATTTTGTGGGAAAACTTCCCGTTGATCCTCCGGGTTCCAACTCGGGTGTTGGCGAATTCGAAGTCTTGGGTGACGCGCTAAAGGGT
>CAMBMH010000158.1 GCA_945868575.1 Singulisphaera sp. GP187 | reverse complement strand
GGCTTATCTACCTGCAATGCCAGCCGTTCATGGTCTTTCATATCACCATGGCTGTCCCAGTTTCCAGAACTACCTGTGTGAATAAGCTCTACAAAACGAACCCCGCGCTCTACCAATCGCCTTGCCTGAAGACATTGCCAGGCAAACGCATTTGTAGGTTCCGCCCCAAGGCCATAAGCCTCCTTGGTGCTGCTGTTTTCCCGGGAAAGGTCAAAGGCCTCCGGAGCCTCCGTTTGCATTCCAAAGGCAGTTTCAAAACTTTTGATTCTGGCAACCAACTGGGGGTCCGTTTGCCTCTTAGCCTCATGCCTTTTATCGCGTTTGGCGAGAAGCGCCAATTCCTTGATCTGCTTGTCTTTTGGCATCCTTGGTGCCAAATCGGGAATAGGCTCAGTCATTGAAGCCACCCGAGTTCCCTGGTTTTTTCCCGGTAGGAAATCAGAACCCCAAAGTTGGGTCCCCGCGTAGGGGTCTTGCGGTGCAAGAACCATGAAGGAGGGAAGGTTGTTGTTAAGTGTCCCCAGGCCATAACTCACCCAGCTACCCATGCTGGGACGGCCTTGGTTAAAGGAACCAGTATGCATTCCAAGTGTTGCATTGTAATGGTTTGAGTGATCTGTGTGCATGGACCGAATCAGAGCCATCCTGTCCATGCCTTTGGCCAAATTGGGAAAAAGGGCGCTTACCGGTATTCCGGATTTGTTGGGAGCACTAAATGGGAGTGTGGTTCGTTTGAGAAATATCTTCTCATAACCAGGTCGGTCCTTGATTTCCGGATGATCGAGCTTGATCTGCTTGCCATGGTCCCGAATCAGTGCTGGTTTGGGGTCAAAGCTGTCGAGGTGGGAAACACCGCCCGAAAAAAAAACAAAAATAATATTTTTCGCTTTTGCCAAATTGTGAGGTAAAGGGGTCTGATTTTGGGTTTCCAAATGGGAATTTGCACAAAGTTTACCCGTCGATAGTTGGCTCACAATTCCTGGAAAAAGGGGTGAACCCATAACCATGGACTGGATGAACGAGCGTCGCTGAAGGAAAGTATTCATCGGAATATCCTAATCGCGGTAAATGAATTCGTTTGATGACATGATCACCCGGACTAACCCGACCCATTCGGAAGCATCCATTTTGTTGGGTGCGTCCGCCAAATCCTCAGGAGAAGCTTCCCTGGCCAATAGGATCTTGCAAAGCCTTTGCATTCTGGCTTTGGGAGATTCCAGGGGCAATTTTGCCACAAGGGATTTTGCGCAATCCTCGACAAAAGGATTATTAAGATACCAAAGAGCTTGCGGAGGTGCCGTGGTAAGTTGTCTGGTTCCGGTACTGCTATTTGGGTCTGCCCCATCAAACAGTCCAAGGAAAGGGTGTCTTTGAATCCGCTGAACCATAAGGAAAGCGCTACGCTTTTTATGGTCATAATTGGCCCGGAAAGGACCATGTTGTGTAAAGCCCCAAGATTCCTGAATCGGGAAAGGATGGGACTCCCCATCTGTTGAATCAAGGTCGCCCGAGGTCAGAAGGAGTGTGTCGCGGATCTCCTCCGCGGAAAGTCGCAAACGGGAAAATCTACCAAGCCACCGATTTTCAGGATCCTTGTCCACAAGGTCGGCCGGGGCAAAAGACGACCTTTGCCAAGCCTTTGACCCGAGGATGACTCTGTGAAGGGATTTGGTGGAGCCGCCGTATTCCAAAAATTGGGCCACCAGGGTATCAAGCAATTCGGGATGACTTGGTAATTCCCCCCGCAGGCCAAAATCGTTTGGCGTTCGCACGATTCCATTTCCAAAATGAGCTTGCCAGATTCTGTTTACAAAGACACGATAGGTCAATGGATTGGTGGAGTCTGTAAGCCACGAGGCCAATTCCGCCCTCCCCGACTGTTTGGGATTGACCAGTTTTTGGGAACCCAAAAGGCTTAAATTTTGCCTGGGGACCGGATTCCCTCTGTCTTTGGGATTACCCCGCTTTTGAAGCTGGGCATCATGGGGATCCCCATCTGAAACCGCATAAAGCAATGGACTGGAATTCTTCAGAACATCGAGTGATTTGGAAAGTTTGGTTATCTCAGCCGAGGATTTTTCAAACTGTTCCAAATCCGATAAACCCGCCCGCAGAATTCGGATTTCTCCAATTACCCCATCGGTTCCACCTTGGTCCATGTCGGCCAAACGGCACTCCACGGAAATCCGTCCAGACTCCAAAATCGGTAGCCCAATTCCAACAGGACCCCCTACCCCGGGATGAACCCCAAGGCTTGATTTGGGTTGTTTGACCGTAATAAATGAAATCGGAGTGGAATTGGTGTTTACAAAAACGGATGGGACATCGACTCCTGCTGTCCAAACCCCAAGTCCTGGTGTATTGATCGCATTTTTTCGAAAAGAATCCATTCTTTTGGGAAATGACTGAAGATCAAGAGGTATCCAACCGGATTTGGGGATTTCCTGATTTAGGGATGCAGCCTGAAGTAAATCTTTTGTTGCATCCCAGACCTTTAAGCCAGACTGGCCCAATAGACTTGCTTTCAGCTCCACCAGGGTAGAGTCAGCTCCATGGTTTTGTCCAGGCAGGAATGAAACCAGCAATAAATCCCCCTTTGCAACGGATATTTCACGGATTTCAGGAAGGCTAACATCACCACGGTTGGGCATTACTGCCCGTGAGATGGGTTGGTTTTTTGACAAAAGCCGGGTCCAGTCATTGGTGTACTCGGCTGATTCCTTTCTGAGTTTCTCCAATCGGGATTCCTGATGAATAATTTGTTCTTTTATTTCTTTTCCATTAACACGGATTAAATCTGTTGGTGTTTTTCGTTTCTCACAACCGGGCATTGGAAAGCGGGTGCTTTCCAAAATGCCATAAATTGCATAATAATCATGGTTTGTGATTGGATCGTATTTGTGATCATGGCAACGGGCGCAAGCCAGACCCAAACCCAGAACCGATTTGCCCAGCGTGTCTATTGCATCTTCCAGGGTAAGGTAGTGGTCATCCAATACATCAAACCCAAATCGGCGGGATATGGCCCAGTATCCTGTGGCTGTGGTCCAATCTTCTACCTCCGTTTGGGAAAGTCCTGTTTTTTGCGCAAGAATGTCGCCTGCAATTTGTTTTTGCAAAAACAATGAGTAAGGAGTGTCTTCGCGAAATGCCTTGATCACCCAATTGCGATATCGCCATGCTTGGGGAATCGGAAAATCTGCGGTTTCCCCTGCCGTGTCCGCATACCGAACCACATCCAACCACATCCGGCCCCAGCGTACCCCATAACCGGGATGAGCCAGGTAGTATTCCAAGGCCTGATTAAACCAGGTTGCCTCTGCAAGGCTGGAAAATCGTTCCTGTTCTTCCATCGTGGGGGATAGGCCTATGAGGTCAAAAGCCATCCTTCGCAGAAGTACATGACGGGAGGCCGTTTCCAAGGGTTTAATCCCCTTGCTGGCAAGTTTTATGTCAACCCAATAATCCACAGGGTTCCCACTTGATAGTGGAAACTTTTTTGACGGCAGTACAAACGCCCAATGTTTTTTCCCGGGCAAAGTTACTGTTTGGGAAGGCCATACTGCACCCATTTTTATCCATGTTTCAATGGCCTGGATTTCTTTGCGGGAAAGGTCTTCATCAGGTGGCATAGCCTTAACATCGTTGTCCTTGCGAACAACCTTAAGGATTCTTGAATTAGTTGGATCCTTGAAGTTAAGTCCTGGGCCTTTTTTTCCCCCGGTTTTCAAAGCCTGGTGGCTATCCAGTCGTACTCCACCGGATTGTTTTTCCGGACCATGACAGCGAATGCACTTTTCGACAAAAAGAGGGCGTATTTGGGATTCAAAAAAGGAGTCATCCCCCCTAAGAGAAGCAAATGGGGCCATCCAAAAAGTAAATCCAAGCGCGAGGAACGCCAAGGGAGAAACGCAACTGGATTTTTTGGGGGTTGTCATAAATGATCCAAGCCATGGGTGCGCCAGAGGCTTAAGGGCAGGTTGAGCATATCTTACACTGGAGAAGGATTTGCATCAATCTTAGTTGGGCTTCGATTGCCTTGCAGCAATGGGATCATTCTGCCATGATTTCCATATGCCGCTCAAAATTCCGACTTGTTTGAATCAAATCTACCTCCCGGAGAAATAATCATGTTCCGTGCCGTTTCGAAGCTTTACTGTTTGGCCATTGCCCTTTTGGGAGTCATTTTCGGAAGTCCGTTCGCTTTTGGGGAAGATCCTTTCGTCCGTTTAAACCTTCAATCCCGGATGAATGCTGGTCAATTGGAAACCAAATCTGCGGAGTGGAGGCCATCCGAAACAGCGGTCATTGTTTGTGATATGTGGGACCTCCATCACTGCCTCAATGCTGTAAGGCGGGAGGGTGAAATGATTCCACGGTTCAATCAATTTCTGGAAGTTAGCCGGAAAAGAGGGATGCTTATCATTCATGCTCCGAGCGATTGCATCAGGTTCTATGACGGACAACCTGCAAGGAAACGGGCCCAAAATGCCACCAATGTGGGCAAGTTGCCCAACGACATTGGAAATTGGTGCGCGAAAATTCCAAACGAGGAAAAGGGTCTATATCCCATCGATCAATCCGATGGAGGCGAGGACGATGACCCGGCGGAACATTTGGCCTGGGCAGAAAAACTGAAAAGTATGGGACTAAATCCCCGCGCCCCTTGGACACACCAGCACAAAGGGCTTCGAATCGACCATGAAAAGGATGCAATAAGTGATTCGGGAGTGGAAATTTGGAATCTGATTGAATCCAAAAAGATCAAAAATATCATTCTTTGTGGTGTTCATGTAAACATGTGTGTATCCGGACGCCCTTTTGGAATGCGTCAAATGGCAAAAAATGGTAAAAATGTTGCTCTCGTCCGTGACCTTACGGATTCCATGTACAATCCCGCCCGTTGGCCCCATGTTAGCCATCAGGAAGGAACGGCGCTATTTGTGGCGCATGCCGAAAAATTCATCTGTCCCACAATCACCTCCGATCAACTTTTGGGAGGCGAACCTTTCAGGTTTCGCCCAGTGACCGGGAAATAACTGAAATTTTTGATATTGAATTATTATGAGTATTTCAGATATGCAATGAGGTGATTTGTTGAGGAGGTCCATAGGCATTGGTGTAATCTCATTCCCCAATGAGAAAGGTACAAGGGAACTATGGACAGAGAGTGGCTTTTGGACTGGTTCACAAACTCGAATAAACCGAACTGTTCCTTGAATATTTGCGATTTATGCGGTTTGAGTCAGGTTACTTAAATTGGTCTCAAATCAATGAACAGTAGGTGTTTGGGGGCTAGTCTTAGGGCAATAAATGTAGATCCACAAATTCCATTTTTCGGGTTGCCATTTGTTAAATCGCTGTTGGCTCAAATTCATTGAAAATTGGCAAATCTGATGAAATGATGTCCTAATTGGACTTAAAAACGGATTCGATTTGCGGGAAATTCGGAAAGTAAGATTTGTAGAAGAAAAATTCCTCAAATCATAACTGTTTAATAGAACAAGGGACAATTCAATCGTGAACTGTCCCTTGTATAAAAAGCTGGCTTGTTTTCCTATAGTATTTTGGCCTTAGCCAGGAATACCACCCTGATTGTTGGAAATGAAATTAGCAAAGAATGAGTCTACTTGTTGGAATCCATATGGAGTGAACTCCTGGATTGAAACAAGTGGGGCGCTCTTGTAACCAGGCATAATCAAGAGTTGGGTGATACCTTGGGCATTGATGGATGCACCAACGCGGGCTCCTGATGGGACTTGAGGATTAAACGCAACAATGGAATCCAAAACAACTGATGGATTTTTACCAGAATTTACCTGAATGAATGGGGATCCGAGGTTCAGGCCTGTTGCCACATCGGCATATCCATCGTTGTTAAAGTCGCCAACCGCGACCCAAACCCCCCCCGTAAAATTGGTTGGCGTAGACATATAACTTTGAATGACTCTTGGCACACCACCTGGGGAAATCGAGAAAACCTTAACATGCCCACCTGCACCGAAGGCGGGCGTTGTGACTATTTCTCCCAAACCATCCCCGCTCAAATCGCCCCCACCAACATTTACACCACCTAAAAATTTAGTGTCATAGGCGTAGAAACTGGTAAGAACCCGTCCTGTTTTTGCATCAAAAGCGACGACATGGGAAGGCATATTTGCTGAAGTGTTCGGGTACGCGGAGGTTACCCCGGAGATGATGTCATCATACCCATCACCATTAAGGTCGGCCGTTGCAACACTTACGCCGCCTTGATAGTAGTCGTAAGGAAAGAAATCTTTGATGGGTTTGAGAGTTTTGCCATCAAATACCCGAATGTTGCCATTTCCATTCAAACCGGCGGCAACAACGATGTCGGACGTTCCATCCGCATTAAAATCACCGGTCGTAGCCCGAACCCCACCAAAAAAGTTTTTGAACGGGGTGAAGGTCCTAACCGAGCCATCTGCCCCATTGACCTGGACAATTGCAGGCGTCCCAGGGAATCCGGAAGCCGTAACAATTGGTTTGGACTTTTGAACACTAAAAGGAATAACCAAGGTGCTGATAACACTTCCAACAGGAGGGGAAACGATCATATTCCCAGCTTGGTCGGATACAGTCCCCGTGTTGGTAAAGGTAATGGCTAGCTGTCCTGAGCCAGTCAAACCGGCAGCCTGAATCGACCAAACCTGAGAAAAAGCACCAGCAGGTGGAGGATTCACAAGTGTAACAGGAATCGACAGGCCTGTTGAGGTAACAGCACTAAAGGCCGAAGAAAGTAGCCCTGTTACCGCCTCACTAAATGTTACTTGCGCAAGTACCGTGTTAGGGACAGTGCTTTGCTTTTGAAGCATGGATAGGACAGTAGGAGGCGTGTTGTCATTAATTGTGTAGAGTTGGCCAGTTGAGAATGTAACATTCAGGGTGTTTCCATTTGCGTCCTGAATGCCCGAATTGCCAAGAACCACAAGTCCCAGAGACCCGTTGCCCCCAAGATTAGTGACTGTGACCTGGAAGTTAATATTCCCAGCTTGTGGGATGATTGAGGAAACGGTTCCTGATGTTCCAACGGTCTGAAGTGCGAAGGAACTAGGCAATACTGTTGCCGGATTCATTGCTTGAGAAAAACTAACCAAAAAGGTCACAGAGGAACCATTTGCAATTTGGGTGTTTGGATCAAACCGAGTAACCGAGGTTACGGTTGGTGCCGCGCGAAGTATGCTATATGTCTCGTCAATGGAAGGTTGGATGCTTGTGTTCACCATATTTCCAGAAGCGTCGCGAATCGTAGAGTTTGGTGCAAGCGAAAGTCCAAGCGTACCATTCGTTATTGGAACATTGACAGTTACATTAACAACTGAATTAGGAATTGTTGTTCCAGCAACAACCTGAACGGAATTCACAGTGGCCCCCTGGATTCCTGTTGGAAGGAATCCAGCAGTTGTAACGGAGGCGGGGTCTAAAGATTCGTTGAAAGTAGTTTGGAATGTAACTTGGGAGGCTGAAGTGGATTCGGATGCGGGTTGGAACCTTGTTATCGTGTTGATTTGTGGTGCGATAAGGTCAATGGTGTAAAACTGCCCAGTGGTGTAACCGCCTTGGGTATAAGGAAGGCCAGAGGTCGAAACAAAGGTAGCATTCTTTGAAACTTGTAATTGCAGGGTTCCGGTACCTACATAACCTTTGACCTGTACAAAAAATTGGCGAGGACTTCCGGGAATTGCCTCAACCGCAGAAATTGGCTGGATAGGTAGGGTTACATTACCGGTTACAGCAGCAACAAAGTTGTTGTTTGCGGCATCAATACTGGCCTGGTATTGGGGATTGGTGGGTGGCAAAGTAACAATGCTTGAGGGGCTAATATCCTGTGTGAAAGTCACAAGCAAAACAACGGATGGTCCGGATGCTGTCGAAGTTGTCGGATTATACCTTGTTATAGAAGCAACCTTAGGATTCTGAGGATTGATCTCGTATTTTTCGGGTGTGGGGAAAGGTAAGCTAAGGTCAACGATAGGATTTCCTGGTGCAACAGCTCTTACTTGAGCAGTGGGACTTACATTGACAGTCAAGCTTCCAAATGACCCTGCTTTTGTAGGCAAAGCTACAGTAACAAGATAACTCCTGTTGTCTGCAATTCCATTATTGACAACCGGAGAAACATTGGAAATAGTACAGGTTCCTAATGTCGCATCTTTGACAACGATAAAATCATTTATGTCTACACTGGTTGGATCAATGTCGAAATTAAAACGAACATTAAAAGTGACTGATCTGATTGGTGGAGAATCAACCCTTATATTAGTAGGTGTCGAGCGGACAATGTTCTGAATTGGAGCGGCAAGTGCATCAACATTGGATGTCCAAAGGGTTGAGGTCCCTGCACCCAATGCACGGAATGCAACATTACCTTCCATTGCCACTACAGAATCAACACCTGTGGGGGCTCCAGAATTATCAATGATTCGAGTCGTTGTATTTGCAGTTCCTTGTGTTACAAAAAGTCCCCTGGATGCGTTCCCACCAACTGTGGTGGTCGCAGTAAAGAACATCTGGTTATCAACCTCGGTGAAATCCGCTGGATTCGAATCCGTGTTACCGGGATTAAGATCCTTAAGAAGGGTAACAACAGGTACATCATAACCAGTCAAAATATAAGGTTCAAAGTTGATTACCGGACTCCCGTTTTGTCCTGTTCCTTGATTACCCGCGGAAAAGAGGGCAAAGGTTTTTCCTGAAACAATACCGCCTATTGAAGGATTGGATGGAGCTGCGCCGGCCAAGTTGAGATTGATGTTTTTGAGGAATTTGGTTCCCGCAAGAGTGCCATTGGATACC
>CAMBMH010000157.1 GCA_945868575.1 Singulisphaera sp. GP187 | reverse complement strand
TTCATCCCCAAGAATTTGCAAACGAAATGCGTCGTAGGCCAATTTCCAATTTCCTTCCAACCTGGGTGGGGTGCCACCTTTAAAAACATCGGCATAAAGCATTTCGTGATGTTTCTTGAGAGCATCCTGGCCCTCAATCATTGCCAGGTGTGCCCCAGCGATATCACGCCAAGGTGAACCTTCTTTCTGGAAAAGTGTCCGCCAGTTGGAAATTGCTTCTTCCGGAACCCCATCGGCCTCCTTTTTTACCGCACCAAAGGCGAGGCCCTCATCCTCATCCGCGGCAACAAATTGGACCTTCCTGTCCAACCGGCGCAGATATCTAAACAGGCGTTCTTCACCTTCGAAATGGCGGATTCTCTTTTTGAGCCTTACCATTTTTTCAGCAAGTCCATCGTTTCGGGATGAATAATTCCGGTTCCAAGCGGCAATGGGCCCTTCCGAGGCTGCTGCAATCGATTCGGAGGATCCCTCGCCAACCAAAAGGGTTGCCTTTTCAACAAGGGATTCCGCAGAAGGAGCCCGAAGAAATACAGACCAAAAAAATGATGCTAATAAGCCAATAAAAACCACGCCAACCAAACCAACAAACCAACCGGTTTGATGGATGGGTGGCCCTGAAGGCTTCCTCGGGTTTTTTCCTTTGTTTCTAACCAGCCGGGCAAGTTCTTTTTCCTGCGATGTGGCCTTTTTCAATTTTTTAGGCGATGTCGCGGCTTCTTCTCCCGCGCTTTGCATTGTTGTTACTTTGTCACGGATCCGTTGAAGGGATTCCGCGACCGCCGAAGCGTCCCGGGGGCGAAGTTCACGTTTTTTTTCCATGAGCTGAACAATAAGCGAATCCAGCCAAACGGGAATGTCCGGAACAATTTTGGATGGTCTGGGGGCTTTTGATTCCAGGTGATGCCTGAACATTTCCACTGAATTGTCAGATCGGAAAGGTTTTTGTCCGGTCAACCATTCGTAGAATACAATTCCGAGCGAATAAAGGTCAGAACGAGGGTCAATATCCTTTTGGGCCCTGCATTGTTCAGGTGACATGTATGCTGCTGTACCGACGGCGCAGTGGGCGCTTGTAAGCTGGATTTCATCCAAATCCTTGGCAATTCCGAAGTCTGTCAGTTTTATCACATTTTCGGGGGTTACGATTAGGTTGCTTGGCTTTAGATCGCGGTGAATAATTCCCCTTTCGTGAGCATGTTGCAATGCAGTTGCAAGCGGAATTCCATAGTCGATAACTTCTTGCCAGGAGAGTCTCTCACGCCTGGCAAGAAGTTTGTCCATCGACTCCCCCTGCAACAATTCCATTGCGTAATAAGGAGTGGCGCCCGATTTTCCGTGGCCATAAAGCCGGACAATGTTGGGGTGGTTGAGTTGACGGAGAATTTGGGCTTCGCGTTCAAAACGGGCAAGGCCTTGAGGATTGGTCCCAACCAAATGGGGAGCAATCAACTTTAGTGCCACCTTCGCACCGTTTTTTGTGTACTCCGCCAAATAAACGACCCCCATCGCCCCTTGTCCCAAAGGGCTGATCATTTTGAAGGGTCCGAAAAGTTGGCCGGGTTGCATGGCAAAATCTTTTGGAATTAAGGATTTTTACTGTCTAAATTAGTTGTCGCGGATCCAGCGGGCCGCCTCCAGTGCATGGTAGGTAATCAGGATGTCCGCACCTGCGCGGTGGATCGAGCCAAGGGTTTCCAAAATTGCCCGTTTTTCATCAATCCAACCGTTTTTGGCAGCAGCTTTTAGCATGGCATACTCGCCGGAGACATTGTAGGCCGCGACTGGAACTGGAGAGGCGTTTTTAACTTCCCGGATGATGTCCAAATAGGCCAGGGCAGGTTTGACCATCACCATGTCGGCGCCTTGGGCGACATCCTGGGACACCTCAGTCAGGGCCTCCAACCGGTTCGCTGGATCCATTTGATAGCTTGTCCTGTCCCCAAACTGTGGAGGGGATTGCGCGGCGTCCCGGAATGGCCCATAAAAAGCGGATGAATATTTGGCCGAATAAGCCAAAATCGGAGTGTGAATCAAACCCGCTCCATCAAGTCCACTTCTGATGGCGCTAACCATTCCGTCCAGCATTCCACTCGGAGCAACAATATCTGCTCCCGCTTGAGCGTGAACGACGCATTGCCTGGCAAGATTTGGCAGGGTTTTGTCATTGTCGAGATAAAAACGGTCCCCTTCCTCATGGATTATCCCACAGTGCCCATGGGATGTGTATTCGCAAAAACACTCATCCGTAATGAGGGTGATCGCCGTACCAAACGCTTTTCGAAGACGACGAAGGGATTGGGCAATAACCCCATCGGAATCCCATGCCGAACTCCCTTCGCAATCCTTGTGGTCAGGAATTCCAAAGAGTAGAAATGATTTTACTCCAATTTTCAAAGACTCATCAACCAATCGTTCCGCCTCGGTGTAACCCAGTTGGAACTGCCCTGGCATGGAGCTTATTTCCATGTGGAAGTTCTCCCGGGGCAAAATGAAAAGAGGATAAACGAATTGCTCAACCGACAGCCGTGTCTCCCGGGTGAGGGCCAAAAGCCCGGGAGAGTTGCGTCGTCGTCTGGGTCGAAATGTGGGAAAAGAGGCCTCGGTCATGCTGTATCAATCCTTAAGCAGGCCATTCCGGGATTCTGAGGTTAGGCTTAATTAATAGGTGGCATCAGCAGCTGCCAAAGCTGCTCCAACATCGCATTTGTGTCCCTTTCGAATCAGGACGGAGCCCAAGGCACTCAAAACCTGCATTACAATATCTCTCCGGGCGTTGTATCCCATGAGACCAATTCGCCAGATTTTGCCGCGGAAATCTCCCAGCCCCGCGCCAATTTCAATTCCATATTCCTCGAGCATCGCTTTGCGAATCGGCAGATCCTCAAGTCCTTCGGGAATAAGGATGGCATTGAGTTGGGGAAGGATGGCATCTGGTTGGGTTGCGTAAGCGAAACCAAGGGTTTCGAGTCCGGCCCGAAGGGCATTATGGTGCAATTTGTGCCTTGCCCAACGGGCTTGAAGGCCTTCCTCGGTTACAACTCTCAAACCTTCATATAGCGCGTAATTCATGCTGATAGGGGCCGTGTGGTGGTAAAAACGGTCCTGTCCCCAATACTTCATCAACATTCCAAGATCCAAATACCAGCTTTGGCAGGGAGTTGTCCGATTTTTGATAACTTCCGCCGCTCGTTCCGAAAAGGAAACGGGAGAGAGCCCGGGTGGACAACTTAAGCCCTTTTGAGTGCAACTGTATACCGCATCGATTTCCCAACCATCCACATCAACTTCCACGCAACCAAGTGAGGTTACCGCATCGACGGCAAGCAGAGTTCCAAATTCGTGACACAATTTGCCAAGTTCCGAAATAGGCTGAAGGGCGCCAGTGGATGTTTCAGCATGTACGATTCCAAGGACCTTGGGCCGTGTGTTTTGAAGGATTTCCCGGATTTGATTCAAGTCAAAAACCTTTCCCCATGGAACGGTATGCGGGATTACATGGGCCCCGGTTCGGTTGGCCACTTCGATCATTCGATGGCCAAAATGGCCGGCTGCGCAGACTACTATTTTGTCCCCGGGTTCAAGCAAATTTACAAGGGTGCATTCCATGCCAGCCATTCCCGTGGCCGAGATAGCCATGGTTAGTGGATTTTTGGTCTGGTATGTTTTGCGCAAAAGATCCTGAAGATTGTTCATCAAACCAGTGAATGCTGGATCGAGGTGGCCCAAAAGTGGGGCAGCCATGGCCCGCAGCACCCTTGGGTGGCAGTCGCTAGGCCCGGGGCCGAGAAGTAGGCGGTGTGGGGGATCGAAGGATATTGGAAGGTTCATGGTTATATTCCTTGCTTGGAACCAAGGGAGAGTACTTGCCTGGATCGTTTCAATAGGCCACTGATTTCACGGAAAACCGGGTGTTCAGCCGAACGTGTCCATTCCATAAGGATGGATTCGACGCTCAGGATTTCAATCCCCTGGCCGGCCATCCGCCTTAAAGCGATTTCGTGATCAACAGAATTTCCCGAGCCGCATGCGTCTGCGACAACTCCCACCCGATAGCCTTTCGCCGCGAGATCCAAACAAGATTGTTGGATGCAAATGTGAGTTTCAATGCCGGTAATCACAATGCTGCGACAGGCAAATTTTTCGAGCCTTTGCTGAAGTCCCGGTGAACCAAGAGCGGAAAAGCTCATTTTTTGATGAACAATTTGAGTGTTAGAGATCGAGCTTTGGACTGGAAAGCCAGTGGCTTGGTCCCCTGAAAAAAGTTGAGGTGCGGAATGGCCCAATTTGCCGGGATTTTGCTCAGTAAATAGTTGGGGGATTCCCAAAATTCGTGCACCCTCGGTCAGAAGACAATTTTTATCCAGGAGTTCGTTGTGGTGTGGAAGGGCCCTCAGGATTTTTTCCTGAAGGTCGATCACCAATAGCACGCTATCCAATTGGGAAAACAATGGATTACCTTGGTAAAACCAGCTCCTGAAGGAGCTTCTTCATGGGATCCTCTCGGAATTTTCTTGGTATTGCCCCGGAAAATTTCCCAACCCCTTTGAGAATAAGAATACGGAGGGGATGCCATGTTGAGGATTATTTGTTCGGGCCTTTCACTTTTGGTTTTGGCAAATTTGGGCTGGGCCCAGGCCCAAGACGCAAAGCCCAAATTGGTTGTGATCTGCGTGTTTGACCAATTGCGTGGAGATTATCCCCTTCGCTGGAAGGAGCAATTTGGTGCGGGTGGTTTTCGACGAATCATGGCCCAGGGTACGCATTTCACCAATTGCCATTACCCTTATGCCATGACCGTAACCGGACCCGGTCATGCTTCCATTGGGACTGGGGCATTGCCTAGCGTCCACGGGATCATTGGGAACGATTGGTACGACACGGCGCTTGGGCAAAGCGTTTACTGTGCAAGCTCAAACCGTTACAAAAATTTTCCTGAAAAACCTGGAACAAAGAAAGACGGCGGTTCACCGGAGCGGCTTTTGGTTCCCACCATTGGAGACAACTTAAAGGATTCGACGGGTGGGAAGTCCAAGGTTATCTCCATCTCGTCCAAGGATCGAGGCGCAATTCTTTTGGCTGGTTCCAAGTCAAATGGTTGCTTTTGGTGGGATACCGACACAGGGCTTTTGGGAAGCTCCACTTTTTTTGGAGATGCACTACCCGGTTGGGTCTCGGATTGGAATCGCGAAGGATTTGCCAAACAATGGGTTGGCACTTCGTGGGAGCGTTTCCGGACGGACTTGGACTACTCCACTCTTTCGGGACCCGATGAAGTTCGCGGGGAAGGCGAAGGGGTAGCCAAAAAGCAGGGAAGGGTATTTCCCCACCCTTTTCCCAAGGAGTTGGGTAAAGATTATTTCAACAGTGTATACTTCACGCCAATGGCAAATGAAGTTTTGCTTAGTGCCGCGTTTAAGGCAATCGATGCCGAAAACCTTGGAAAACAGCAATCCACGGACCTCTTGCTTTTGAGTTTTTCATCCAACGATGTTGTTGGTCATACCTGGGGTCCCGATTCCCAGGAAGTAATGGATACCACGCTGCGAACAGATGATCTTTTGTCACGCCTGTTTAACCAACTTGACCAAAAGGTTGGTAAAGGAGCTTGGAGCGTATATTTGTCGGCAGACCATGGGGTTTGCCCGTTACCTGAAGTTTCCCTGGGTAAAGGGTTGGATGCAGGGCGAATCGATCCAACTGTTCTGAAATTGAACATGGAAAAACATCTGCATGAAGCATTTGGTGAGCAAGATCCAAAAGTATCATTCTTTGCCGGGGCCAGGGATGAAAACCTTTACCTCAACCAAAGGTATTTAAAATCCCGTGGTTTGGATTATGAAATTGTCGCCAAGTCCCTGGCACGATGGTTGGAAACGCAGAAAGGCATTCAAAAGGCCTTCACCCGTGGGGAATTAATTGATTCCAAAGGCAAACCCGATGCTTTGAAAGAAATGTGTCAAAAATCCTTTCATCCCGACCGCAGTGGTGATTTGATGGTAATTTTTAAGCCCTATTGGCTGGTAGGGGTCGGGACAGGGACCACCCATGGTGCTCCACACCCATACGATACTCATGTTCCCCTAATGATTTTGGGTGGTGGAATACCAAAGCTTTGCTCCGAGGAACGAGTTGTGCCTCAGCATGTCGCATCAATTATTGCATCCCAATTGGGCATTCCCGCTCCGAAGGGATGTGGCTATGGGGTTCCTGAGAGCCTCCAAAAAAGTTTGGGTAAATAAATCGGGTTTCGGCAGTAGTGCTAGATTCTGATATGTGTCGAGTGCCCTGACTTGGAATGTGATTGGGTAGAATTGGTTGAATAAAAAGGTTGGAGCGAAACATCGAGCTGGTGAAAAGCCCAGCTCGATTTGAGCTTTTCAATTGCCCAAATTCAAGGGCTTTTGCTCGTGCAATGATTTTAGGGCGGTTTTGTTTTAATCTCAAAAATCATGAGCGGGGTTTAACTGTTAACCTTGCTCTGGACATGAATTTAAAGCATAGGCAATACTCGTGGAAATGATTTCCAGGAGGTGCGCCCTTGGTTGCTTCGATGTTGTTTTGCCTGGCTTTTGTTTTCGGAACCGGGCCGGAAAATACCGGCGATGCTTCACTCCGGGGCGTGTGTTTTGTGGATGCTTCCGAAGGTTGGGCGGTTGGAGAAGAAGGGGTCATTCTTCATACGATTGATGGCGGTCAAACTTGGGAGAAACAGTCCTCTGCTACCCGGGGTACCCTTGAAGCGGTTGCCTTTCCCAATCCCTACGAGGGGTGGGTTGTTGGCCATGACGACAAATTGCCACAAGATGCCTGTGGTGTAGTTCTTTATACCAAAGATGGTGGCATTTCCTGGAAGCGCATTTTGGGTGGTGAGGTCCCCGCACTATTTTCAACCCAATTTGAAGGAAAAAATGGATGGATCGTAGGCAAAGCCAATCACCGTTTTCCAGGTGGTGTAATCCAAACCCTCGATGGTGGTCTGACCTGGAAACCAGGTAGCGGCGTCCCAATAAAAGGATGGTTGGCTTCTGCTAAAAATCCAGGCTCAAAGAATTTGGCTTTGGGCGGACTATTGGGAATGATTGGGCGCTTGGGGGAAGCCGAGTTTGTAGTTCGAAATGTTGATCCAAATATTCGCCGATCCGTTCGTTCCATGGCAAGTGGTAGTGCCGGAATGATCGCTGTAGGCGAGCAAGGGTTGGCCCTTCGGCAAACGATTGCCGGGGGTGAAAAATGGGAACCGATTACCGGGCTTTTTTCCAACGAAGCCAACCTTGTGGTCGATCTTTTGGCAGTAAACATCCGTGGTAACGGTGCATGGCTTGCCGGCCGCCCAGGCTCATTCGTCGCAAGAAGCGAGGATGGCGGGCGGAGCTGGCGCAAAATTTTTACCGGACAGAATGCGCCAATTCGCGGCCTGTTTTTTGTGAATGAAAAACATGGATATGCCGTTGGAGACAGGGGCACCATACTTGGAACAAGGGATGGCGGAGAGACTTGGAAAAGCCTTCGGAGTGGCGGCCAAAGGGCCGGAGTCCTGGTAATGGGACCGGACCGCGAACATTTGAACAAAGCAATGATCGCCCAGGTTGGTTGGGTTGATGGCATCCATGTAGATTCATGGGTGGCAAGCCAGGCGCTTCCCGGGGATGTTGATTTTCAGGCTGGAAACGACTCCTATTTGCATCTGCGGGAACTCGGCGCCACGGGATTCTCTGTTGGGTTGACCTGGTCTGGGCATCGTGAGGAGCCTGGATATTCCCGAATGGAATGGGCCCAAAGGGTGGCCGAGCGAATGGGGGGAGATGCTGTGGATCGTTTAACGCGATCCCTTGTATTGACCCTTCGTTCCTCTCAACCGGAATCTGTTGTTGTGGAATGGGCCGGTTTGGATCCAAATCACCATGGCCTCTCCATTTTTCTTCGTGAGGCGCTAATAAACGCGCTTTCCGCGGCTTCCGATTCAAGCCAATACCCTGAGCAAATTCGGGAATTTGGATTGCTTCCATGGAAAGTCAATGAAGTTCTTCTCTCCAGTGGGGCGACAAGCCCGATACGCATTGATTTGATGGAAATCAGGCCCAGGTTGAATGAAAGCCTGCGCGATTTTACGGTCGGAATTTGTCCTGAAGAAGGGCCGCGCCTTGCGCGCGGAGGGGAGCTATTTTTTAAACATGATCTGATGATTCGGGAGCGGACCGGGAGGGGCTTGCGGGGAGCATGGAATGAATTGGTTGATCCCGTTCGCATACGGGCGATTTCCCGCCCGCCAGTTCCGGTAGAAGACTTGGATAGTGCTCAAATGCGTGCAATTCGGCGCAAAAATCAGGTGATGCAGCTATTGGGAACCGGAGACTTTACCTTGGCGGAGCCGGACAAGCTGGCATCCAATCTGGATGTGATGCTCAAAGGTGTCGAGGACGATGCTGGAGCCCGTGTCCACCTTGCCTTGGCGAGAATTGCCCGGGAAAAAGGGAATTGGAACCTTGCAAGGGAACTGTATACCCGGTTTTTGGATAAATACCCGGCAAATACAGGTGTTATTGAGGCTGCAACCTGGGTGATTGTCCACAATTCCAGTGGCGAGGCCAGGCGGCGTCACGAACTAAGGCAAGTGTTGCGTGAGGGCATTCTCCAGTTTGAAACTGCATCGAGTGGTAAATCGGAAAATGAAGGCGGGTTTGCAAGCATGGGGGCGGGTGGCGCCGCGCCATCGTCGCCGCGTAACGGGACGCGAGATCCAAAGGCTGCCTTGGCTCGTGCGATATATGAAACTCCCGCGGCAAATACCTTTGCTCTTCCCGTACCCAAAACCCCACAAACACTTGAAAAGGTTACATTGCAGACTTCATTTGTAGACAATGTGATTGAGGCAAAAAAATGGTA
>CAMBMH010000156.1 GCA_945868575.1 Singulisphaera sp. GP187 | reverse complement strand
AGTTAAGGCTGGTCAGTTTGAAAGATTCTCCAATCTGTTTGTTGATTGCTTTCAGCCGCTCACGACCAATAACTACTTTTTGTTTGTCAGCTTTGGATAGGATGATGGCTTTGCGCATGGCGACCAATTCTTCAGGCCTCATTTCATCCAGGCCATCCATCATGGATGTAATTTTACCCTTCTGCATCGCCCGTCCAACATCCTCCAGATCCTTCTTTTGAGAATCGGTTAAATTAAGGCTTTTGTCTTCAACCATGACCCCCTCATCATTTATGCGGTAAGGATAAGTTGCCGGAATCGGGATGGAATCGATCAGCGCATCAATTGCTGGATCACCGACGGTCATCAATTTGTCGGGGTCCATGCAAAAGAAAAATACAATGTTTTCGCGTGTCCGCTTAAGTGGATCAAGAGTTCCACCATAAAACTGCCATGTCATCGCGTCCTTGGAACTGTTGACACGGACATCACCTTCTTTGGCTGGTGCGCCATCGCTCAAATCCGCTTCATAAGAAAATGGCATCTGGCTTGGTATCTGCCATTTTTCTGTGATGATTGCTTTTAGATCTTTCGCCTTTTCCGATGTCACATTGCTAAGAAACCAAAGGATCGTCCAAACAAGTGTAACAACCAGAACAAGGACCATGGTGGCCATTGCGGTTAAGGATGTGCGAAGCCAATTTCGAAGGAGGTTCCGTAAAATAAACCGCATGTAGAACCAGCCCCAGCCAGCTCCGGAGATCCCGGCAAAAAGCGCGACGAACCCCAGCCATTCAACCAGAGTTAGCCGAATTGCATCGGCCGGTGTGGAGACCAGGGGAATCAGGATTGAATCAAAATTTTCGGAGATACCTTCCATGGGACTCTCCTTAATGAGCCAGGTTGGCCGGTTGGCCGGGCCGGTTTTGATAGGTTTCGCTCACGAGCCTGCCTTTTTCAAGGTGAAGGCATCGCTCTGCACAACTTGCAGCACGGGGGTCGTGTGTAACCATAAGGATAGTTTTGTTGAGTGCCCCTTTTAGGATAATCAAAAGCTCAAGGATTTCCTCGGCAGACTTTGAGTCAAGGTCACCCGTGGGTTCGTCGGCAACAATCAGAGTTGGATCGGTAACTATTGCCCGGGCAATACCCACGCGCTGTTGCTGTCCGCCAGAAAGCTGACCCGGACGGTGGGTATTTCGATTGGATAGCCCAACCAGTTCCAATGCCGTCAGGACCTGTTTTTTTCGTTCCGCTGCCGTCAAAGGCAAAAGCAAAAGAGGAAGTTCCACATTCTCATAAGCCGTTAGAACGGGAAGGAGGTGATAGAACTGGAAAACAAATCCCACATGGCGCGTCCGCCATTTGGCCAGCTTGGCTTCCCCCATGGTGCTAATCATTTCTTTACCCACCCGAATGGACCCGTTGGTCGGGGTGTCCAGGCCCGCAATCAGGTTGAGGAGAGTTGTTTTTCCGGATCCGGAGGGCCCCATTAGCGCCAAAAATTCACCTTCTGGAACATTCAGACTAAGGCTCGAAAGAACATTGATTTCTTCAGCGCCCCGCCGAAAGGTTTTGCTCAGGTTTTTTACTTCTACAATAGGTTCCATGATTTTTTAAACTACTTTTTCTTGAGTTATTTGGCAGATTCTGGCCGCTGTTTTTCAAAAAAGGTCACTTCGACCCGCATATCTGGTTTCAGATAAATCCCCTGCTCGTCTGATGGAACATCCACCTTTACCCGGACAGGAATCGCACCCTTGGCCCTGTCAGCTTGGGGCATTGCGCGGCTAATATAAGCTTTGTAACCCTTGGGGTACTTGGTCAAAAATTCTTTGGAGTTGCGATAGGCCTCTGGCATAACCAGACATTCCATGCGCCCTTTGATTTTGGCGAAATCGCGCTCCTGAATCGTTAGGTCAACCTCAAGCTGCGTAAGGTCGGCCATTTCACAAAGGTTGGCGGAAACATTAAATCCAGCAGGATTTACCATGTTTCCCTCCTCTGCTTTTTTACTAAGGATGATCCCGGTTACAGGTGCTTTGACTTTGCAATTGTCCAAACGCCACTGCGCCTTGAATCGGTCGGCCTCAAACGATTGAACCTGAGCTTCAGCCGCGCGAATCCGCTCTTCGCGAGGCCCCTTAACAATAAGTTCAAAGGCGGTCCTCAACCTTTCGGTGCGCCTGTCAATGGCTTCATAGGAGTATTGGGATGTTTCAAGTTCCCGGGCGGAAAGAGCGGATTGCCCGGTTAAGCGTTTGGTCCGGTCGTAATCAAGTTTGGCTTGTTCCCGCTGCTTGACACACTCATCCAATTCGAGTTTTGCCTGGCGAATTTCTTCTGGTCGAGCACCCGATTTCAGTTCGGCCAATTTCTGTTTGGCTTCAGCGAGCAACGCAGTGGTTTTGCTAAGGTCCGCATCGTATTCGATGGTTTCAAGCTCAGCGAGAATATAACCCTTAGAAACAGTCATCCCTTCTTCAAAATTCAGTTTAACAATCATTCCGCTTACTTTTGGACTCACCTGAATTTGGTGAATGGGAATGATGTATCCGCTGGATACCAGGGCTGGGGCATCGGGATCCGAAGGTTTGGACTCAGTTGAAGAGGATTGGTTAGGGTTTGGATTGGATATGTTGGGTGACCTGGTTTCCTTCGACGTGGAGTTTTGAGGTTGCGATTGGGGTTTGTTGGTTTCGGAAGGTTCGCGGACGGCTAAAGGCTCGGATTTTCCGCGGTATAAAACCCACCCAAGAATCAAGGATGTTGAGAGTGTAGCGCAAGCAGCGGCCCACCCCGCCCAGGTGACAAATCGAATAGCCATCCCCACGGGACGACTTTCTCCTTGGATACGGAGGGATCTAACACGCTTCTCAAGGGCAGCTTTGTCCATGGCAGCTTTGTCCATGGCAGCTTTGGTTTTTGCGGGGTTTTCGCTGGAATGACTTTCCACGGAAGTATCCATGAATACCGTTTGGGGATCAAGGATGCCCGTATCTTTGTCAGTCAAGGTGCCAGCCGACATGTTTTCACCTGGTTTTAGCCAAATGTCTCGCCCACTTGCGAACATCACACAAAGACCAGCCACCGAAAAGTCTTTAAACCCTTTTCACCAACAAAGGCATGGTTCGCTTGGTCGCTGTTCACAAATTCCGTGCTTCATTGGCCTTGAAGCAAAATACCATCAATGATGATAGCTCCCTCGTTTAGGAAAACGCAAGAAAACTTTTTAAACTTCCCAATTATCCCAAACTTCCCTTCCGTCAAAAACTACCCCCCCAATATCCCAAGTTTTTGACGACTTGCTTTTAACCAAAGCAAATGAACAATTAATATCCAAACATATCGGTTTAATTCCAAGGGCACTTGCAGCTTGGTTTCCACACAATGGGTAAACGGTTTTGATGTTCAACCCGACTTTTTCCACCAGCCAACGAAGACAATCGTCGGTAAAGCACCCGGAACCGGCTAAGAGCCCTGAACCAGGAATGGAGACTCTACCCTCGGGACTTATTTCCACCGTTGTGTTCCAAAGTGGGTAAGTCCCTTCGCAAAGTCCGGCTACTGGACTTGAATCGGCGGTGACAATGACTTTGGATGTTTTTTTTACCGCCAAAACCGTTTGGATAAATTCCACGGGTAGGTGGTGGCCATCCGGAATTAGGCTTGGGATTAGGCCGGGGTTGGCCAATTGAGGCCAAAGGGGATTCTCGTGCCGGGAGATAATCCTCGCAATACCGTTTCCCAAGTGGGTTGAAAGGGTGGCACCCGCATCCACTGCCTCGCGGATTAGGTCGCCTCCTGCATTGGTATGCCCCAAGGCAACCCGAACCCCAGTGCCAACCAACCGTCTAATCATCGGGATTGCCCCGGGAACTTCAGGTGCGATGGTTACCAGTCGGATGTTTCCCCCGGAACAATTTTGTAATTTTTCAAAATCATCCCACAGAGGATTAATGACAAATGATTTTGGATGAGCACCCCGGTACCCATCCTCAGGGCTTATCCATGGCCCTTCGAGGTGGTAGCCAGGACAAATTGCCGCGAGGAATGGGTCCGCCTGCCTCATGGCTTCCAATTGCTGGAAGGCACATTTCAATTGTTCCAAGGAATCGGTGATTAGTGTGGGAAGAAACCAACCGATCCCCCTTTGCAACAAATGTTTGGCAAGCGATTTCCATGGTTTGGGGTCGAGACCAGGTTTACCGAAGGAGTAGCCCAAACCGCCGTTAATTTGCGGATCTCCAAGCAGGGGACAAAGCACCAGATCAGGATTCTCCGAACTTGAAGTTGAGACGAGACTTTTCGATATTAAACATTTCCCTGAAAATTCCAAATTCAAACATTGTTCTGAAACAATGTCGCGTACAATTACGGATTTGGACTGGACTGGCATGAATGGTTTTGTCCCAAAAACCTTCTCTGGGAAAGGGGTACTTCCCAAAGGAATTAGGAACCCTTGAGAAGGGAAATGGATTTCAACCTTTCAAGGAGAATAGGGTCATCCCTGTAAAGCTGTCTCATGGACTCAAGTCTTACTTTCGCGGAATTTGTCTTTCCCTGCCTTATCTCATTTTGGATTTTCTCGAGCGCACCCAAAAAATCGGAAGGTAACTTATCAACGGATTTGGATGCCTGAATATTAAGCTTTTCGCCTAATGCCTCCCTGGACAACTGCACCCAAGGCAAGGCCTCGGGCACTCCATCGTAACAATCGATTACTTTTTGCCATTTTGCTTTGGCTTCGGGAAACTTACTGGTCTGGTAAAAGTGAATTCCTTCGAGAAATTGCCTTTGGGACTCCGCCAATCCCTGAAAAAATCGCGCTTCCCGGTCGGTAGTTTTCCGGTCCCGCATTCGCCTGATTCTTTCCCGGTATTCATCCATTCCATCTTTATGTGCCTGATCTGGGAACCTTGATTCCAAAGATGAAAGATACATATCCCAGCCCCGCTGCCAATCCTCGGGATTTTCCGAATCCATCAATGCGGATCCGCGTTGATACAATTCCGCCGCAGATGTGGGCAAAAGTAGAAATACCAAGGCGGAAACGGTGATAAGAAACATGGGAACAACAAAAGCAGGGTGCCGTGTCAGCCGCGCAAACCACCCACCAGCTTTAAGCTGGAGCATTTCCCTTCGCACCATTTTTGCCAAAAGGTCACTGGTTTCCTCGTCAAATTCAGAAGAGTCTACCGGTACCTGGTTCGCAGATTTTGGTTTAAGTGCCTTGGGCAGCGAAACGCGCAGTTGATGCTGATTACGAATCAGTTGACGGATTTCAGCCAATACCACAGAAGGGTCTATTGGTTTTCCACTACCCACTCCTCCCTCCAACCTTCTTGCCATAGACCGAATCGATCCGGCGATGTCGGGACCAGTTGGAGGCAGCGGTTGTGTGTCCGTGGGAAGGGGTTTGGTCACCGTTTGAATGGCACTGGCAATATTGGCCAAACATCGCAAAATTCTGGCCAGCCCTACCCTATCAGACTCCTCAAACTCGGAATTGGATGCACTTCCTCCGGCATCGGAAACACTTCCGGGAGGAATAAGGGGTGGAGAGAGGATGATTCGCAAATCCTCTTCACTTCTGGAGGAACCATCGCGAATCCGACAATTTTCGGGACTCAGAAAACCGGGATGCCAACCAGCATCGCGAAGGTTTGTAAAAACGCCAAGAACTTGCCGACATGCCTCCAGAACCCATCCTTCTTTTATGCCTATCGGGCTTTCCATCAACTCTTGAAGGCTTGGTCCGGAGGGGCACTCCAAAATAAGGAGGGAGGGAGCTTGGGTTATATCCAAAACGGCGGGCAAACTCGGATCATCGAGGCGCCCATAAGCCACAACAAAATCCTTTAAAACGTTGGTAGAATCCGGTTGGGATTCAGAGGCCCTGATTGCGTAAATGGGCGAACCGCTCCCTTTAAGTTCTTGTCCTACCCAAAGTTCCAAGCCGGAACTGGCCAGGCAAACCCGTTCGGAAATACGCCATTTGGATTCTGGAGGGGATCCCATGCTATTTTTCGCCTTTATATCCTATTTATGGTATGGTTGGCCCATAATTTTCACCCCGAAAGAAAGATTTGTCCTGTCATGGCCTCCAAAGATCGCAAACCATCCTTGTTGCTCATTGCCCACGGAAGCCGAAACAAACAGGCTAACGAGGACCTATTCTGGTTGGCGGAACAACTTCAAAACCAGGGATTTGAACTGGTTGAGCCAGCATTTCTGGAGTTAGCCCCCCCGGATATTATTACTGCTGGAAGGTCCTGCGTATCCAAGGGTGCCGTGGATGTTCTGATGGTTCCCTATTTCCTGGCCGCAGGGGTACATGTGCGCGAAGACCTAACCGAAGCCCGAGATACCCTCTCCAAAGAATTTCCAGATGTTACCTTCCGATTGGCCGGTCATCTGGGCAGGCACGCCAGGATGGTAGATATGGTCTTGGCCCGGATTGATGAGGCCCAAAATCCAGCTGGCGACTAGGCCAATTCAATTTTATGGATGGCTACCGCATCCAGAACCGCTTTGTTGCTTTCAAAAAGTGACTGAACGGCTTTGCGATGCAGCTTCATTTTGAGTCCACCCACACCCAGGGCACCGTAGACAATCTTTCCATGCCTCTCGGTGCCTTTGTCCATGACCTCGACCCCTTCAATACCCAAGGGTGGAACAGCATTGAGGTCAACCAACACCCGGAGATCCGGGCAGGACGACCAAAGGTTTTGGCCTAGAAGGCAAACTCCTGCTGCACCTGATGCAACCACAACCTGAACACCTGCGAGGGACTCTTTTAGCTCGTCGGAATTGGTGGGGGCGATTCCTTTGACCCAGGAACCTTCTTTGACCAGTGTCCGAACAGAATTGGCCGCCGCCTCGGAACGTTCCTTGGAACGGGATGCAAAGAGGACCTCAAAGCCCCCCCGGGCCAGCAAAAGACCGGCGCGCTGACCAACAGGTCCGGTTCCACCCAATACCAGGGCACGATTTCCCTGACCGGAGACATGTTTCTCAACCGACCTCACCGCCGCAGAAGCCGTTGTATTGCAACCATTGGCGTCGAGCATGACCGAAACACGCAGCCCGAATTCGGGAATCATGTGCTTTTGGGCTTCCCCCATGAGCGCTTCACCACGGGCTACATCGCTGCCCCCAATGAAAATTGCCGTATTTCGCAAATCGGCCGGGCCGCGCGTGAATATGGCCCCATGAACCAACGCCTGGACCTGTTCTGTTGAGACATTCCCATAAGCAAAGATCTCATCAACCCCTGCATCCACCGCTACCACCCTATCAAACACACTGGGATGGTTATCTGTATCTAATTGGACGAGAATAGTGCGCTTTGACATGGAAAAGTTTCCTTCAAAAAATATCTGATCTAAAAATTAAACAATCAGATTACCCGTGACAAAGTAAATTGACTCGCTTATTCAGGTTTCCAAAGAAACGAAAAAGGGGAGCCATAAGCCCCCCTTTTACTTCCTGGAATCCAGGTTAAAGTCGCTTACTTGGGGGAGAAGGGGTGCTTCACAGTGTCCTTTTTCGCGGTGATTTCGCTCACGGCGGGAAGGTTGTTGAGTGCCCGGGCAATGGATTCCTTGGTCGCTTCGTAGTTGTATTGGAAAATCTTGGAATCGTCGGCAGCGGCTGGGTGGATGAACACGCCGCAAACAATGACATAATCTTCAGCTTGCTGAGCGGTGATCACGCCTTCGGCGACAGAGTCAGCTACTGCGCGGGCAACAGCCGCCTGAGCGGGGCCAAACATTTGAACGGCCTGCTTCATTCCCTTGATAGTCACTTTGGTGATCATCACGGTAGCGGGCTTACAGATCAGGTTGGGGGCAACAACAGCTAAAAGGCTGGTGTGACCGGCAGATTGAGTAGCAATCGCGTTGGCAAAAGCGGTGCCAACGGGGCCATTCTTGCAGCCGATGAGAAGGTCGATGTGGGCAATTTCGTTGCCTTCGCCGTTAAGGGATTCGCCGATGAACATGGACATGAGGTTTCTCCTAGAGGCAGGACTAACAGTTCCTGTTCCGTTATCGATAGGGAAAAAGCGGTATTTTGGCAAAGACCAACCTGAGCGAAACGGGGCCGACACAAGTACCTTGAATTACAGCCTTGGAAAAATACCCTGAACCTTGTGGTACCGTCACAATGTAACCCGATGAGGTATTTTGGATGTCTGCTCCGCATTATCACTCCGCAACTCGCATGCTCGGCCTTGATTTGACGCCCGGTAAACTGCGTGGCCTTCAACGCATTAGTAACCCGAATGGCACCCTGACAATGGTTGCCACGGACCAAAACAGCTCAATGATTCAGATGATCCAGGACGCCAACAAGAAAAAAGGCGTGGATCGGCCAGCTACCTTCAAGGAAGTTGTCGACGCCAAGATTGTGCTTGCCTCCACCATCACCAAGCACTCCTCTGCCGTATTGGTGGATGGATACTATGGCGTTTGGAACAGCATGATCAGCCTTAACATCCCCCGCGATGTTGGCCTGCTTGTCCGGGTTGAAAAATCCGGTGGCAAAAAGAACGCTGCTGGCGCGCCTTTGGGCGAGTACGAACCTGGATTCAGCGTTGGAAAGCTCAAGCGCTTGGGTGCGGATGCTGTGAAGCTTCTTGCATCTTTTGAGCCAGGTGAAGCGGAATCCGCCGAACACCAATACGCTTTCATTCAGGATGTGTATGCGGAGTGCAAAAAGCACGACATCCTTCTTCTTCTCGAAACTGTGGCTTTCCCCTATGGAAGCGAAAAGAAGGATTCTCCGGAATACAAAAAACGCAAAGCTGAAACGGTCCTCGAAAGCGCCCGACAGGTAAGCCGCTATTGCGATATCTACAAAGCGGAATTCCCCGGCCACCTTGGCCAGGAAACCGATGCCGAACTCGAATCGAACCTCAAGGAACTCAACCGTTTGAGCGAGCGCCCTTGGGTACTCCTCAGCGCTGGCGTTGATTTCCCTGATTACAAAAAGCAGGTTGAAATGGCTATGGGCGCTGGAGCAAGCGGCG
>CAMBMH010000155.1 GCA_945868575.1 Singulisphaera sp. GP187 | reverse complement strand
CAGGCCATTCCCCAAGAAACCAACCAGCAAAAAGCCCAATCCAGAGAGGATAAGTATTGGTAAGTGTGAGAACTTCTGGGGTGGGAAGCCTTGTCAGTGCATAAAAAGTGCAAACCATGCTCGCACTCCCCGCAATACTCCTTAACCAGATCATCGAAGGACGAATGACAATAAAACGGCCACCACGCAACGCGCAACAAACCACAGCCCCGAAAAACGCGATTAGGCTGCGAAAAAACGCAATCACCCGCCAATCCCCGGCCAATTCCCCATCGGCCGCACTTTGGGAAAGCGCGAAGGTCCAAATGCCCATCCAGGTAAACGAAAAACTCCCGGCGATCATCCAGGCATAGGGCCCAAGCGGAATCCCAAAGTGGAAATTCTCACCCCTCTCCTCGTGGATCTCCCCCGAAGATTTGATTTCAGGATCGGTTTCCGGTGTGGATTGGAACACGGGCGGACTGGCCGTGCCGATGGAAGAATCTTCCGGGGCCTTATTTACCATGCTGCAAAGCCCACTCCAGCTCGATTTTGTCACGAATGGAAAGAAAAATATTTGCGATTTTTGGATCAAATTGCGATCCCGAAAGGCGGGCAACTTCGGCAAAAGCCTTTTCGGTGTCCATCGCCGGACGATAGGGACGATCCGTGGTCATTGCATCAAACGCATCCACAACAGCAACCACTCGCGCCAACTGGGGGATATTTTCCCCGGCCAACCGATCAGGATAGCCATGTCCGTCAAAGCGTTCATGATGACTACGGGCGATTGGCACAAGTGGCGCCAAATCCGGAATTCGCCCAAGGATTTGGGCTCCAATGGTTGTATGTTCGCGCATTTTTGCCAATTCGGTGGGAGTCAAAATTCCCGGTTTACGCAAAATGGCATCATCCACCCCGATCTTGCCAATATCGTGTAGTGGCGTGCCCAAACTAATCAGGTCAATCTGCTCCCGGGGAAGCTGAAGGGCCTTGGCAAGAATTTCGGCATATCTGGTCACCCTGCGAGTATGCCCACCCGTGTAGTCGTCCCTTACCTCAATGATCTGGGCAAGGGTTTGAATCACCTCAAGGAACCTCGTCTTTTGCTGCTTGAGCATCAGGGAGGCTTCAATCCCAATCGAAACCTGAGCGGCAAGGGCATCCGCCAACTTATGATCGTCAAGGGTGAATGGTTTCTGGCCTGGTCCCCGGTCAAGATGCAATACACCCAGCCGTGTGCGAGGTGTACGCAAAAGAACACACAGGACCGATGTCATAAAACCATCTGCCACGCTCTGGGAAGCCATGAAGCTTGGAAAATCCTCAAGCTTGCTGCAAAGGATCGATTCGCCCGTTTCAAAACATCTGCGGGCAATGCTTTGACTGAACATTGGCCTGGGATAATCGGCAAGGTGGCCCGCTTTTCGCTTCCCTTCGCAAATCGCGCGCACGCGGAGTTTGACCGGATCACCCTCCGCCAAAACGATCGCGCCCCTTTGTGCGTTCAAAGTGGCAACAGCATCTTCCAAAATATTCGACAACAGCTCCGATTCATTTCCCAAAGTGACAAGGTGCGACCCGGCCCGAAGCAGAGCCATTAGCCGTTTTTGATTCTCCGGGGACTCGGATATCTGTCCGGCAACTTCAAGGATTGAGCCTTCCCATGCGGGACTCTGAAGGGTATCCAGGCGAATAATACCCGTATCCTGTCCCGCCTGGTTCAATATCTCCCTGGGCAGTGAAATCGATTCCACCTGAAGCTGAATGTCACCACATTTGATAACATCCTTGCAACGGATAGGCCATTGTCCAAAACCCAATTTTTTCCCATTCAGGTAGGTGCCGTTGGTACTGCCAAGGTCCAAAAGCCTCCAACCATTTTCGGTGGCCCTCAACTCCGCATGTTGCCGGCTCACGGAATTGTGTTCAAGGACGACATCAAGGATATCCAAACGCCCAATACGCCCGGTACCCACCAGTTCAAAACAGTGGCCGAGCGCGGAACCCGCGATCCCCCTCAGAAATATGGTGGGCTCGTCAGTCATTCCCTTTTAGCTTACCCTCACCAATACCTTGCCGACCAATTTGCCCGCAAATCCCAATGTGTTTTCCTCAAGGAATCGATGTGCCTCGACTGCCTGGTCCAAATCAAAAGTCTGGCCTACCTGAACCTTGAGTGCCCCTTCCGCCAACCAACGGGAAATATCCACCGCGCAGGCTGCCTGTTCCGCCGGTGTGGCGTTGAACATGGCGAAACCCTTGAGGGACAAACCCTTTACATAAAAAGGCCCAACAGGAAACAGGGGTTGCGAGGTGCGACCGGCAAGAATAACAATCCGTCCACGGGGTGCCATGGTCGGAACAATATTCAGAAAATCAGGCTCCCTTTGCGTTTCAATCCAGGCATCGACACCCTTTCCACCCGTGTAGGCGCGAATTTCCTCGAAGGTTTTTCCACCAAAAAGGATCGCTTTTTCTGCACCAAGTGAGAGCGCCAGATTTGCTTTTTCCTCGCTGCGCACCGTTGTGATTACCCGGGCGCCAACCGCTTTGGCCATTTGAATCGCCATACTTCCAACGCCGCCGGTGCCACCCTGAATGACCACGGTATCACCCGCTTTAACCTGGGCATTAACGAAAAGAGCCAGATGGGCGGTAATCCCGGTGAGAGCCGCCGCCGCAAGCGAATCGTCAGAAACGCCTTCAGGAGCCGGATAGGCAAAATGCGCCTGGATGGTGGCTTGCTCGCGCAGGGTACCCTGGCGGCCAAGGAGTCCCTGATTGGAGCCCCATACCCTTTGACCCACTCGAAATCCTTCAACCCCGGAGCCAACTTCCTCAACCACACCCGCAAAATCGCAGCCAGGGGTAAAAGGCATAGGCAACGCCATCGGAACAGTACCCGAACGGATATAGAGATCAATCGGATTAATCGATGCCCGTTTCACATTGACCCGGATTTCTCCTGGCCCGGGAGGGACAATCGGTGCATCACCCAATCGAAGATTTTCGGAAGGCCCTGTTTGATCCAACAAAACAGCGCGCATTGTGGACATCTCCCTGAAAAGAAAGCTGGATGAGGCAAATTGCATTGAGTTTTTCTACGACGCCAATTCCCGCCGGGGTAAGGAAAGTAGGAATCTTTCGATCCAATCAACTATCCCCGCGGATCAAACGAATCCAGGAGGCCTGGGTCAACTTTCTGGCTTTTTCATTATCAGCTGGGTTATACCTTGGGCCCAAGTCCGGGCGAACCGCCTCACGCAGGTATCCATAGGCGGCCTCTCTTACCCAAATAGTCTTCCCATCCGCCAGTAAATCCAATGACCGATTGACCAGCGAAGGCAAAGTTTCTCCCCTACCAAGCGATTCCACAATTTGTTTGAAAATTTCCACTTCACCAGAACCTGCCAACTCATTAGGTAAAAGGTCGGTTCCCGCGGTGGGTTCGAACATTCTGCTCCATGACGCTTTGTCGCGCCGGAAATTTTGTGCCAAAACATCAAGCGAACTTGCCCGCAATTCCTTCATGGATGGTCGGGAATCTCCCACCTGCCTTAAGGCAACATCTCCAAAACCAAGAAAAGCCGCCAATTCCACAGTAAGGATTTTTCTGGCAAGATTGGCGGAGGGTTGATTCAAAAGCGATTTTAACTTTGTTGAGGAAGCCCATTCCGAACCCGCACCCGCAAGTATCTCCCCCGCGGCGGCAGAAAATTCCTTCGAACGGGGAACAGAGGCCCACCATGACGCCCCAAAACCAGGGGCAATTTTGCTCATTTTCTCTAGAGTTACTCCCCCATTGGGAATATGCTTGCCAAGACAAAGGCCCGGTGGGCTGACCATTGTCACCGCGGATTGGCCATCGGCGGCCTGCACCTCAACCATTCCCTCGAGAATCTGAATCATCCAATCCGGTTCGGAACTTTTGGAATTTCTGAAAACAGCCTCGGCCACAAGCTTTCCCTTGCCTATGGTCTTTAGCGAAACTTTTTGCCCATTAAGTACCAGGTCAATCCCTTTCGCGCCTTCTCCTGCGTTCCCTCCAAAATGGATCTCCACCTGCCCCTCAAAAAGGTGCAAGCCTGGGCGATTGGGTTCCGAACCCGGTTCGAATCGCAATCTCGTGCCAATGGGCTTTTCCGACCCCGCAATCGTCGGAGACAATCCCAACACAAAAACCTTCCATCCGGCCCGACTGTCCAGTGCCGCCACAAACCCGGGTGGGACCAAAATCTCTTTGCCCCAGGAGATGGCATCGCCAGGCATTCGCCTTTCCGGATTTTGCGACTTGGACCAAACCAAAACGGGGAGTCCCTCCAGAACCGTGCCCTCTGTGGTTAAAACGGAAACCTGACCAGCCGCAACAGCAATATTTTTAAGGGGATCATCATCGGATGCCCCCGTTACCCCTTTACCCGGTGTTCGGATGGGGCTGTTTTTCTCATGATCTTTTTTTGGATTGGGTTCAGACTCCCGAACAGAAGATGGTGATAGATCCGGATTTTTTTTTACCACATCACCCTTACGCTCGATTCGCTTGTCCTTTCCAAGGTCAAGTCCACCAGCTTTACCATCCCTAATAGCCTCCCCATTTTTCCCAACATTGGGCACAAAGGTAGCCGCAGCAATTTCCATCTGAGGGATTTTTTCAGAAAACTCCCAAAACCCCATCAACCCGGAAAGACCCACGAGGCAAAAGCCGATCAGACCCAACCGCCAAACTCCACCTCGACCGTCCTCTTCCCGGGGCTTTTCCCTTGATGCCTGCTCCTTTTGAAGAAAATGGTTTTCGACTCGTGCCATAGGGTTTTCATACTCAACAGGAACAACTACCACCTTTTCACGGGACAAAGACGACAAATTTTCCAATTCCAATTCTTCCAAAGGTATAGCGCCGCCTTGCCACACCAGCAGGTTCCCTTCGGGATCATCCACCCCGTTGGCATTTTTTCGCCGAACTTTGGGAAACGGGGCACTCAGGGCCTGATGACACCTTGTGATTTCCAGCAAAAGCGCCGGATTGCGAAAAGCCTGTTTTTCCAATTCGGCTTCGGCGGCGGGATCGAGCTTGTTTTCAAGGTATTGGGCAATGGTCGCAACAGATTCCGACGATTCGGTAGGCTCGGGAGAAACCCCATCCCACAAAACGCGGTCCAATTGGTCCAGCCACTTGCTGGCCTCGGGGTGTTCCGCCAGGATTTTCCCCAATTCCTTGGTTTCGTTGGGGTCCAGACGATCGTCCCGGTAATCCAAAAGCCTTTTCAGGGTCAAACGCATAGGGTACCTCTCTGGTGATTTTCCCAGAATTGCCCCATCCGGGGAAACCCCAATTCCAAATTGCCCCCAAATATTGATTGGCATTTTCCGCTTGCGCCAAAGCCCTTGGGAACGGACAACTGAAACAGGAATGTTTCAAAATCGAAAGGGAACCCAAAATGGTTCGCCTGGTTCTTGCCTACCTCATCTTTGTCATTCAAAACCAATCGATCCATGGTCAAACATTGACCGCAGACCCCGAAAATTTAAATCTGGGCAAATTGGGAAGAGGCTGGTCCGGAGAAGCCCTCTGGACAATTGCCAATCCGACCTCAAATCCGCTTCAAATCCTCGAAATCCGATCCGGTTGCAATTGTGTGGAAGCCAAAGCCGAAAAAAACCTGCTTTCACCCGGAGCATCCACCAAAATTCGTGCCCATATACGGACCCTTTCCCAGGCGGGGGGGAAATCCTCATGGAAGGTAACAATCCATTTTCAAAATCCCAATACGCCCAGGGAAGAACCAAAGACCCTTGCATTATTGGCTACGGCGGAATTGGTGGCCGATTTGCGGATCGAACCAACCATCATTTCCTTCAAAGGTGCCGGGCCTGGGCAATCGCAACTCAACATTTTGGATAATCGGTCACCCCCAATCCGGATTTTGAAGACGACCACAAACATCCCTTCGATTTCCACACGCTGGGCAGATAATGGTATCCCAGGTAACCAGTCACTCCTGATTATGAAAAAGCAAGGCCCGGCGACGAGGGGATTTGTGGTGTTGGAAACCGATGACCCATCCCGCCCCCGAATCGAAATTCCGATCCACATCGAGGAAACCCTCACCAATGCGGTGCAAGTCACGCCTTCGAGGATTCAATGGAGCCCATCGGGGACTTGTCGAATGATTCTCTCCCGACCAGGCGACCTTCTTGTTCGGGTGGAAAAAGTGGAAGTCTCCGAGGGTGTTTCCGTAAGTGTTCTCCGTGGACCAGGTCCAAGAACCACCCTGGACTTCCGAAAAAATGGGCAAACTCCCGCAGGATCAAAGGCCACGGTCCGTTTTGAAAAAAAGGAATTGGGACAATTGATCATTGATCTGGATGAGAATTAGAAGCCAATCCCAAATCCATTCCTTGGCCCAGGAACCTTGCACCCGGGGGGTCTCACCCGGTTGAGTATTTGTCTGTCCAGCAAACAATCAGCCCAAGCCACAAAAAGGCAATCCGCCTGGAAATCACATATTTGGGAAGGCCATCGTAGAATGGTAGAAAAGAAGAAAATCCAATTCCATGGATCTGACACAAGAGGAACTGGCATGAGCGAAGATACTCCCAAAGACCCCAAGCCACCCGAAACTTTCACTCAAAATGTCCAATTTTCCCAGGTCAGCGCCCGGGTACCGGAAAAAGTCGCCCACGGAGTACACGCCTCCGCGGTTTTGGTACTCAATGGCCCCAACGAATTCATCGTCGATTTCCTTCAGCAAATGGTCCACCCGCCCAAGGTCGCCTCGCGCGTGGTGATGAACCCACAAACCCTGGCAAGCTTCATCCGAACACTCGAAGAAAACATGGGAATGTTTGAAAACAAATTTGGCCCCCCCACTCCGCTCCCCGGACCTCCACCTGGCGCCAAACCGACACCGATTGATGAGGTCTACAACCAGCTCAAACTTCCCGATGAAATGTTGGGAGGCACCTACAGCAATGCGGTAATGATCACCCACAGCCCAAGCGATTTCGTCTTTGACTTTCTTGCGACCTTTTACCCGCGCAGCGTTGTTGGCTCGAGGGTGTTTATGTCCGCGCAACAGGTCCCCTCTTTTTTAAACACCATGAAACGGGCGTTCCAGCAATTCATCGATAATCAGAACCAGCAATCGGGCGAGGGACATAATCCCCACCGCATCCCCCCTCCAGGCACAAACTAAACAGATCGTAAAAGATTGGTTTTTGGGGTATGCGTCAAAACCTCAAAAACCCAAAAAGCCAACCAAAGAGATCCGCTATTCCGGGTTTTCCCGGAGAAATTTTTCAATGAGGCCAATTTCGGGCTCCGACAGCCGCCATTGCGACGCCCCGATCAAGTCTTTAAGCTGTCCTGGTTTGCGCGCGCCCACAATCGCCGCGGTGACCGCGGGATGACGCAATGTCCATGAAATCGCCACCTCACCGGGGGACTTTTTGTGGGGCTTTCCGATTTCGTCCAATACCTCAACAAGTCTTAGATTGCGCGTGAACAAGGGTTCTTGAAAATGTCGGTTTTTCTCCCGCCGCCAATCATCGGCCGGAAGGGAATCCAACCGCCCCCTGTTCCAGGCTCCGGTTAGCAATCCCGATTGCATGGGGGAATAAACCAGAACCCCAATATTGTTGGTCTGACAATAAGGCAGAATATCCGGCTCAATATCACGCCGTACAATGGAGTAAGGCGGTTGTAACGATGTGATGGGACCAACTCGGGAAATCTGACCCATTTGCGCGGCACTAAAATTGGATACTCCAATCCAGCGAACTTTCCCTTCCTCCTTGAGCCGGACCATCGTTTCCCACCCCTCATCGATATCTTCGACCGGTTCGGGCCAATGGATCTGGTACAAATCAATTGTCTCAACCCCCAGGCGTTTCAAACTTGCTTCGCACTCGCGACGGATGCTTTCCTTTTTCAAACATTTCCCAATCTGCCGATGATCATCCCAAACCCTTGCACATTTTGTGAAAATCAAAGGTTTTTTAGGGAGTTCTTTAATAGCTTTTCCAACCACCGATTCCGAATGTCCCAATCCATAGACCGGGGCGGTGTCGATCCAATTGATTCCCAAATCGAGCGCCTCATGGATCGTGGTGATCGAATCGTGGTCATCCTGCGGACCCCATGCAAAAGCCCACCCTCCCCCACCTATTGCCCAGGCTCCAAACCCAATGGGTGTGATTTCCAAATCGGAGTGGCCCAATTTCCTCAATTGCATCTTCCGGAACTCCAAAACAATCTTTTCATTCGCCCAAAATGGTCAAATCCATTCCAACTGATTTATGGATGAAGGACCTGATAATGCACTCTATTCAGAAAACCTCCAACCGCCCTCACCGCCACCTAACAACAGCTCAAGCCCCCCCAACTTCCCGAGGCTGATGAAAAGTCCTCCCCCCTTTCTTGCCATTGGCCTTGTCCTGCTAGATGGCCCCTGGGGTTCCTGTTTCGTCCGGGCGTGGACCTATGCTCCCTAAAAAAAACAGACTTTGCCGGGTTGAAGTGGTTTCTTGATAACTAGCAAAAGCATCCAGACATAAAAATCCAAAATTGATATTTTTTTTTATTAATCAATAATTCATTTTCAATTATTACATTAATTTACCATCAACCGGACCTGGTACGAGTTGTAAAGCGGCGCGTTGCTCACATTTTCCCCGCCACCGGCGTAGTAGTATTTCCCGCCACCCGCAGCCATCCAGGGCAAGAGGTTGTGGCCTCCGACGACATGGTTGGGGGTAGGCGGGGGAAGGGGTTCTGTCCCCGCCACCAAACCAGGATCAAACCTCTGGAAGGTGAACTCCAGGTCGACCAGTTCCAATACGCCTTGAATCCATTGGACAGTACGCTAACACATTTGAAGTTTTTTTGATTCCAGGGAAAAATGGAAACCTACCGGGGCTTTAAAGTGCTCATAAATATTTTGGCCAACGATGACCCTTGCGCACAAACACTGAAGGCAAGGAACCTCGTCCGAACAATTTGGATATCCGCAAAACACGCATTCATTGGCGGAATAAAGCCCATTCAAGGCTTGCTCTGTTTCGCAATCA
>CAMBMH010000154.1 GCA_945868575.1 Singulisphaera sp. GP187 | reverse complement strand
AAAGTCGACCTGAGATCGTTCACCACCGGCCCATCAACCCGGAAATGGCAATCCCTAATAGGGAAGGGTGATCGCGAACGGCTATCGTGCCCCTCCCGAATATTCATTCCGCCAGTAAATCCGATCGTGCCATCAACAACAAGGATCTTTCGATGATTGCGCAGTTGGGCGTATGGGAATCGCCAGGGAAGATAAGTTGGGAGAAAAAGTGCCACGGGCACATCGGCGGCGCGCAAGGCTCCCACAATGGAGGGGATCGAATACCGCGAACCAATATCATCCAGCAAAATCCGGACTTCCACACGACGCTTTACCGCTGCTGACAATGCCTCGACAAAGACGCGTCCACTGGAATCATTGTCGAATATGTAGGTGGAGAGCGCGATGGAATATTGGGCCGATCCAATCGCCTTGAGCATTTCCGTATAAGCCCATTCCCCAGTGTAATAGGGGGTAAAACGGTTCCCTTCGAGAATTGGCCGTCCGGTTACTTTGTCCAACAAATGACGAAGGGGGGCCAAGCCGTTCGGTGGAAGGGAATGGTTTCCAGGGGCCCCTTCCATCACACAGGTTAGCCCTTTTTTTCGCCTAAGTTTCCTTGCCTTGCGCTGGATGCGATTGATTCCAAAAAGCAGGTAAAAAACAATTCCGGCAATGGGAGCGAACCAGATTAGTCCGACCCAGGCCAAAGCAGAACGGGAATCCCGTTTGAATAAAACGACATGGCCCGTCGCCCATGTGGCCAACAGGAAAAGAATTCCGCTGGTCAACCAAGGCCAATACATCCAGAAAATTTCGACCATTGGAGAGGATAGCCTGCAAGGTGATAACAAAACCTGAGCGAACCATTTTTGAAAGGTTTATGTCTATCCCCTTGGATTTATCTTACTCTTGCCAAGCCCATGGAAATGCGAAAATTCTTGCCAGGATTGTTAAATGTTGGGTACACTTGGTTTCGCAACGGAAAATTCACCCGAAATGCCAAGGAAATCTATGGAAAGGCCCTAGCTGATTTGGAATTGGCACAAGAAACCAGGATGTCCATAATTTTTTGCGTCATCGGGAGCTCTGATTGGTTTTTACTCAAATGCCAATCCATCCATCCAAAGCCGAAGGGGTGGAGCGCCCCAGGAATCAAATGCGAGTGAAATCGCGCGGGCCATGGCTGGGAGTTCTCCATCCCGCTGCCACCGTTCGTCCCCCTGAAGGGGAATTTCGAAGCGTCTCCATCCATCGCGTTCCTCATTTTGATCGATTTCGCGCATCAGGTCGCGCCCCTTTTGGGGTTCGATATGGCAAAGTTTGTCGCCTTCCCCATGAATCACGATGAATGGGCCCCCTTGCCAACCTGTGACATCGGCATTGATCGCTTTGAGCCAAAATGTGAGTTTGGTTTTCCCGCTGAGGGACCAATTGGCATTGCGGTTTTTGGGATAGGTCAAAGCGGCCCGGGACCCCGCGTATGGGTCGATGAGGACCCGAAGGGCCGTTTTGCCAATTAAGTGGTCTCCCGAATCGTTCTGAAAAAAAGCTTTGGAGGTTTGTCTATCGCTAATCTTCCGGTCGTTAAAGTCGGCAATTGACCAATTGTCCGGAGTTCCTTCGGTTCCCAGCTCGGCAACATTGCGAAGCGCATACACATCCTGCCAAAGCGGTTCTGTATGCTGGCCGTTCGAAACATTGAGTCCAATTCGGTGAAAACAAACTTTGTCAAAAGCAACATTTAAGGTTGTTCCCGTCCTCAATGTTCCATTTTCCGCATCCCATGAGAAGTCCAGGGGTAGTCCTGCTGGATCCAGGCTTTGTGATGCGTCCCATTTTCGGTTGGAGCCAACCATTACCGCCCGAGGTCCGGTCAGTTTCCCCAGAGGAGGCTTGGAAGTCGTCGAAATGGGTTCGATCGATTCGGAAAACCTTGTGACATCCCCGTCCAAAAGGACATTCTTGGTGCAATTGGCCTCATAAATATTGCCTTTTGAAACGATCCAGTCGGCATGTTTGGCATAAATGCCCCAACGGTTTTTGGACAATTTGTTTTGCTCCAAAACCCAGTGATAGGCTTTCCATTTTTTGCCTTTGCTTGCGAGGTCTCCGATGAGGGCGATTCCCGCTCCATTGTTCCCCACACAGACATTCCCCCGGGCAAGCGTATGGCTCGAAGGGCCAAACATGAAGACGATCCCCGCGTGTCCATTTTGGGGCAAGTGGGGGGAGTTGTGAAAACCACTTGCCAGACCGTTAAAGGAGGCTTCGTTGTCGATGAGTCGGGTTTTGTCGGAGCCCCCCATCCAGAAACCGTAGCTACAGTGGTTGGCTTTGTTTTTCACAAAAATGTTCAGCGGGGCCCAGCATTCAATGCCGTTGTTGTTGGCAAAGGAGCAATCGTTCCCTTCGAAATAATTCCCGGTGCTGCACCAGCCATTCAACACCCGGACAAAAATCCCATCGCCTCCGTGGGTACAATCGTTGTTCAAAAGGCGGTTGTCGTTGGATCCGCTTTCCATCAGGACACTGGTGGAGTCCCGGGCATGAACTTCCCCGGGGGAAATTCGAAGACCATAGCTTAGGTTGTTTCCACGGATGGTGTTGCGGCATGCCGTCCAGAGTTTGAGGCAGGTGTTGGAGGTTCGGGAAAAATCGTTCCCCTCAATGATGTTTTCGTCGGAATCGACCAGAACACAGGCGTCCCAAACCCGGTTGGCTTTATTCTTTCGGAGGGTGGATTTGGTCACGCTTTCGAGGACAATGCCCCCGCGCCTGCCACTCTCTCCCCAGCCAAAATCCGGGTCGTGAAAGTTGTCCGAAAAATTGCACCCCTCAACCGTCCAACCCGTTGCCTTTCGGACGCGCAGTCCGGTTTCCCAACCTTTTGCGTTGAGATTTTTCAGGGTGACGCGGGATACGCCATCGCCTGTAACCGCCGTGCCTTTGAAGTTTTTGGGCGAACCTTTTGTGGATCCGATCAGCCAGGCACCTTTGCCATCAATGGTGACACCCGATTTTTTGACGACAATCGCCCCATAGGTTTTGGCCGGGTCGAGAGTGATGTCCGAGGTGACTTCAAGGGTCGGTTCCGTTGCGGTTTGGATTGTGGGCAACAAGGCGGCATGTGTTTTGGTTGCCATGATCCCTAAAGTGATGCTTGCCCCAATCAACAGAAGGAGCAGGTATTTCCGGGTCATTGTTGCCATTCCTTTGGTTGGCCTATTGGTCCGCATCGACGCATTTGTTGCCGAGGATTTCCCTGCGAGCCTGGAAACCAGTGTCCTATGGGATCGCTTGTTCCAGAGAGGTAACCCGATCGAATTCTACCGGTAAACCCTCGTGTTTTCCTCAGTTTGGGCCAAGGAATGCCGGAATTTCTGGACCATGATTCACCAAAGAAGATGCTTGGCTCTGTAAACCGGAAATGGGATCGATTTCCTAGGTCAAAAGTGTGTCCCATAGGCTAGATTCAAAGACAACGAATAGGGGTTGATTGATGCTTTTTTAGAGGGAGTGCCGAAAAGCAAAACGACCCCGCTCAAAAGGCAGCGGGGCTGGGAGAATGACTCATTGTCGCAAACGAATTATTCCCTGTGGCCGTTCGCCGCGCCTGGTTCTGTTTGTTCAACCTCAATTTCCGATTTCCACTTCGCGTTGTCGATGTATCGGAAAACCTTCGCTTTTACACATTCGTAGAGTTTTGATGTACACTTTTGGCAGCAATAGAACTTCTTTCCGGTCCTTTCCGGGAACCTTTCCCTATCGCGCAAGATGTAGAAAAGCAGGTCGCGTTGAGCTTGATCAGCCAGGCGATCTTTGGCGTATTTCTGCCCAAGCGTCAACTTACTGGCCAAAAGGAAGTCGCAGCGAATGGCTGTGCGGAGTGGAGCCCCGGAATACTTGGTTCCGTTGGCCGAAGTGTACACCTTGGGAAATCTACCTTCGTAGATGTTGTTCCATATTTCTCTGCGCCCAAGTAGGAAGGCCGCTTGCGCAGCCAGCCGATCCGCCTGTGATCCGTCCTTTGCAGCCAGCACATCAGCCAATTCCTTCATAGAGTGCTCCCTTAACCGCCAGCCACAGCGCCACAAAACCTCTTTCACCAAACCAAACGCAACAGTGATGGTGAAGGCCCGAGTGAGTTACATGCCCCTAAACATCCTTCTTGCCACCGCCATCTACTGCACCACCTGGTGAAGTGTTTGGCCTAAACCTTGAAGGTGGCCGCGTAATTGCCGAAGTACTGCTCGGCCCATTCCAGCAACTTGAACGGCTCCAGCTTGCCCCCGTCCTCGTGGGTATACATGAACCCGCGTCGGGGGCTGGCATACCCGGCATAGTCGCCGTTGCCGAATCCATAAACCGGGAAGCTCTGGACCAAGTCGCACCCGCCGGGGTCGGATGGCCGCCAACGCTTTGCGGCCACGCTCTGCATGTTCGCGACGGACGACCAACCACCGTAGTTCTGGTAACCGTCGATGGTGCCGTCGATGTCCTGCTAAATTTGGGCCATTCCCGGTGGAGGGGTGCCAGGTGGTGCCCCGGGGCCAAGTCGAACCTGGACATAACGGCCTGCCTTGAGGAGGTTGAACCCGAAATATGTTGTGTAAACAGGCTCCAGCCCACCGTACAGGTGTAGCCGGAACGATCTGGCTGAGCCGAGGAGCCTGAAGAATTTTCGCATGGGGCGATAGGCACACTGGTCGGCCCGCTCCGCAAAGTATTACGGCCCGGTCTGGTAAACGACCGATTCCTCTGGACGCAGAGCTTCGCGGATGTCGCCTGGCAACCGGTCGAACGGCGTTTCGCTTGACAACACCTCAATCGACCGCTGCACCATCCCCAGATCCTCCGCAGCCGGCCATAAGATTTGACCGCTCAATTGGCGCAAAAAATTACCGCATATTTTTCATCGACCATGAGATTGTCAAAGTTCAATTCCTTGATTAGTTCACTCCCCCCGGAATTATGAAAAATGAAATACCGTCAGCAAGGTGTGAAGATTTTGGCCAAGAATGTGGACTGGCTGTAACATCGACCAATCCTCGGAGACACAAATTTTATGCACGGTAATCGGTTGAGATCAAAGGTGATGTGGCGTAAAGTTTTTCACTTTCGACGGCCATGGTTGGGTTTGATGCGGAATACTAAAGTGGAAACACAACAGTTACCCCGGTAGGAACCATGCGAATCAACGGCATTCTGGAGACGGCCCTATATGTGGCAGATCCGGCGGTCTCGGCGGGGTTTTACCGCCGCCTGTTTGGGTTTGCCTCATTGCTGGAATCGGAACGGTTGGTGGCCCTCGATGTCGGTGGAAAAAATGTGTTGCTTTTGTTTCGGACTGGCTCGACGGGAAAGCCTTTTGTAACCGAGGGTGGAATCGTCCCCGGCCATGGAGGCTTCCCTCCGACCCATTTTGCATTTTCGATCCCCGCGGAAGATGTCGAACCTTGGCGATTAAAACTGGAATCGGAAGGTGTTGCCATCGAGAGCATGGTGACCTGGCCGCAAGGCGCAAAAAGCATCTACTTTCGTGATCCGGACGGCAACCTGGCCGAGCTGATCAGTCCTGGGTTTTGGACGATATATTGACTGGTTTGAAAAGCAAAGGAACCTGTTTTTCGACTTGAACGCCATAATTTGCAGCAGGACAAAATGGAATCGTTCCCAGGTGGTGTGCAACCGACGACTGCTTGGAGTCCAAAATGGCCAAGTCCGAACGCCCAAGCTCCCCGAGAAGGACAAGGTAATAATGAAAAAAACGGATCATCGGGGGCGTGAAAAGCGATCAAGCAAAAAAGTACGCCATGGTTGAGGTTGTCCGTTGCGCCACAAAATTAAACAAAATATATAGGGTTATGACGTTTGAATGGGAAGAAGCCCAATGCATGGGGGCTTTATGACATGCGCGATAATGTATGGGAGTGGTGTAGCGATTGGTACGGTGAATATCCTAAAGGTGCCGTAAATAATCCAATTGGTCCGGAACAGGGCTCAATCCGAGTTTTCCGGGGCGGCAGTTGGTTCAACCTGCCAGCGATTTGTCGGTCGGCGATTCGGGACGGTAACACTCCGTCGATCCGCTTTGACGGTCTCGGCTTCCGCGTCGCCCTGAGTTCTTCCGGGATCCCCAAGTAGGCGGAGCCGGATCAGGTCCGAAGGAGCTTAGCGGGTGGTCAAAGGGACAGGGGGAGCGCAGAGCGCTGGAGGCTAATATACCCCTTCATCTTAAATCCAGTTCGCGTCCGGCTCTTTTCTTTCCGCTTGGACCAAAAACGCAAAAGTCGGGAATATTGAGAGATGGAACAGGTTTAATACAGGGCCGGAAATGGCCCCGGGAAACGACAAAACCCTTGGAAATCCAAGGGTTTTGTAAGAACAAGCGGAGAGGGAGGGATTTGAACCCTCGGTACCATTGCTGGTACAACGGTTTTCGAGACCGTCACAATCGGCCGCTCTGTCACCTCTCCAGAAGCATTATTATGCGGGAATATTGATCCCAAACAAGGTGGGCGGCTCGGAAATTACCAAAGACGAGTCCCACTGGGAGCCTTGCCAACGGGGGAATCCCTCCCCCACTAAAAGCTAAAGCTGATCCGGGTTTTCCGGGTTCCAGCGTGGTGAAATTCCCACATAGGGGAGCCCAATCATTTTCTTGATTGCGGCCCATTCACCCAGGTCGTTCCCCTCGGCCAGGTGGCCTATCCATTGGAGCACATACCCAAGGACAAAACCGATGGCGGAGTACATCTGTGGTACGCCGTTGTCGTGGAAAAATCTTCCCACGAAAAAGAGAAGACTGATGAGCGAGAGGGGAATCCCGATCATGTGGATCCAGAAGTTGAATGCGAGTTGGTGCCGAAGCAGCCAACCATGAATCCTGCGGCGGATAAATCGTTTTTTGGGTGTGTTTTCCATGTGTGAGTTCCAAGATTTACATGCGCTCGATGACGCGGATACCGAGGAGATTCAGTCCCAGGCGGAGGCTCCTTGCAACCAGATAGCAAAGAAGAAGCCGGGAAGGGAGAAGTTCCGAAGGAGCTTTGAGAACCGGGCAATTTTGAAAAAAGACGCTGTAGGCTTTCGCCAGGTCCCAAAGGTAGCCAGTGATGACATTGGGTCTAAGGTCTGAAGCTGCTACCAAAAGGATCTCTTCCATGCGCAAAAGCTGCATGGCAAGTGCCCGTTCCTCCTGGGCCCTAAGATGAATGGACGCTTTGGTGTTGATGGTTTCGGGAGTGACATCGGCTTTTTTTAGAATACTCTGGCAGCGGGCATATGCGTATTGCATATAAGTGGCGGTGTTCCCTTCCATTGCCATCATCTTCTCCCAGGAGAAGACATAATCGGTGGTGCGGTTTTGGCTGAGGTCGGCATATTTGACGGCGCCCATGCCCACTGCTTCGGTGACCGAAGAGCGGCTCGAGGGATCGGCATCCTCGGCTTTGTTGGCGTCAAAGATCTCGCCCGCAAGCCTGACCGATTCATCCAGAAGTTGATCGAGATTAGCGACGGCTTTGCCATCGCGGGTTTTGATCGGTTTGCGATCGGAACCCAAAACGGAACCGAAGGCCACATGGACCAAACGGGGGCCATGGTCGGTTCCGGTGCGTCCCCAACGTCTTGCGGTTTCAAACAGGTTTTGAAAGTGGAGCGCCTGGCGGCTGTCAACGACATAGAGGATGTCTGTTGGTTGGAATTCGCGAATCCGGTAATCGATCGTGGCGAGGTCCGTCGTCGTGTAGGTGAAGGCCCCGTCGCTTTTGCGGATTAGCGATGGTGGGCCTTCCTCGGTGAGAAACACGCCTACCGCCCCCTGGCTTTCCCGGGCAATTCCCCTCGCCAGCAGGTCTTCAACCACCCCCCCAAGCATCGGCTGGTAAAAGCTTTCCCCAAGGACATGGTCGAAATGGACATCGAGGCGATTATAAATGGCCTCGATCTCTTCGAGGCACGCGGGCATAAACTTTTGCCAAAGAGCGATGTTTTCCGCATCACCCCTGTGGAGCTTGGCGGTTTCAAGCCGACAAGCGTCCTGGACCGGATCGCCTGGGGTTCCCTCGTCCTCGTCACCTGCTGTTTTGAAATCCTTTCGGACCTCGACATAAAGACGGGCCAGTTCGGCGACCGGATTTTTTTTGAGATTTTCCGCATCGAGTTTGGTGCGATAACCGTGGATCAGGATTCCAAACTGGGTGCCCCAGTCGCCAAGGTGGTTGTCGGTGATGACATCGTGGCCGAGGAATCGGAGGAGCCGGGCAAGTGATTCACCGAGAATGGTACTTCGCAAATGGCCCACATGCATCGGTTTGGCGACATTGGGCCCGGAAAAGTCGATGACATACCGACCGGGCTTGGCGACGGGAGAGATGCCAATCCGGCTGTCCACTGCCGCCTGGGAGAGTAGACCCTCGAGGTATTCGGTTTTGAACTTGAGGTTGATGAATCCCGGGCCGGCAATTTCGGGTTTTTCGAGGATATCATCCCATTTGAGTCGGGCGAGTAATTCTTCGGCGACCTGGCGTGGGGGTTTGCCCATTGCCTTGCCAAGGCTCATGGCCGCGTTGGCTTGATAGTCGCCAAACTTTGAGTCTGTTGCGGGTTTTACCAATGCTGCTGCGGTGGCGGGATCAGGCGCCCAGTTCTCTAGCGCCTGATAAAATCGACCCCGCAACACTTCCAAAAGGTTCATGCCGAGCATCCACAGTTGTGTTTCGATGATTCATTGGTGGGGCCGACAAGGGGCTAAAGTCCCATTTCGCCTCAAATTGCCCCAAGAACGGCCAAATGTTTCCGTAGCAATCCCAAGGCAATTTTTACCGGGAGGAACGCTAGAGGGCGCCCATAATTCTTGGGGAGAGCGGCACATTGGCCCAGTCGATTCGGGGAGCATTCGACCAGAGTTCCTCAAGTTCGTAGTACTTACGGGTGTCCGGATCGAACACATGGACGATAATATCGCCAAAATCTTCAAGGATCCATTTGCTGACCTGGTATCCTTCGATCGAATAGCGTTCGTCGCCCAAACGGGTGAGTGCGGAGTCTGTTTCTTCCGCAATCGCGTGTATCTGGCGGCGACTGGTGCCGGTAGAAATCACGAAATAATCGTAAATGGTGGTCACAGGACGCATGTCCAGGACCAGGATATCCTTACCCTTGTTTTGATCCGCGACGCGGGCTGCGACACAGGCGCGTTCGAGAGC
>CAMBMH010000153.1 GCA_945868575.1 Singulisphaera sp. GP187 | reverse complement strand
ATACCAGGACCACCGGGAGGACCAAAACCCATACCAGGACCACCGGGAGGACCAAAACCCATACCAGGACCACCGGGAAATCGGCCAGGTCCCCCAGGAAATCTAGGGGGTCCATTATTGCCATCTGGTCCTTCAGGTCCAACCTCCGGAATTCCACTTTGGGAAGGTCCACCCGGACGCCTACCATCTGCGGAATTATCACCGGGGGCACCTGCCCCTGCTGGTCCCATTCCAACAGGATTATTTCCGCTTTGCCCTGGAGGTCGCCCACCCATTCCAGGGTTTCCAGAACCCCCAAAAACACGACCAATCCCGTTGTAACCAAGGGCCAATTCCATGGCTGAATTTTTGCTAGAACCACCGATGTAGGGGCGTTTGTCCTTGGGATAGATCTCCACAACCAATGCCCAGGAAAGGCTGACCGAAAACAACAAAAATGTTGCGGCCACCAAATCCAGCACTCTGCGTTTCCAGCTTAAGGGTGAACCAAAAAAATAAACCATATAAAAGGTAGGCAGAACAACAAAAGCGGCCAGCATCTTCACATTAAATCCAATTCCTACCAGGACCATCGACCAAAATAGCCAACGGGTTTGCCCAAATGTGCAGGATTTTTGAATGGCCCATGCTGCCAAAACCAAAAGAAGAGTGAGTAGCGAGTCCGGTAAATTATCGCGGTCTACGGCAATTCCAATCGGCGTTATGGCCAGGAGAAAGGCCGCCATCAGCGATGGCAACCGACCAAACCATGGACGCAAAAGAAAAAAAAGAATTCCAACCGTAACTACACCCATCAAGCCCTGGGGAATCAGCAAAGACAAACCGGAAAATCCAAAGATTTTGGCGCTGATGGCTTGGACCCAAAGAGCCACCGGGGGCTTATCCACGGTGACCACACCAACGGGATCATAAGCGCCAAAGAAGAAATTTGTGGGGTTAACAAGCATGCTTCGAACAGCCGCGGCATAGTACCCATTTCCATAGGAATTTTGAGCTAATCCCCAAATTCGCAACCACCCAGCAAAGAATAAAACAGGAAATAAATAGAGCAAATCAACCCAATTCCATGTTTGAGGGTTTTGATCCTTTGTTATTGCGTCAGATTGGGAGGGTATACCGGAAATCGGATTAGGTGGCGCCGACAACTGGTTCATGAATGCGAATCCCCTGGTCTGGAACCGTTTGGGAACCGGTGCCCGTTAGGAAACCTTTGCCCAACAATTCTGGTTTTCCCATAGATCTTGGTTACCGATGCCACGATGGTACCGCCCCTTTTATTCATTATTTTTATTTGAAAAGTGAAAGTGGCCCGTTCCCAATCCTTCCTTCCCACGGATCCCTCGCTTCAATCCACCGGGTATCTGGTAAGGCAAAAGCGCCTGAAATCAAAATTCATGTGATGCCTTTGGAGTCTCTCCGTTCATGCCCCTTCAATTACTGAGACGAAAAAGCAGGGGATTTGCAATAAATTGCAATTCGATTGATGCTTTTCTCGCCCCGGGAAACAGAATAAGGAGGATCCGAAGAAAATAGGAATGGGATTGGCCGATCCCTTTGCTAAAATGAGCACAATGAAATCACCACAATACATTCAAATATATATTTATAAATTTACCCATTCCTTGGCAGGGAAAATATTTAGCGAAAAACTATGACTTTACAGGAAACTCCTCCAACCCCCCAAATAGGGGCCCGGCCTTTTTTTGTCCCCCTTCTCCTTTTGAGTAGCCTTGTTCTTGCCTTCTCGATTTGGGCAAACCTTTCCCAAGACATTCAGGACCCTTCCTGGTTCGTTTTTTTTCCACCCTTCCAGTCAGGGGTGGACCGAAATATGAACCACCACCTGGGTGCTGAATACCTAAGCATTGCCCAATCAATCGTCAAAGGCCGTGGATTTTCCGACCCATTTCAGGCGGAATCGGGACCAACCGCCTGGATGCCTCCGATCCTCTGCTGGATTGAGGCATTTTTCCTTTGGATATTTGATGGTGATCTGGAAATGGTCATGTTGGCTATGATCGTTCTGCAAAATCTTTCGCTCATAGCGACATGCTGGATGATCTTTACCCTGTTAGGTCAGGTTTCCCGACTCTGGATCGCCGGAATTCTTGTCCTCCAATTGATCATGCAATTTCGTTATGCGTTCCAAATGACGCATGATTGTGGTTTCCTCATGCTGATCATGACCGGGTTGATTTCCGGGCTTTGTCTGGGAAATCCGTTTGGCTCGACAAAACGGGCATCGCTTTGGGGACTGTTCGGTGGCCTGGCGTGCCTTTCCAGTCCGGTGATTGGTTTTTTGTGGGTGGTGCTTTCTTTTATCAAAAGCTTTGGCCGTTGGTATTATTTCTTCTTGTCCATCGCGATCATGGCTCTCGTATTGACTCCATGGACAGTGCGTAATTATCTGGTATTTGGCAAATTCATTCCAGTCAAATCCAACCTTGCCTACGAACTCTATCAAACCCAATGCCTGCAAAGTGGAGGCATCCTTCAGACCTCACTTTTTGTTACACACCCGTGGGCAAACAACAACCAGGCCAGGCGCGATTATGTCCTCCTGGGCGAAACCGAATTCTTGCGCCAGAAAAAAAACCTCTTCCTTGAGGCCCTATATAAGGATCCGCTAAATTATTTGAAAAGGGTCTTCGAGCGATTTTTGGGGGTGACTCTTGTTTACCAACCTGACAATTATTTCCTTGAACAAAAACACCCATTCGAGTTCTTTTTCAGTTACCTGATCTACACAATACCCTTCCTGGCCTGGTGTTTCATGGGGGCCAAACTTGTACAGTCAGGCCTATCCCCAACAGAAACGGTCATTTTTTGGGCTTATCCTTTCTATTTTCTCCCCTATATCGCAATCAGTTATTATTCGCGCTACGAGTTTCCCGCCCATCCAATCAAATGGATTCTTTTTATCTGGTTTGGAGATTTACTATATTCCTTTCTCAATCCAAAAAAGGATCCAATGGACTCAGGGTTCACAGGCCCCATCGGAGTTTCCCATGAATAGAAAACCCGCGCTTATGCCAATTTTGGATTTTGTTCCCAAGGTAGATGGTTACATGACCAAAAAAAGGTTTGCAAGTCTCCTTTTTGCCATCATTTTAACAACCATTTTTTCCTCGATTACTTTCGGCCAGGAAAATCTGGTCGATGGTTTCAATCCTGCGGATGGACCTAAAAACAAGGTTTTCACCAGAGAGGGCACCGGAATTCGGATCAAAACGCCTCCCACTCCACCAAACATACCATTTGTAAAAAGAAACCAGAATTTCTGGATCAACAATTCGGTTTTTATTCTGGCAGGAAATTTTGAGGTTTTCGTCGATTTTGATGTCAAACAAATCGGACCAAAGCAAGGATTGGCCCCAAACGAATCCAATGTGGAACTCGCCGTGCAGGAGAATTCCCCCAACAGCACATACGGTATCAATCTGAATGTGGATGCCAAAGGGAAAACATTCAAGGTGCTCCGAATGGAACCTGGCTCCAAAGGCGCTCATTACAATGTTTTTACCTTTCCAAGAAATTCGGACAAAGGAAAAATAGGAATACGACGGGAAGGATCTGAAATCATCTTCCTGGCCTCGGAAAAACCCGGGGAAACTCCCAAAGAGCTTGTGCGACTCCCTTACGACAGTCATGCCGAACCAAAATTGAGGATTACCGGATTTCAAGGCAATGGACCAGTACCTATGCCCCTGGATGTCCTCCTTTCAGATTTCGCGATCAAAAGTGATCGAATTCTGAAAGAAAAGGATCCGAAAACACCAAGACCAAAAGCCTTTAATCCCGAATCTTACCCCATCCGCTTGGAATATGGAAAAAAAACCGAAAGAATGCTTACGGACCTGAAAAAATCCAACGACACCAATCAGGTGTTCAAGTTGGAGGGCTCGGGAATACGGGTTAAACCGCCTGTCACAACCGCCTCCAATGGACAAAATTATCCCGGCTACTGGTTTCATGATTCGGTTTACGATCTGGACGGGGACTTTGAAATATCCGTTCGTTTTGATGTCAACAAACTGGTTCCGGCCCAAATGGGAGGCTATGGATCGGTAAGTTTTGCCATCGGTCTGGAAACGGATGGCCCAATGGGTTCGATAAGTTTTGGACGAGGAGCATCCCGAACGGATGGACAGAGAATCAGCATCACCCGCTACAACCCCTCAAGCGCCGGGCAGCATTGGGACACTCAGGTTTTCCAATATGCCCCTACCAAAGGTCGCCTTTGTCTTAGAAAAAATGGTGGGCAATTGTTCTTCCTCGCTGAAGGTGAGGGAAACCCGGAAATGAAACTTTTCCAATGCCCGGCGATTGCCTCAACCCCTGTCCGATTTCGAATCAGCGCGGATCAGGGTGGAACCAATGCGGGGGAATTGGATTTGCTCATTTCCGACATTTCTGTCGCCGGAACCAATATTACGGAAAATGGCAAGCCGGTAAAGTCGATCCGCAGTTCGTCTTCCGGTATCCCAACGCTGGATCCTGCCGCTGATTCCCCTGCCCCAACTTCCCCAAGGAAATGGCTATTCCTTGTGCTTGGAGGGGGGCTGGTTTCGGCCCTGGGCGTGGCAGTTTTTCTGATTTGGCGAAACAAATCCGGAACTAAAACCGCTATGGTTGAACCTCCCAAAAATCCCTTGGCGCCCAAACAGCGTCCCGACAAAAATCCCCCTTCCCCGCCTGACCCGGTTAAAAAACCGAAATGACCGATCGCATCCCAAACAAAAGGATGATATTAGGGATGGAGGATATCTATGGTTGACCCATTTCCGAAACTGCCAATCAATCGGCCCTCCCTTCCTTTGGGATTTCCATTCTCTTCAATGGTCCCCAATAGGAAAATATTCCAAACCGAACTTCTTCACGAACGAAACAAACGGGGCAACGGATTCACCCTGATGGAGCTTTTGGTAGTCATCGCCATCATTGGGATCCTTGTGGGAATGCTGATTCCCGCTGTGCAAAAAGTTCGGGCGACCGTAAATGGAATGAGCTGCTCGAACAGGCTGAGACAAATTGGTTTGGCATTACAAACATTCCATGACCAACAAAGAGTCTATCCCAGCAACGGGGGATGGGATGGAGTCCAGCAGATCCCAAAAGCCGACGGTGGCAACTATACCCCGGAAACCTTCGACAAAACACCAAACCTTCTTTACCAATGGGGTGTAGGCGATCCAAAATTCCGCCCCCAGGACCAAACGGGAAGTTGGGCCTTTAGCCTTTTACCCTACCTCGAACAAAATAACGAATTCACAAGTCGCACATGGGAAAGCCAATTTTCCGGTTATCTTTGCCCATCGCGAAGAAACACCCAACCGACAAAAATGATCGCCGAAGACGCCTATGGAAAATATTTCTCCGGAGGTTGGGCCTGGGGCAAAACCGACTACGTTGTGAGTCAGGAAATGTTTGAAAACAGACCCCAATGCCATTCGATGACCCGAATGCTGGATGGCACATCCAATACCATTTTGGTGGGGGAAAAAGCGTTTGACGCCACGGTCCAAAAACCCAACAACTGGTACTGGGATGAGCCCTATTTTATTGGCGGATCGAAAGGCACCTCCCGGGGAGGCTTAGGCCTGGTCCCGGATCGACCGGGGATTCCCCACAAGGAAAACTGGGGCTCTGCGCACTTGGGCGGTGTATATTTCCTTTTTGGGGATGGAGCTGTCCGGCTCATCCCCTTTAACATCCCTGGTGATAATTTTGCTGCACTCCTGACCCCCGATGGAAGCGAACCGGTGAATCTTCCATGACCCGCGCAACTCTTTTTCTGCTCCTTTGCTTCGGAGTGGGTTTGAGCTCGACCTCGGGTCAAACCACACCAGACAAATCCGCCACCCGGAAAACATTGGACCTGGCTGCAAATCCCAAACTTCTCACGACCCATTTTTCCAGATATGGTTTCCAGCCTCTCAAAACGATCCAGAAGGATTGGGGTGGAGTCCGGATTCAACTTCCCGAAACCGGACGAAAAATGGAGCAAACCGGAATTTATTCTTATTTCGCCATGGCAGGCGACTTTGAAGTAATCGCCGGTTTTGAAATTTTGGATCTTCCCGAACCGGGTCCCGGCTACGGGGCCTCGGTAGGAATCGGTGTGGACTCCGATCCACCTGACAATATCAAACTATCGCTTCATAGGGGAAATTTTCCCAAGCGAGGAAATGGTTTTTGGGTGACAATTGCCAAGGAAAATGGGGATAAAAAGGAGATTGATTCCCAATTTTTTCCAGGAAACGGGGAAAGTGGAAAACTAACACTGAAAAGGGAAAAGGATGTGGTGATCTGCCTGGTGGCGGATGATTACAAAAAACAGGAAAAGGAGCTTGTCCGAATTCCATTTACGAGTCGGCCTATTCGTGTGGTCCGGGCATTCGCCGATAACGGGGGAACCCAAGCGGAAATGGAAGCCAGGATTGTCGGGATCAAATTGGCCGCGAATCAGGTGACTGGGGGAATTCCCGAAGTTCAAGGGACCGATTACGGATGGCTGATTTGGCCCCTCGGTACTTTGGCTATTTTTGGACTCGGATATTTGCTTTGGAAGAAGAGTTTTCGGGGGGAAACCTAATTCCTACCACCTGGACAATGCTGATCTGGAAAATCCACCAGACCCACCCGGATTGCAGATTCATTAACACAATCCGGATTCCTTTTTATAGGTTCAGGCTACTTATTATCGGTTACTTTCGAATGGCTCTGAGAATACCGAGGAGGATTACGGCTCCCACCGTCGCGGTAACCAGCGCCCCAATAAGGCCTCCCGCGCTGATCCCAAGCATTCCAAACAGGGCGCCTCCCAAAAGGGCCCCAATCACCCCGACAATCATATCGGTGATTATTCCACCCGAAGATTTCATGATCTGGCCGGCAAGCCAACCTGCAGCCAAGCCAATCAGTGCAAACCACAATAGATCCATGGTGTAATCTCCCAAAATATTTGTTCGAATGGAAATTCCCCAACCAGAACCATTCTGGAGTCTCGTGGGATTCATGGAAAGCAAATTTATCACATCCAAAAAAAGAATGAGGTCCCTGGCCGCCAAGGCTTTGGGTTATCCGGATCGTCCTGTCACAAAAATACTGTCAAAGCCCTTGCTTGCCAAAGCCCCTCCGCCATTGACAAATCCTGGGGCCGATTCGACCAACACAAACGCATATCTTCTAAGCAATTTGAGGATTAAGACAACTTTTGCCTGTTCGAATATCCGTTTTAAACAAAGCCCTTTGAGAATGACCCCATCCTCTTCGTTTTTTGGACAATCATTCCGGAAAACAAAGTCGATTTGGCCCCAAATCAAACAGGTCCCTTTGAATGGCAATCCGGGATTCTGATAATTTCTTAAGATCCAAAATTTTCCTTCATGGATGGAAGTCTGACATGTATGTTTTTCGCGCCTTTCTGGTTCCTGTCGCTTTGCTGTGGGGGACATGTTCCATCTTTGGACAAACATCGCTGGAGCGGGACCTGGCCGGCAACGCCTACAGGCCACACGACCCGGTCGCCGAGGATCTGAAAATCGTCGGCTCCCGGTCAATGTCCACCTTGTTGGACCAATGGGGGGAGGGTCTGAAAAAACACCACCCCAAACTCAAACTCGACCTCGATTGCGAGGGTTCGTAGACCGCTTTTGGGGAAATTGCCCTGGGGAAAAATGTGGTTGCGGCCCTCTCCCGTCCACTCACCGTTGACGAGAGCAAAAAACTGTCGGAAAAAATCGGCGCGGACCTGCTCACCATCGCGGTTTGCCATTACGAGATTGTTCTGGTGACCAACCCCGACAACCCGCTGGATTCGATCAAAATTTCCGATGCCCGCAACCTTTTTTTGGCAAATGAATCCAACAATTCCAAAGGAGCCAAAAGTCCCGTTTGGGGGGATCTTGGCGCGACGGGTGAATGGGCCGGTAAACCAATCAACCTCTTTGGACGGGACAAAACCTCGGGAACTCGCGCGGCTCTTCGCTTGATGCTTGGAAATCCCAAAGAAGCGACCGAATCCACCACGCGGGAATTCACAAGCTTTCGCGAACTGGTCCAGGCGGTCGCCAAAAATCCATCCGCCCTCGGATACAGTTCCCGGCGCATCGCCACCCAGGAGGTCAAAATCCTCACCCTAGTGGGACCGGATGGCAAACCCGTCCCCCAACTTTTGCAAACCATGTATCTGGTGGCCCCCCGTCAAAAAGACAAAACCCTGCAGCCGGCCGCATTGGAACTGATGGCTTATGCCCTTAGCCAATCTGGCCAAAATCATGTCACCCAGGACAACTTTCGGCCGCTGGACCTGGCGGAAGTCCACGCCGGTTTCGACAAAATCGGTTTTTCCCCGATCAAGTAATCCCAATTCGATTTGTCACCGCTTTTGCGGTGATGGATCGGCCGAATTCCAAACGACTTCAACAAATCAAAACAGGAAATGAACATGATACGCTCCGCTGGTCTCAGGATATTTTTGGCTTTTTTCTATTTGACCCTCTCCCTTGTCGGAACTTCGCCTTTCGCGATGGGCCAAGAAAGGGATCGCAAATATGTTTCCGATCAGGATTCACGCTACCGCCCCCCGGGAGGCGTCCAGTTGGGCGTCCGTGTCCGCAATCTCGACACAGGGGGTGGAAATCACTTATGTCTTCCCAAATAGCCCCGCCGCCCGCGTGGGATTACAGCCCGGCGACCGGATCATCACCGTCGGTGGGTACCAGGTCGGCTATGTCGACAACAAACTTTTTGATCTGGGTGATGAATGCAACCTCCGTGTGACACCAAACGGAATGGTTCGCACCCTGGTTCATATTCAACGCACAACCCATCTTTCCATCTTTGATATCCCTGTTGGCGCCCCTGTTCCTGTGACTCCACCCATCGGGGTGATCCCGCCGATCAACCCCGGCTGGGGCCAGGGGATCATTTCCGGAACGCTTCAGGTGGATAGGCCCTTGAGTGTTCCGTTTGGTTCGGTCATGCAGATCCAACTGATCCAGGAGGGACTCAATGGGCTTCCCGATGTCCCGGTCGCCGACACCGCCCTTCGGAATTTCCAGGGCTTCCCCTCCAATTACAGTATGGTCTACCGGAGCGGGAACCTGGTTCCCGGACGACGCTACTATGTCGATGCGCGGCTCATGTTGAACAATCAAATCCTTTGCCAAACCACCCAGCGCAACTGGGCAACAGGCGGGGGAAAC
>CAMBMH010000152.1 GCA_945868575.1 Singulisphaera sp. GP187 | reverse complement strand
CCCAAAATAAAACCAGGGATCTGTTCGACACCGGGCAATCCCTTGCATTTCGTCTTTAGGAACGAATCAAAACTGCCCTGAGGTCCGGCATGGGCTGCTAGGCATGGACGCGTTGTAAGAAAATTCGTAAGCCTTAAGCGTAAATCTCTTTGGAGTTGCTCATGCGATATTTCATTCTGCTTTTCCTGGTTGCGATTCCCGCCTCTGCCCAGGAACGAACGCATATTGTCACGCCCGAGGATTATTTCAGTCTCAACACCGTGATGGAAACAACCGTTTCCCCGGATGGCAAGCATATCGTCTATTCACTCTCCACTTGGGACAAAGCGGAGGACAATCGCAGAAGTGACCTTTGGATTGTGCCCAATTATGGAAAAGGTCCGGCGCAAAGGCTGACTTTTGATCGGGCAAATGACCACCAGGTCCGCTGGTCGGTCAATGGGGAATCGATCTATTTCCTGGGAAATCGCAAGAAAACGGGTGAAACCAAACCGCCATACGATGGCACAACACAGATCTGGAAGTTGAAACTCGTGCGGATGTTTCCTGAACAGCCAAACGATCTGGAGGGTTTGCAACCCCAACCGATCACAAAAGTTGAGGGGGGCGTGACCGGTTTCGATTATTCCCCGTTGGCCCACTCTGTATTTTACAGCACGGATAAAACATTCGCCGAGCAGGACGAATTCGCAAGTCTGCGCGCCAAAACCAAACTGGAATATGGGCATGGCGTGCGCAAGGCGAGCGAGATCCACAAGCTGAATTTGTCTACATGGAGAAGCGAAAAAGTAGTGGATGAATTGCGTTATGTCCGCAGTTTCGCCACCTCAACCGATGGCAACCGGATCGCCATGATCAGCGCTTTGGATGATTCGGTCATAAGAAGTGAGGGGGAAAGCCGCGTTGATATTTGGGAAGGTGGCAAAGTCACTTCTCCATCAACAGATTCCTATCGTAAAAATCCAAAAAATAGCCCTTATGCCTGGCTCGAAAATTTATGCTGGAATCCCGCTGGAACACGATTCGCCTTTACAGCCGTCCACGATGCCTTTCCCGCGGAGGTCATCACGGTTTCGCTCAATGGAAGTGAGTGGAATCCAAAAGTTGTCGACCGTAAAGGGGGTATTCAGGTTGTCGGGTATGGTCGGGGTTTGGGCAATTCGATGAATTGGGTCGCTGAGGATGAACTGTTGTTTCTTGGCGAAAAGAACGGTGATTCGGGTTACATTTTTCACGACGCACTCAGTGGCTCGATAGTCAGCAAGATTTCTCCCGGAAAAGTGATCAATGGAGCCTCCTTGCCTGGCGGCAAATTCTTCCCTCACCTGGAATCGTCCCCGACCTCCTTTGGAAAAATTGTACTTCCAGCCGGGGGGGCCAAATTTCCCGAGCGGGAATTGTTCGACCCCAATCCCCATACCGCGAACTGGAAAGTCCCAAGCGTCAAGCACATCACCTGGAAAGCTCCGGATGGCACCGAGGTAGGTGGGGTGCTTGAGCTTCCTTATGGGTATCAAAAAGGGGAAAAGCTTCCGTTGGTGGTTGCCATTCATGGTGGCCCAACCACCAGCACAAAAGCGGACCTGAGTTTTGATCCGCATAATGGTCGCCTTTATTTCGCGGCCGCGGGTTATGCGGTTCTCTTGCCCAATTATCGCGGCTCGACAGGCTACGGCGACAAATTCATCACCGACCTGATCGGCAAGGAAAACGATATCGAGGTGAAAGACATCCTTGCCGGAATTCAGCACCTTGTAAAGGAAGGAATCGCCGATGAAAATCGCGTCGGGTGTATGGGCTGGAGCAATGGAGGGTATCTCACCAATTGCCTGATTACCCTCAAGGATTCCCCGATCAAGTTCAAGGCGGCCAGCAGCGGAGCGGGGATTGTCGACACGGTCGCCGAATGGGGCTTTAATGACGAACCCGCTTATCCAATCGTGTTCAAGAAAGGGCTCCCCTGGGAGCAGCCAGAAATCTACAAAATGACCAGCCCAACCTATCAGCTAGGGAATGTGAAAACGCCGACTCTCGTTCATGTGGGCGGAGGCGATGAACGATGCCCTCCAGGGCACAGTCGAATGCTTTACCGCGCCCTGAAAGAAAATCTGAAAGTTCCAACGGAACTTTTGGTCTATCCCGGGGAACCCCACGGGCTCACCAAAATGAGCAACCGGAAAGCCAAGATGGAATGGGACCTTGCCTGGTTTGGGAAATATCTCAATGCCGCAAAGTAAACCCTGGATTCCAGCGGATCATCTTTTTTATTTGAGAAGATTGTTCGGGAATAACATACCTTTGCAGAGAATGCGACAAAGGCAAATTATGTAACGATTGTAACCGGGAAATCCTTTGGCAAATCCCACGCGGACCATTTTGGTAAAGGCTGGCCGCAAGTTGGCCATCGTTTACCAATAATACATACCAAACAAACTCCCAATTAGGTGCAAAATTTATTTTTTCCGGATCGATTCCACAAAATCGGGATCATCCAGTTTCATGGATGGACCGGACTTGCGCCGCCGCTCGAATTTTGGATCGGTTGGATCAAAGGTATCTTCCGGTTTGAAGACTTTCGGATCGGAAGGAACATATTTGTAGGGGGTGTAATCCGGCTTGGAATCAAACATGTCGGCAAGGTCTGTCGCGGTCGCATCAAAGAGGTTGTTGGGGCCCAATTTGAAAATCCGGTAAATCGATTTGATAATACTCATGATGCTTGTGTGTTCGTGGGAAACATACCCCTTTTTGGCCCAGGGGCTTATGCAAAGAACAAACGAGCGATGCCGGTCAATCGAATCGTCATCGCCGCCCGAATCATCCTGCGTGACGAATATGGCCATCTTTTTCCACTCTGGTTGGGCGGAAAGGTACGCGACGATCCGTCCGAGCGCCAAATCATTATCTGCCATATAACTAGCCACGTAAGGATATCCTTTTGCCGGATTGGCCGAGGCGCCATGGTCGTTGCAAAGCGCGATATTCAGGAATTTAGGCAACTTTCCTTTGTGGCTAGTCCGGTACTTTTCCAAATCTTCGACAAACCAATCTACCCTCGCGATATCGGGAATGTTTGTGTTATAAGCGGGGAATGCAAAACAGGTGTTTTCGTAAAGGGCTTTTGGCATTGGATAGTTGACCAGGGTAAAAGCCCCGGAACGGGTTTCGGGTGTTCCTTCATCATTATGGGGCAACTCGTACCCTTCGCCATAATTACGAAACGGAACCCCGCCCCGGGCAAGATGCTCCCAAAGCGAGCCGTTTTCAAGGTAATCCTCGGGAATTTGTGAGCCATTGGAACCAAAAGAGACCAGCCGCCCCTTTGCGCTATCGCTAAGTTTGAAACCCCAGCCCGAGTAAAAGACACGGGTTGTCCAAAAGCTGGGATAGACACCAACAAGCCAACGATGACCATCTCCCGAGGCCTGCGGTTCCATGTAAAAGTTATCCGAAATCGAAAATTGCCGGGCTAGTCGAACATGGTTGGGCATGATGGCCAATCGATCCTTGTTGCCTTTGGCTTTTTGTTCTTTCAGCCAACCATTGATTCCAAATTCTGCATATTCCCCTTCGCTTGTCGATCCGGGGAGTCCCCCGAAAATTCCATCAAAAGTATGGTTCTCCTTGGTGATGAACACGACATGTTCGATGTCAGGGGGAAACACGCGCACTGGATTTTTCCTGGGCGACATCCCATTATTTTGTACGACGGTTTCTGTCCCCCCGCCCACGGTTTCCAGGTCGACAGCCCAAATCATTCCGGGCATTTCAGATAGACCAAATCTTTCGTCAACCTTGGGGCGCTGATGTTTGAAGCCGCGGGGGCCAAAACCCAGGCCTTTTTGCGTACCGATGAAGAGTTTCTTTTGATCCGAAGACAATCGACAAGAATTGGGAAACCATCCAGTCGGGATCCAGTTTGTGACTTTGCCCGATTCGATATCCATTACAGCAACGGCATTGAGTCCCGAAGCGCAAACATAAAGCGTTTTTCCATCCTTTGTTGCCACCATCGCCGAGGGAATCACTCCGCGCAAGGTGGACAATGCCGGTTGTGGGGCAAGCTTTACCGTGCGTAAAAGCTCCATGGTTCGCGCGCTAAAAAATTGGACGGTGTCATTGTTCCCGTTGGAAACAAAAAGCGTATCCCCCGAGGTGCAAAGCGAATTGGGCGAACTTCCCCCTACTGCTTTGCCCCCATCCGCTGGCGCATGAAGCAGAATGCCGGTTTTGACTTTTTCGGTAATTTTTGGCTTGGAAGGATCCGAAACATCGATCATCCAAACCGAGTGGGCGTCCACAACCGAGGGGTCACCCAAACCGGGGACTTTGGATTTTTCCAGATCCACCCCTGTAACAGCTTCCTTGGACGGAAAACCAAAAGCGGGAACCGAAATGCCACGCGGGTTGCCTTCACCTGTTTGTATTAGAGAGTAATCAAATACTCCAATATTGGCGACAAATAGCCTGGCGCCGTCCGGGGACAACGCAAGGGAAAAGGGTTCCCTTCCTACAGGAATATCTGAGACCACTTTGTTACCAATCAGGTCGAAGGTCACGATTCGCTGACGGGCCACATCCGCGCCATAGGCAAATTTTTCATCCCGGGTCACGGCGATGTCATTGATGTAGGCATCGTTGTGAACTGGAATCGTCAAAATGGGTTTCTGTTCCCGAACATCCAGGCGTTTCGCAGGAGGCTGATTCCAACTTTTGGTTTCAAAAACCTGGATGCCATGGCCAGCATCGCCACTGGATGTGATCAGGCGGGAACTATCTCTTGTAAAGACGGCACAAAAGGCCGGTTTTTTCCAAGGAATCAAAATCGAGAAGGCACGAGGTCCAAGGTCATTTGCCGAATACACAACCATTCCGGATTTGCACAGTCCCACCACCCATTTGCCATCCGGACTGGAAACCACATTCCAAAGATCGCTCTCCGTGTAAAGTCTTACTCCCTGGGGAGTAAGAAAACGACCGTTGGGAAGAATCGTTGTTCCGCCAGGAACGACCCGTGCAAAGTCGTTTCCCGCAGGGGCGCCATAATTGGGAAACGGGTCATTCTGGGCGAAGCATTCGATTGAAAGGAAAATTGCCAAAATTAGACCAAGAATCTTGCGGGCCAACATGGCGGGTTTCCTTAGGCGATTGGCAATTGTTGTGCGGTTTGAGGAGAATTGGAAATCAGGGGTCCGGTTCCATGCTTCTCGTTGAATGGAATTTTATTTTTCCTGCCAGAAGCCGGGGCTTGATGATGATGAATTCCCCATGAAATAAAATTTTTAATGGGGCTTCTGAAAAAAGCGTATCAAAGGGTAGCGTTCTAAGAGACGATCAAGGGTTTCCGTTGATTGGGCCGGTTTTGGTGAGAAATCAGATGGCCAGAAAAGGATTTTTTAACAGTGAAATCACTTATGAGGTAACCAGCCAAAGGAACCGCTGCCGATACCCCCCCATCGAGCCCGCCGAAACCTTCTAGTGCCTATCGTTTTGGTGGGATCATAAACGAAACCGATGAAAGTGAGTTGGTGCAGACTATTTTGCCAAATCGGCACAGTCGTGAGGGCCTTGTGGCCTGTGGGCCTTCCTGTTGGGGCTTCTCTTTGCTTTTTCTTGCCTTTGGCCCCCCAGCTTCCCTATTAATAATGATGTTCAGTAATTGGTTCTCCAACGGAGCCTTGCTTTAAGTTCAACAATTTTAACCAGCTCATCGAGGGGCGCTGCGACGGTATGCATGGGCATACCTGCCAGGCTCGAAGGGATGGAAATCACTGTGCAACGGCGCCCGTTCATTGGTTTAGGAGACTATGAACGTGACCGCTGTTGCTTCAAAAACTGCCAAGTTTACCGACTATCATGTTGCCGATATCGCGCTTGCCCCTTGGGGTCGTCGTGAAATTGCGATTGCTGAAACGGAAATGCCGGGGCTTATGGCTATCCGCGAGGAATATGCCGCCCGTCAGCCCCTCAAAGGCGCGCGCATTACCGGTTCTCTCCACATGACCATCCAGACCGCCGTCCTCATCGAGACGCTCAAGGCTCTGGGTGCGGAGATCCGCTGGGCCTCATGTAATATTTTCTCCACCCAGGACCATGCCGCTGCCGCGATTGCGGCCGAAGGGATTCCTGTTTTTGCCTACAAAGGCGAATCCCTTGTCGAATATTGGGACTACACCCACCGGATCTTCGAATGGGCCGACGGTGGCGACACCAACATGATCCTGGATGATGGTGGCGATGCGACCCTGCTTCTTCACCTCGGCGCCCGCGCTGAACAGGACATCCATGTCCTGGACAAGCCTTCCAGCGAAGAAGAGCGTATTCTGTTTGCGGCGATCAAAGCCCGTGTTGCATCGAACCCAGGTTGGTACTCCAAGAAATTGGCCGCTGTAAAGGGTGTGACCGAAGAGACCACCACCGGCGTTCACCGTCTTTACCAGATGCACAAGCGGAGCGAACTCAAGTTCCCCGCGATCAATGTCAACGACTCTGTGACCAAGTCCAAGTTCGATAACCTCTATGGTTGCCGTGAGTCGCTTGTTGATGGGATCAAGCGTGCGACCGATGTTATGGTTGCCGGCAAGATCGCCGTCGTTGCAGGATACGGCGATGTGGGTAAGGGTTCGGCCCAAGCCCTTCGCGCTCTCTCGGCTCAAGTATGGGTCACCGAAGTTGATCCCATTTGCGCCCTCCAGGCCGCAATGGAAGGCTACCGCGTTGTGACCATGGAATATGCCGCCGACAAAGCGGACATCTTCGTGACCGCGACAGGCAACTACAAAGTCATCACCCACGAACACATGGTCAAGATGAAGAATCAGGCCATCGTTTGCAACATTGGTCACTTTGACAACGAAATCGATGTCGCATCAATTGAAAACTACGGCTGGGAAGAGATCAAGCCGCAAGTTGACCATGTGATTTTCCCAGGCGGAAAGCGGATCATCCTGCTCGCCAAGGGTCGTCTTGTAAACCTGGGTTGTGGTACCGGTCACCCTTCCTATGTAATGAGCTCCTCATTTGCCAACCAGGTCCTTGCGCAAATCGAGCTTTGGCTGAACAATGATACCTACCCCGTTGGCGTGTATGTTCTTCCCAAGAAGTTGGACGAGCATGTCGCCCGCCTCCAACTTAAGACCCTGAATGTGCAGTTGACCGAACTTACTTCGGAACAGGCTGCATACATTCATGTGTCCAAGGATGGCCCATTCAAGACGGATACCTACCGTTATTAATCGGCAGGCCCTTCTGTTAAAAACATTTGCTGGATGGCGGGAAGGAAACCTTCCCGTCATCTGTTTTTTATTTCCATAATCCTTCGACTTGGCAAAATAGGACTGATGCGACTTTTATAAAGTGTTCCATTGAAGTTCTAAAAAATCAAATTAACCCGATAAAAACCAAAATCCAAGCGACGAAATCACTCTTTGGAAGTGTCCTCACCAATCCAGAGCCGATTGCCATCGGGATCATTGATTCGAAATTCAGTCAGCCCATAGAAAGTTACCTCGAGATCCGGCACTTCCAGTCCGTTTTTTCGGACCTGGCTGTGATACTCCGCAATATTTTCGGGGTAGAGGTAAAGTACCGATTGGCGGGGTAAATTCGGGTGTTGATTGATCGATTGATCCAGCATCAATCGACAACCCTCACAAGCGAGCATGGCCCAGCCCCAATCGTCGCGCCTGTTCTCAATAGAAAATCCGAGTTTCTGATAAAACTCGACGCTGGTGGCCATGCTCCTGACTGGCAACATCGGGATCAGGCGATTGAGTTTCATGGGAGCGCACACTTTTCGGTATCGGAAAGTCCAGGGTTTTCATTTTTGCTATCTATCAAGAGCGTATGAAATTATTGCCCTTTTACCGTGAAACCAATCGAAGGGAAAGGGGCCCATGAACCAGGATGATTGCGCTTCAGGTTTGGTAATTGACCTTGGTCACCATTCCCGGCACCTTTCCCGTACCAAAGAAAGCCAGGCCGCACAGGTAGTGAATTGCTATAGGTCATTTAGCAAGGATTTAATCCATTGGCCCTTTGCGGCCGTAAGTACCTCCGTTCCACGAAAGTCCTGATCGGTGGGTTTGGCCCCATGAGCCATGAGTAACTTGATGATATCCACTTGTTGTCTTCTTGCCTCCTCGGATCCACTTCCGCCTCGTCCTATGGGTTGAACCGCCAAATGAAGGGGTGTCGATCCGGCTTTATTTTGTTGACCTGGATTGGCTCCACATTTTAGTAGAGCGTTGACTGCTGCCTCGGAACGAGTTCGGACCGCGCGGTGCAAAGGTGCCACACCGGAATTGTCCAAGGCATTGGGGTCCGCGCCCGCCTGAACAAGGTATTCAATCATTTCTCCTTGTCCGGTCAAATCCGATCGGTTGGCGTCCGCAGCATAATGAATTGGCTGGGCGCCCCGCCTATTTTTTGCCCGACAATTGGCTCCCCGGGAAACAAGAATTTTGGCGATTGGGTAGTTGAAGGCTGCCGCGGCCAAGTGAAGTGCGGTGTCGCCTTCATAAAGATAATGGCCAATAGATCCGAAGAAAAAAGACTTTGACTCTGTCCTTGTTGCCCCAACTGGCGAGGCAAGGGTGGCAAAGACAGGTTTTGCGAGCAGGTGTTTGGCAACCGCACTCGCATCCCCATCGATTACACCTCGAAGGAACTCCAAAAACGATTTCGCTTCCATGGGTTCCATCCTTCATCCGGATTCCCAAAAGAACCATCTTTTGTGTCCAGAATATAATCGCCTCAGGTTGGCCCAGCATTCACACCGCAAAGACGGAAAAATCACAAAGGCATGGTTGTGCAAAATGAAATTGGACTTATGTCTGGTTTTTTGACAAATCTGGTGTCATTTACCTGCCTTGCCTGACAACAGGTTTAGGCCTTTTTGACAAATTCGGACTTCAACTGCATCGAGCCAAAACCATCGATTTTGCAATCGATATCGTGGTCGCCTTCCACCAGGCGAATGTTTTTGACCTTTGTGCCCACTTTAACTGAACCGGAGGACCCCTTTACTTTAAGGTCCTTGATCACCATAACCGAGTCACCATCTTTCAGTTCATTGCCAAAGGCGTCTTTCCAAACCCGCTTTTCCTCAACAGCCACAACGGGTGTGCTACTCCATTCATGGCCGCACTCAGTGCACACATACATTGTTCCGTTTTCGTAGGTGTACTCGGATTTGCATTTGGGGCATGGAGGGAGGTCGTTCATAAACAATCCTTTGCAAAGGGCTGGGTATCGATAAAAGCGGGAGGGCCCCATTTACATTCATTGTAAAAAAAATAAGGGGGAAAGGATGAAATAGACCAGGCAATTGGCGTAGCAGGTCAAAATCCATCCAATCAAGGAATTTGGGCTTATTGGCCGGAAGGGCTAGAACGACCTGAATGTTCCA
>CAMBMH010000151.1 GCA_945868575.1 Singulisphaera sp. GP187 | reverse complement strand
CCATCGGGGTAGATTCGGAACCGACCCGTGGAACTTGCTTTACCATTACCCTTCCCGTGTTTGGTGACGGGACCCAAAATGGGGTTCAGGAACCCACCCAAGAGCCGATCCATGTCAAAAAACGCAGTTCGTGAAGCGCTTGCTTCGGTTCAGGGGAAAATTGTTCCTTTGGTTGAGGCAATGGTGCCGGCTCTCGACAGGGGATTTCTCTTTGCCGATGCGGTTTATGAGGTCCTTAGGGTTTACCGTGGTCGGATGTATCTGGCGGCCGGACACTTTCGGCGACTGGAACGAAGCCTGGCGGCGATACGCATTGAGGGGGTGAATGTTTCCCAATTGGAAAAAGAGGTTCAAGCCCTGATTCGGCAAGGGGGCTTTGAGGAGGCGATTGTCTACATCCAGATCAGTCGTGGTGTGGCTCCACGCGCCCACCCATTTCCGGCTGGTATCAAACCTTTTGAATTTTTTTATGTAGCCGAATTTGAGGACAAGTCAGCTCCCCTTCGGGAGACTGGAGTTGCGGTGTCGCTTCAGCCGGACATTCGCTGGGGTCGCTGCGACATCAAAACCACCAACCTTTTGGGAAATGTTCTGGCGTTACAGGCGGCCAAGGACACTGGGGCATTTGAGGCCATCCTTCACAGGGAGGATGGTACCGTCACCGAGATGACCCACACATCCTTTTTCGCTGTGAAGGACAACATCATCTGGACCCACCCGGCCGGGCCGAGAATCCTGCCCAGTATCACCAGGGACCTTATATTTGAGCTTTGTGAAAAGATCGGCCAACCGATCCGTGCCCATGCCATTCCCCTAAGGGACCTGATGGGTTTTGATGAAATGTTTCTTGGGGGAACCACCGCTGAGATCATTCCAATTATTTCGATTGATGGCAAAACCGTAGGCCATGGGCAACCCGGTCGTATCACAACAGGCCTTCGCAACGCGTTTCGAAATCATATCAGTCAATGGCTCGAACACCCGAATGAAGATGTTTCTGGTGATTTTTCCGACTGATTGTTTTTCAATGGAAAGGGCCGCAAGGATTTTTTTTCCTGCGGCCCAAAGGGGTGAATTCAAAAGAGTTGGTTTGTCAATTATCCCAGGAATGATGGGTAAATTCCTTTTTTCGTGTCTATCATTTCTTCCTTGAAGAGACCAGCCACTTTTCGCTTGGCAATCCGGTCCGCGATACGAGGGAAGAATTTGGTGATAAAAGAGATCCGTTTTGCATCCCGGGTGAGCAGTACCCGCTCACGGCCACGGCGCATGGATTCAAGGGTTTCCAAGGCTACTTCATCAGCGGTCATGCCCCGCTTGTGGTCCATCTGGATTTTTGCCTTGCGTTCGAGCATATTTTGGCTGAAGTTGGTTTGGGTCAGCCCCGGGCACACAACCAGAACATCCACCTTGTCCTTGAACAGTTCTGCCCGGAGGGCTTCGGAGAATCCTTCCACGGCAAACTTGCTGGAGGAGTAGGCGGCACGGGCGGGAATGCCTCTCAGTCCAGCAATGGAAGATATATTTACTATTGCAGGAGTTTTTCCCGCCTTGATTATGGGCAAAAAGACGCGCGTTGTTTCTGTGAGTCCGAAAACATTCACTTCAAAGATTTTTCGGAGGACCGTATTGTCCTCTTCCGCGAAGTGACCTGTCGCGCCGATTCCGGCATTGTTGACAAGGATGTCCAAACCGCCAAGTTGCGTTTTCGCGGTTTCCAACATTTTTTCGCGGCCAACCGGATCGGTTACATCCCCTGCTACGGTTATCAGCCGACCCGATGATGATCCCTTGGCGGTCGTATCCTTGACCAATTCATCGAGGAGGTCCTGTTTGCGCGCGACGGCAATCACATCCATGCCTGCTTTGAGCCCTTCGATCACTAGCGACCGGCCGATCCCCTGGGATGCCCCGGTTACCAACATTCTCAAACCCTGCAAATTCCGACGCTGTCCCATGGTATCATTCTCCCGTTGCCACCAAGTATGAGCTCAAAACTTGAGTGGCAAAAGTCGGAGTCTCAGGGAAAGGCGCGGTATTTCCGTGGCTTTTTCGGGTTGTGCGGGTTGTCGGGGTGGTTTCAGCGGGTTAGGGGACTTTTGTCCCTATGCCTTATACCTTTTAAAGCAAAACTGCGTTGTTTAGAAGCCAGTTTGTCCCCATCCACTCCCGGGAAAGGGATTGATCCCTAAAGCATCGATGGTTCCCGGATGTTGGCGAGAGCTGTTTGCCTGGTGATTTTGCCCGCGCGAAGCAGTTGGCGAATCGACTCATCAAAACTGATTTGCCCTTCGTCGCGACCGGTGAGGAGGTAATTGTCCAGGCTTTCGAGTTTACCCTGGCGGATTCCGGAGGCGATCGGGTTGGTGTTCCAAAGGACCTCGAGGGCCAGGTGACGCTTTGCGCCTTTAACAGGATCGCTTAAAAGTCTTTGGGCGACAATCGCGCGCAGGCTCATGGCCAATTGGGTACGCACATCCTTTTGCATATCCAGAGGAAAAAGATCGGCAAAACGGCTAATAGCGCCCTTGGCATCCCTTGTGTGAAGGGTTGTGAATACCAGATGGCCGGTTTCAGCGGCACTAAGGGCCATCTGGGCGGTTTCCCTGTCGCGAACCTCACCCACCAGGATGACATCGGGATCCTGGCGCAGCCCATATTTCAGACCATCGGCAAAGTGGAGGACATCCGTGCCCACTTCCCGTTGGGTAATAACCGAATTGGGCGCTTTGGGAAATACATATTCGACCGGTTCTTCGACGGTAATGATCCGGTAGCCTCCCCCCTGATTGAGAAGGTTGACAACCATGGCAAGGGAGGTCGATTTTCCCGAGCCGGTTGCCCCGGTAAGGATGATGAGACCGTCCCTGGGCTCGGCGAGCCTTTCCGCAAGGTGTATCGGGAAACCAGCCCACTCAAGTGATGGGATTTTTCCTGGGATGATCCTTAAACAGGCACCCACTTTGCCACCCGCATAAAAAAAATTGGCGCGGAATCGGCTTGGGACGCCTTCGAGTTCCACACGAAAGGCAAAGTCGAGGTTCTTCTCGGTTGCCAGCCTTTGGGTGCTTCCAGGAGGGGCAACCGCTTCAAGAAATGCCGGAAGGTCATCCAGGCCGATAGGGTAATTTTCCAATTCGATCAGGTCGCCATGAAGTCGCAACATGGCAGGCGAATCGGGAAAAAGGTGAATATCTGATGCCTCCCGGGTTTGAGCATCTTTCAAAAGTTTCAAAAGCGGAGCGATTTGCTTGTCCGTTATTGTGGCCATGGCGGGTTTCCCTCAGGTGCATTCCGCGTTTCATTTAATGGCTCCACTATTTGTGGTATCTGGGCTGTTTTACGAAGGTGGATTGCCTGGATGCCCCGATTTTGCCCAAATGCGTCTCGGGTAATTTTGGTTCCCATTCCAATTCCCTTGGAAGCCTGCGCCTATCGACGGTCGGGAAACCTTTTGGTTACACTCCGAATTAATCATTTGTCTTGGACAAGAGAGCCCCACGGTTACTAAGAATAAATAACTGACCGGTCAGTTACGAAACCTTGTAGCCATGGTTTGGCCGGCTTCCTCCTTCCCGGGTATCTCCTATCCCTCAGGGAACCTCTCATGTCTTTGAACAAATCCAACACTCTTCTTTTTTTTCGGCGTATTGCTTTCGGCTTTTTGATGGGCGGCATTGGCGTGTTTGCCTGTTCGGAAATGGTTGGGTGCCAACCGAAGGCACCGGAGCTGGCCCCCACGAAACCGCCTGAAGTCGTGATCCGTAAGCCGTTCCAGCAAGACATTCAAGAGTATGAGGATTTCACCGGCCGGACCGAAGCATTTCGGATGGCGGAGGTTCGGGCCCGTGTAACGGGTTATCTGGAAAAAGTACACTTCAAGGATGGCGCAAATATAGAAGAAGGCGCGGTCATCGCTGAGGTCGATCCACGCATTTACAAAGCGACGGTGGAAAAAGCTACCGCCATCATGCTCCAGGCCGATGCCCATCTCAAACGACTAACCTCGGAATATCGCCGGGCCGAAAGACTTACCGCCCTAAAGACCATCACCCAGGAAGAGTTCGACAAAGTTGCCGGTGACCGAAGCGAGGCGGCCGCAATGGTGGAGGCAGCTCGCGCGGAACTGGCGCTTGCCAATTTGAACCTTAACTTTTGCCGGGTCACGGCTCCCCAAAGCGGGCGCATAGGCAGGCGTTTGGTCGACCCGGGTAATCTCATCAAGGCAGATGATACTCCCTTGGCAACAATCGTTTCCATCGATCCGATTTATGCCTCGTTTGATATTGATGAGCGCACTTTGCTTCGCTTGAGGCGCCTGGTAAATGAGGGGAAAATCCAGTCCGCACGGGAAATGGATGTCCATGTGAATGTTGGGCTCGCGGATGAGGAGGGTTTCTCCATGGATGGGTTGATCGATTTTGTCGACAATACCCTCCACCCCGGCACCGGGTCGCTTAGGGTTAGGGCGCTGGTGAAAAACCCGAACAAAATCCTTTCACCCGGGCTTTTCGTTCGTATACGATTGCCTGTTGGTCCTACCCACAAGGGTTGGATGGTGCCTGAGGAAGCCATGGGCACCGATCAGGGGAACAAGCTTGTTTACATTCTAAACGACAAGGACGAAGTTGTTGCTCGCCGGGTAAAACAGGGTGTTTTGCAAAACGGAAATCGTGAAGTCACCGAGGGACTTGGGCCGGATGACCGGGTAATTGTTTCGGGGCTTCAAAGGGTTCGCCCGGGGGTCAAGGTTGCTCCCAAATGGTCGGAGGAAATAGGAGGCAAAACGCCCGAGCCAGCCAAGGGTGAGGGAAAATTGCAGGAAAAATTGGCAACAACCAATGAGAAATCTGTTGATGCACCGAAAGGAAAAATGGTTGATTCCGAGACTCCAAAGGGACAAACCAATTATGCACCTAATCCAAAAGGTATCCAAATAAAGGAATTTCCACAGGATAAATCAGGCAAACAAAAGTAGGTGGCGAAGTCGGGGCGAAGTTTTTGCACCACGCGAAAAAGCAAATCCAAAGGTAAACCGATTCATGTTGGCGCGGTTTTTTATCGACCGACCGATCTTCGCGATGGTGATCTCCATTCTGATCACCCTTGCGGGTGGAATTTCCGTGTTTACTTTGCCGGTTGCCCAATATCCTCAAATCACCCCACCGACTGTTCAGGTGGATTGCAACTATCCAGGAGCCAGCGCGCAGGTAGTTGCGGAATCGGTGGCAGCTCCCATCGAGCAGTATGTCAATGGCGTGGAAGACATGCTCTATATGTCTTCGCAGTGCACAAGCGATGGGTCCTACACCCTGACAATCACCTTTAAATTGGGCAAGAATCTAAACCTTGCCCAGATTTTGGTCCAGAACCGGGTAAATTTGGCATTGCCTTCGCTACCCGATGTGGTCAAACAGACTGGTGTTACCACACGCAAACGATCACCGGACATTCTTTTGACGGTGAGTATCAATTCCCCATCGGGAAAATTTGACCAGCTTTACCTAAGCAACTACTCCGTGCTCCGGCTCAAGGATGAGCTTTCCCGAATACCGGGAATTAGCGATGTCACCGTGTTTGGCCAGCGTGATTACAGCCTTCGGGTATGGGTCGATCCGGAAAAGTTGGCCGCGCGCAGTCTCAACGCCTCCGATGTGGTGAATGCACTCAGGGCGCAGAATATGCCCGTTGCCATGGGGCAAATTGGCCAGCCGCCAAATTCCGAAACCCAGCCAATCCAGGTAACGCTTAATTCGCTTGGACGACTGGAATCGATTGAAGATTTTGAAAATGTCGCACTCAAAAGCGATCATGACGGATCTGTTGTTTACATTAAAGATGTTGCCAGGGTTGAATTGGGAGCAAAACGGGAAGATGTCAACAACCGGTTCAATTCGAATCCAACCATTGGATTGGCGGTATTTATGCTGCCAGATTCCAACGCATTGGAAACCGCGGATATGGTTCGGGCAAAAATGGATGAGCTCCAACCGGAATTTCCCGAAGGAATGCGTTATCAAATCGGTTACGACACAACTCCATTTATTCGTGAATCGATCAACGAGGTTTTCAAGTCGCTGCGGGACTCGGTCATTCTGGTCGCTTTTGTCGTACTTGCCTTTTTGCAAAACTGGCGGTCGGCCCTGATTCCCCTTATCGCGGTTCCTGTAGCAATTGTGGGTACCTTTGCGGTCATGGCGGCGGTCGGCTTCACACTTAACAACCTTACCCTTTTTGGATTAGTCCTTGCGGTGGGGATTGTGGTGGATGATGCGATTGTTGTGGTCGAGGCCGTCGAACATCAGATCGAGCTGGGACTAAATCCACGGGACGCGACGATCCAGGCCATGAAAGAGGTTTCCGGACCTGTAATTGCCGTGGGATTGGTCCTTACCGCCGTGTTTGTCCCATGTGCTTTTATCTCTGGAATTATTGGGCAGTTTTTCAGGCAGTTCGCTTTGACCATTGCAATATCTACCCTGATATCCACATTTAATTCCTTAACCCTGAGTCCTGCACTTGCGGCAATCCTTTTGAGGCCCAAAGGCGCAAAGCGCGATCCCCTACAATGGTTGATCGACTTTTGTTTTGGTTGGTTTTTTCGGTTGTTCAATTGGGCATTCCGGGTTTCCACGGCAGGGTATATCGGTTTGGTGGGATGGTTTCTTCGATTGTCGGTTATCGTGCTGGTGGTCTATTGTGGTTTACTGGGTTTGACTTATTGGAGCTATTTACAACTTCCAACAGGTTTTATTCCTTCCCAGGACAAGGGGTATTTGATCGCCTCGGTTCAATTGCCTGACGCCGCCGCATCGTCCCGTACGGATGCGGTTATTGCCAAAATGGAAAAGCTTGCATTGAGTACTCCAGGGATCCGCTATACCAATAGTGTTTCAGGAAATTCCTTTGTACTAAGCGCTTATGGTTCGAATTTTGGTTCGATGTTTATCATTCTCGATCCTTTTCATGACCGGATCGGACCAGGGCTTTCAGGGGATGAAATCGCGGCAACCTTGCGCCGAAAATTTACCACGGAAATCCCGGAGGCTATGTGCATGGTTTTTGGGCCACCGGCTGTTTCCGGGTTGGGCCGGGCGGGTGGTTTTAAATTGATGGTCAAGGATCGTGGGGATGTCGGACCAAGGATGCTTCAAGGGCAAACGGAAAACCTTGTGGAAAAAGGGAACCAGCAACCCGGACTCACGGGTCTTTCCACGGCGTTTCGCGCCAACGCTCCGCAATTGTTCATTGATGTCAATCGCGAAGAATGCCTGAAACATGGTCTGTCTTTGGGCGAGGTATTTGCTACACTTCAGGTCTATTTAGGATCGCGTTACGTTAATGATTTTAATCGGTTTGGCCGGACATGGCAGGTCGTGGTTCAGGCGGATGCGCGTTTTCGCAACCAAATCGAGGATGTCAAACGATTGAAAGTGCGAAACCATGAGGGGCAGATGGTTCCTCTGGGTGCTATTGCCACTATTCGTGAAGAAAATGGTGTCCAGTCGCTTACCCGGTACAACATGTACCCAGCCGCTTCGATTACCGGCAACCTGAAACCTGGGGTTAGCACAGGCGAGGGTATGGCCATCGTGGAAAAATTGGCAGGTAGGGAACTTCTTCCGGGAGTTATGTCTTTTGATTGGACAGAGATCAACTATTTACAACAAATCTCGGGTAGTACCGGTCTGTGGATGTTGGCCCTGTCTGTGGTTTTTGTCTTTTTGGTGCTTGCAGCGCTTTACGAAAGCTGGACATTGCCCATGGCGGTGCTTTTGGTCGTTCCTATGTGCGTTCTAAGTTCCCTCGCAGGGGTTGCGTATGCCAAAATGGACATCAATATTTTTACCCAGGTTGGTTTCATTGTTTTGGTGGGATTAGCAAGCAAAAACGCGATCCTTATTGTTGAATTTGCGAAGGGAAAGCGGGAATCCGGCGTCTCGCGCTTTGATGCCACCATCCAGGCTTGTCGTTTACGGCTTCGCCCGATCCTGATGACTTCTTTCGCGTTTATTCTTGGGGTGGTTCCCCTTGTAATCGCCGAAGGAGCGGGGAAGGAAATGCGCCGTGCTCTTGGAACCGCCGTGTTTAGCGGAATGCTGGGTGTGACACTTTTTGGTATCTTCCTGACGCCTGTTTTTTTTATGGTTATCGACCGGATGGGAATTGCCGTGGATTTTGCCTTGGCTGGCCCTTTAAACCGTTTGAAAACCTGGATGTTTGGCAATCCTCCTGCCGAATGGGTGAAGGGTAGGGTAGGCGCCTTGACCACCTTGGTGAGCCGGACCTACCTGAAGAAACTTCCTCCTCCTCCCAACGACCATCCAGTCGTCGATCAAAAGAAACCCAAAGGATAATCCGATGTTTTCCAGGTTTTTTATTGATCGCCCGATCTTTGCCGGGGTGCTCTCCATTGTGATCACTTTGGGGGGTGCGATTGCCGTATTTCAGTTACCAATGGCCCAATATCCCGATATTGCTCCGCCAACCGTAGAGGTTTTCGCGGTGTTTCCCGGAGCCAATGCCCAGGTCGTTTCCGATACGGTCGCCGCTCCATTGGAACAACAGATAAACGGCGTGGAGGATATGCTTTACATGTCTTCCCAAAGCGCCAATGATGGGACCTATACCCTCACCGTGACATTTAAGTCCGGGGCGGATCTGAATTTGGCACAGGTACTTGTGCAGAACCGTGTGAACCTGGCTTTGCCTGTTTTGCCTGAACTTGTCAAGCGGCGTGGCGTGACGGTCAAGAAAAAAGCTCCCAGTGTGCTTATGATTATCAACCTGTTTTCGCCCGATAGCAGCCGGGATAATTTGTACTTAAGCAATTATGCCACGATTCAGCTCCGGGATGAATTGTCCCGTTTGAAAGGGGTGGGTGACATCACCCTTTTGGGGCAGCGTGACTATAGCATGCGCATTTGGCTCGACCCGGAAAAGATGTCGGTACGAAACCTGACCGCATCGGATGTGGTTCGGGCTGTCGAACAGCAAAACATTCAGGTTGCTGCCGGGCAAATTGGGCAGCCCCCTGTGGAGAGCCGTCAGGTTTTCCAATACACGATGACGACGCTTGGGAGATTATCCGATCCGGAACAGTTTGGTAAGATGATCCTCAAATCCGATTCGGATGGAAGGATCACTTCTCTTTCCGATGTGGCCCGCATCGAACTTGGTGCACTTGGTTACGATCAGGTGTGTAAACTGGATGGCAACCCATCTGTTGCCCTTTCAATCTTTCAGTTGCCCGGGACCAATGCCCTCGAAACCTCCCAATTGGTTCGAACAAAAATGGAAGAGCTTCGGGGGAGTTTCCCACCCGGTCTCGATTTTGCCATAGCTTATGACACAACGCCCTTCATCAGCGAATCGATCAACGAAGTCTTTGTTACCCTTCGTGACGCAGTCATTCTTGTCGCGGCTGTGGTATTGCTCTTCTTGCAAAATTGGCGATCCACCATCATTCCGTTGGTTGCTGTTCCTGTTGCGGTTGTCGGCACCTTTGCCGTCATGGTTGCTGTCGGATTCAGTCTAAATAACCTAACT
>CAMBMH010000150.1 GCA_945868575.1 Singulisphaera sp. GP187 | reverse complement strand
ACGATGTAGGTAATCGTTTTTGGATCAGTTCCTGGTGCCAAAAATAGCCTAATGGTATTTCCAGAGGCTTTTCCGGACTTTACCTTTCCTGGATTTCCGTTTAAGAAAATTTGGTCGGAAGACTTGTCATCCCAGGTCATTTGTTGGTCAAACTCAAGAAGGATTTCTTCCTTCTGATCATTTGCAATCGTCACTTTCTTCAGGTCAGGGGCCGATATAGGTGTTTTAAAAGTCTTGCCATAGTTCCCTTGCTCCACCAGGGGTGCGATTAGCTGGGCCATTCGTTCGTAACCCGCCGCCGGGTAGTGACAAGGGCCTTCAGGCTTGATTCCCAGAGTCGACATAACACTCATGCGGGAATATTGACGGGGTAAAAGGCGTTGGTACTCCCGCAATTGGTCACTGTGGCGGGTACCGCCCTGACTACAGGCGTTCGGCCAAATCTGAAAAAGGTAATAATGCTGAATATTCGGCATATCCTTTTTCCATGCCGCGGACATTTCCTCAAAATACTTTGTATAAGTCTCGCATCCGTAACCACCATCAGGCCCATCAGCCCCTTGATCGGCTTCCCCCTGATGCCATAAAACCCCACGAATTCCGTGAGTCAATCCCGCATGTCGGATTCGATTGAGATGCCTTCCATAAATGGTATTTTTGTCCGTCCGGTCATTTGGATTGGGTAAATGCTGGTCAATTCTGGTTCCCCCAACCGCCCCATTGATGATGCATATTGGCACCTTCTGGCTCTCTAAAAGGTGCCTGGCCAAGTCCATCCCCCAGTATCCGATTTCCCAGTTTTCACCTTTCCTTCGAACAGCATTTCCCCAGGCTTTGGCTATATCTCCATTCATGGAACCGAAACTGCGAATCCAATCACTCGAGAATTCGTTTCCCTGATTTCCCCAGTCGGTGGAAACAGCATTCGATTGCCCTTCAATCAAGTAAGCATCCCCGCACACAAGGTTGTCCGCCGTTGCATGGACCGACTCCTTGTTTCCGATTCGGGTTCCAAATTCCACCTTATATTTCACCAAACCAGCATTTAGCTTTACACCAAAAAAATAAGCCCCGTCTGCTGCCGGCTTTTGGGTTTCGGATTGCGTCAATACTCCATCGGTGTAGAGTTTCAGGAAAACTTGGTCTGCATTTTTAGAGAGCTTTCCTTTGTAATATAAGATCCCTTTATCATCCCCTCCCCGAGCAAAAAATTGGTTATTTACCGGTTTTTCGTCGCCTGATGGAACTCGGGCAACCCAAGGATCCTTTTCGGGCTCACTTACCGGAATTCGAATAATCTTGTTCACCGGTGCACCCCCATTTGCCACTGAGGCAGTAATGAACAGATCCCCGGAATTCTGAGACCTTTTCAAAATTAGCTTGCCTGGCGAAATTTCCCGGATTATTGCCAAACCCGAAGTAGCCCATTGATAATCCAATTTTCCAACACCTTTTGAACTCATATAGGCATGGTTCGAAACCATTGTTTCCACCTCAATCTCATCGCGGCCATTCCATTTGGCAGGCGCCTTCAGGGTGAAAATTGGTTCGGGAAGGTATTCCTTTATCAAAATTGGGATATCTCGAGTTTTAATTTCCGTGGGGTAAACCGCTTTTATTCTCAAGGTGAATTTCTGGTCTCCATCCACGCGTCCGGTGGCAAAGGTATATTGGAAATCATCTATGCCAACGATTTCCTCCTTATCTCCCCGTTTCAGGATCCAGTAAATTTTCCTAGCCCCATTAGCATTGGCAGAAAATGTGATGGTCTCACCCTCGTTTACATTCGCTTGTTCCGGAAAAATTGCGAAGGATTCGCCCATGCGGACAGGATGCCCAACCAGGGTCTGCAATACTTTCTGGTTCTCATACTCAAGCTTTGCCCACTCCGGGGAACGGACAACATTCGACAAACGGACTTCATCCACATCCCCCTCAAAATCATAAACATCGTACCATCCACCAATCCACATCCGTGATGGTGTTAGGATTTTTAGGGGAGCAGAATCTGTCTTGGTAATTCCATCAAGGATTCCATTGACATAGAGTTTGGACTCCCCTTTTTGATAGGTGTGAAGTACATGAACCCATTCACCCTTGGGGATTGGGGTTTCTCCAGCCACATCGGCCCCGGAAAAATAGCACTCCATGCGGGCATGGGGTGGACTCCGGTAATTCATGATTACTTTTCCCTGCGGAGCTTCATTCCCCCAACCAAAAACCCTTGCGTTGGAAACCGTCGAACGAAACCAGGCCTGCGTGGTACTCGAGCTAGATCCGCTTGGAAATTCTTTGATTTTATCTCCACAGAAAATGCCTTTACCACCAGAAAAATGACGTGCACCTCCTACCATTCCGCTGGTTGCAAGTGTTCCAGTATCCTGGGGATTCAGATTTCCGGTTTCCTCCTTGGTCCCTTCATTCATGTGAAAAACTGCCACATATCCATTTTCAGAATGAAAAACTGCAGAGCCCTTGGATTCACTTAATGCTTTGGAATTTCCCCAATACATTCTGATTTCCTGCCTGGAATTTCCATGAATCTCGGGGATGCGTATCCAGATGGATGCCTTGTCCAGAACAGGATTCCATTGCTCGATCTGATACGACAATGGTTCGCCCCTCGAATTGGAAAAACGAAGATCTGCGCCATCGCTCTTGGCTTGCCTGAAATCAAATATTCCTTTGTGAAGCCTGACTAAAAGGGGAAAATCTTTTACTACGGCAGTTGCGGGCAGGTCCGCTCCTTCCGGAGTTGTCAGAATGAACAGTGGTTTCGAATGTTTCCAGTCAGTGTAATTTGCGGTTACCGACGAAGATAGATTTTGTGCGGCGCCAAGATAGCCCGGAATAGCAAAGAGTAAGCAATGGCAAAATAAAAACGCGCAAAATAATGATGCTGTCTTAATAGCATAGATATTTGATTTCATTTTCATTTGTATCTCATTAATATCTTTTGTGCATCTGGTTTTTGAATCAGTCATTAATTTTAAGACACCTAATGTACCATTTTTAAAATATATTTTAAAAATGACAAAGGGATCACAAAGCCTATTGGGCTTCCGGTATGTTGGGTTTCCCAAACACCTCGGTAATTTTTGAATCAATGTCGTTTTCTTTCTCCTTGCGCCTGGCAAGATGCTTGGCAGCAGCCTCTTCGATAAGCGGACTGAGAAGCGTTGTGGCGCCAAAATAAATGGTTGCCGCTTGGTTTAAGGAATCGTCCTGACTTGGGCCCCGTGGCACCAAATCATCAAAAAGTCCAGGCAATTGCGCTTCCCACTGGATGGCAGCCTCGTTTTTGGGTTCGGATTGCTGAATTCTCTTCAGCTCCTCTGTGTCGGTGATAAGAAAAGGGAGTTGAATTTCAGCCAAACGCCTGGCGTGTTCCTGATCACTCATTATTGTTTCCTCATTTCGATTTATTCTAACCGGGAAATTCCCAGCGAGGCCCCAATTTCCTCCGGGAAAGCCAATAAATTTTCACATAATCCCAGACCGTTTCCATGATATTCGATTGGTAATCCTGTTTCCGGGTCAAATACCGCAATCCGGTATCCCAAGCCCCGAAACTGGTTGATTAACCTTATGGGCGTATAGCCTAGCGCAGCCAATCCCTTTTCCAAAACCTCAAGTAAGACAATGGGTCGAAACGTTTCCAGGGTTCGCCTAGCCCCCTCAAGGACCAACCCTTCCGCCCCTTCCACATCGATTTTAATCAAGTCGATCCGATCCGTTTTTGCCTCAAATACCAAGTCGTCCAATCGTCTTATGGAAACGATTGCAAAGTTGAGTTCGGTGATGGAGTAGGAAAATTCACCCAGGGTATTTTGTCCCGCATGGATCCCTTCGGCAATCCGAAGTTTCTCCGTGCCATTTTTGTTTCCAATGGCAACGGGAAAACAGGAGATATTTAAGTTGGGGTTTTGGTCTGCGTTTGCCTTCAGGACCGCAAACTCCCTGGGAGAAGGCTCGAAGGCCCAAACTTTTCCCTTCTCCCCTACCTTGGCTCCGCAAAGGACACTGTAGCAGCCTTCATTGGCGCCAATATCCATTACCTGCATTCCAGGTTTGAGGAATCGGTCCATGAACGCCATTTCGTTGGGTTCAAGGCATCCCGCGATAAAAAGTTGCTGGCTGACATCATTGGAAAGAATCACCCGCAAACGGGTATCAAAGTGCCAGGCAATATCCAGCGGGACAAACCTTCCCTGATCGCGAAAGAATTCCCAAACTTCCCGCCTCAAAGGAATATTTTGATCCAGATTGTCCCAATCAATGTTGAAGTGCCAATGGGGGTACGGTGTCAGGGGTCGCGCCCAACCGTAGCCCTGGGCCAATTCCAACCATTGGGTGTCGGTTTTAGTCATTTCCAAACATTCCGGGTAAAAACTTGTTCAAATTCCCCGTGCCCAAATCGATCTTCCCCCATCCACAGGGAGGCAAACACCGGTGACAAACGAATTTTCCATTAGCGACCAAACCGCCTGTGCGACATTTTCCGGTGAACCTTCCCTTTGAACCAATGTGGCTTGTATTGCCTCCTCTTTTTCCTGGGTTGGCATATCCTCAGGCAACATGACCGGTCCGGGCTCGACACAATTGACCCGGACATTGGGGTTTTCCGAACCCAGTTCCACTGCCAAAACTCGGGTTATTGTGGGAATGGAACCCTTGGATGCAAAATATGCCAGGTAGTTTTTATAAGGGCGGGTTATCGCCCAATCTCCCACAAGAGTGATAACACCACCCGATTTCTGGTTGGTCATTCTTTTCCCGGATTCAAGCGCCGGAAGAATAACCCCCAATGTGTTGGCCCGAAAGTGCTCCTCGATGTCGGAAGCCTTGGTTTGCCGCCATGGAACCGGTTTCCAAATCGCCGCCGTATGAATCATCGCATCCAATTGATCCGTTTGTCCGTCCAGTTCCCCAAACATGCGGGAAACCTGATCCTCTTTTGACAAATCTGACTTGAGCCAGATTGGCTCGGCACCTAATTCCGTTAATTCGGCATCAATCTCTTTGCGTTCGGAATGGTCGTTTCGGTAGTGCAAAAAAAGACGATAATCCTTTTTCGCAAGGTGTAGAGCCACATGATAGCCCACCCGCTTTCGGCCCGCTCCAAGAATCAGCGCAGTTGGTCGCATGGCTCCATCTCCTAGCTTTTTCTTTTATTGCTAGGGATTTGTTCCCAACTTCGGACGATGACATCGAAAACCCAAGGTTTCCTGGCGAAGCCAGTTTCCTAATTGTCTGGCACCCCACAACCCAAAGGGTGAGAGAATTCTTAAGATAGAATCAACGCACAGGAGTCGTTTTCATGGATTTGAATCTTGATCATTTCAAAGGCGCCGGAATCGCACTCGGAATTTTGATCGCCTTGAAAGTTGCAGTCTTGTTGGTCCTTTCAAAAGGGGCCATTGGCCGAATTTTTTCCGCCATTTCCCTCTATTGGAAAGCCCTCACAGGCCAGGAATTTGTTCGCGCAGAACCAAAACCAAAAGAAGCCCCGATAGACCATGGTCCCCAACTTCGCCTTCTTGGGCTTTTGCAAAGGGATGCAAGCCTGGTGGATTTTCTGATGGAAGATATTACCGGAGTTGAGGATGGGCCAATTGCCGCCGCCGTTCGGGATATTCAACCAAAGGCCCGTCTTGCATTGAAAAAATATCTGGAAATCGGCCCATGTCTTGATCAAAAGGAAGGGGCCCAGGTTGAGGTTTCCGTGGGCTATCACCCTTCGCAGTACCGCATAACAGGTAATGTTCCTCCTCAGGCCCCTTATCGGGGCGAATTGACGCATCGGGGTTGGAAAGCGAACAAGGTCTCCATTCCCCCGCTGGCTCAGGGTGAGGATGGTTTGATTCTGGCCCCTGCCGAGGTGGAGGTCTCCTGATTTGACCAGTTCGTCCCACCCAAGGTATGTGGTTGGCATCGACCTTGGCACCACAAATACCGCGCTTTCGTTCTCCGATACAACCACCGGTGATCATCCCGAAGTAAGGGACCTTGAAATTGCCCAACTTATACACCCATCCCAGGTGGAAGCTAGAACTCTTTTACCCTCGTTCATGTATCTGTGTTCCGAGGGGGAATTTCCCGCTGGATCGCTCGACCTAATTTGGCAGAAAGACCGGGATTTTGTTGTGGGGGAATTGGCCCGCTCCCAAGGCCTAAAGGTCCCCACCCGCCAAGTGGTTTCCGCGAAAAGTTGGCTATCCCACCACGGGGTTGACCGCCGGTCCCCAATTCTCCCCTGGAAGGCTCCCGCTGGTTCACGGATGGTTTCCCCCATAGATGCCTGCGCCAACTACTTGAAAGAATTACTTCTCGCCTGGAACCAGAAACACCCGGCAGATCCGCTTTCCTCCCAGGAAATCGTTCTTACCGTTCCGGCAAGCTTTGATGCCGCAGCCCGGGAATTAACCATCGAGGCGGCCACCAGGGCTGGATTGGGCCAGGTTCAGCTTTTTGAAGAACCCCAAAGTGCCTTTTACGCCTGGATTCAAAGTCGTGGGGACTTGTGGCGCAAAGATGTTGAGGTAGGCGAGGTCGTTCTAGTTTGCGATATCGGAGGTGGAACCACGGATTTCACGCTGATTTTGGTGGGCCAATCCCAAGGCAACCTCGAGCTTCAGCGAATCGCGGTGGGTGACCACATCCTATTGGGTGGCGACAACATGGATTGGGCCCTTGCACATTTGGCAGCCAAAAAATTTGAAGCAAAGGGGCATAAACTCGATTCCTCTCAAATGCTTATGCTGCTTGCTGGATGCCGTCAGGCCAAGGAAGCCCTCTTGGCGGATTCCAGCCAGGAATCTTTCGAGGTGCGTGTTTTGGGACGCGGAAGTCGACTCATGGCAGGCTCACTTAAGGAGGAACTTGGCCGTGAGGAGGTGCGGCAAACGCTCCTGGACGGCTTCTTCCCCCTTGTAAACCTTGAAACCCCGGTCCAACGATCAAAAGCCTTTGGATTGCAGGAAATGGGTTTGCCATATGCCCACGATCCGGCCGTGACACGACACATGGCCCAATTTGTAAAACGAAACGCACCGCTATTAACCGAAAAATTAACCCCACTTGGCAAAACGGGAACACTTCCATCCGCGATCCTTTTCAACGGCGGTGTCCTTAAATCACCGGCTGTGTCCAATCAGGTTACCAATCAAATCAACCAATGGCGGGAAGCCCAATGCCTGGGCCCAGTAAAAATTCTGTCCCACAGTGATCTGGATCTTGCTGTGGCCCGGGGTGCTGTGACCCAGGGCCTTGCCAAAAGTGGTAAGGGGATTCGGATCAGGGGAGGCTCCGCCCGTTCCTATTATTTGGGTGTCGAAATCCCATCCCCGGCTGTTCCCGGGGCCCTTCCGCCAATCAAAGCCCTGTGCGTGGTTCCCCACGGTATGGAAGAAGGAACTTCGGCGGATGTCCCTGGTTTGGAACTCGGGCTATTAGTAGGAGAACGCGCAGAATTCCGATTTTTTGCAACGAACCAACGCCGGGAAGATACAACCGGAATGTGGCTCGACCCCCTGCCGGAGGAACTTGACGAGCTCCCCCCATTGGAAACCACCTTACCCATGGAACCAACAGAATCAGGGCCAGTCGAGGAATTGATTCCGGTACACCTCAAGTCGGTATTAACCGATTTGGGAACCCTGGAACTCTGGTGCCAATCCGCCGATGAAAATCGTCAATGGCGTTTGGAATTCCGAACACGCGAGGGCGGATAGCCTGATTTACCCTTTTTGTCCAAACTCCGGAAATCTGAGTGAGGTTTCCATGCGGGGTTGTGTTTGCCGATGTGTCTCCCTAAAAATGACTTTTAACAAGGATGAGAGCCAAAAACCATGAATCCGACTTCTGAAACCAAGCGTACCTTTTGGGTCGTTCTTGCGATCGCCTTGGTTTACAGCTTCTGCTACAGGATTGTGCCAGGTTGGACGATTCCAAACCTTGCTCCAATCGGAGCATTGGCTTTTTATTGCGGTTATGCAAGCAATCGATTGGTTTTTTCCCTGATTCCATTGGCACTAATGGCAATAACTGATACTGTTCTTCGTTTCACCGTTGGGTATCCTGCCATTCCATCGGTTTATGTCTGCATGTTTGCATACTCACTACTTGGGATTGTTGGAGCCAACCGAAACTGGGGAAGCCGCATTGCGCTTTTGGTAACCGGGTCCCTCTTCTTCTTTGTGGTAACCAACTTTGACAATTGGCTCATGAGCCGGGTTCCTGCTGATCAGATTGGTGGAGCCAGCTATTTGGTTCAGCCATCGGCGATCTACACTTTCGAGATCAAATATGCAGATAACTTTATGGGCCTGCTTGCAAACTACGCGATGGCCCTTGGTTTCCTAGTAAAGACAATTCTTTCCGATGTTGGATTCACCGCGGTTTTGGCTCTTGTGAGTCTCTCATTGGCTCCCCGTTTTGCACTTCAGAAAATTCGGGTTCGAAACTGACGATTGGATCCGAACTAAATAAATAAGGCTCAGCTCCCCAAAGGAATTGAGCCTGATTTATTTGTGTTATTCTCAAACGGCAAAGAATGAAAGATTGGTCTAGTTCAAGCTGAAATCGGGCGGAAATTTTCGGCGCGTCATTGGCTTGATAATATCCGAAGGGGGTGGTTCCAATTTTTGGATCTCTTCAAGGAGGTGGCGGGCACGCTCCTCAACATCAACCAATTCAAGCAATTCCTGCTTGATTTCAATTTCCAAAGGTAGTGCAAAACTGAACACATCACAAAGTGTTCCTAAAGTTAAGTCACTTTTGATCAGTTTGCGAAGTTGCACAACTGCGGCAGGTTGAGGCGCAAACCATTGGGTCATTTGGCGCGCAAGGGACTTCCGCAAATCCAGGGCCGTCTGTAATGAAGCAGGAGGAATATCCTCAAGGATCTCCACTTTAGCTGTTCGGTAAAGTTTTCCCTGCGGATCCATCTCGTCGACGATTCGCCCCCGCGAAACACCATGCAGCAAAAGGTTGAAGCGCCCATCAGGCAAAATCTCTTCCTTGAAGACTTTCCCCACGCAAATCACAGGGTGAAGCGGTGGATCGCCGAAGAAACCGTACCCTTGCCTGGTAGCAACAAGGGCCATTGCCAAAACCCGGTCATCATCGAGGCAATCCCGGATCATTTGACGATATCTTGGTTCAAAAATATGAAGCGGCTGGACAACATGGGGAAAAAGGACCAAATTGGGAAGGGGAAACAATCGGGCCTCCCCTTTGAAATCCCCAAGCGTGGTCGCATGGTCGCTGATTCCCATCCGTGAGCACCTTCTTCATTTGAACCAAACCCGGGCGTGCGAATCTCGCATAAAACTATGATAGACCAAAGCTAATGGTCGGGTCCAGCTTAGGCCAGGATTGGCTTAACCAATTCACCCGCAATATCGGTCAAACGGAAATCCCGGCCTTGATGGCGGAAGGTAAGTCGTTTGTGATCGACCCCCATTAGGTGAAGGATCGTGGCGTTCCAATCATGAAGGTGAACGGGATCACGGGCAATATTGTAACCAAATTCGTCAGTCTCCCCATGA
>CAMBMH010000149.1 GCA_945868575.1 Singulisphaera sp. GP187 | reverse complement strand
CAGGTGATCTTCCTTCCATTGGCCTGCAAGAATGGGATGGCGGACCAGGCAAAGTGCCACGAGTTTTCCGAGGATATCAGTAAATGCCGGAACCAATCCACCAGTATTTTTGAATTGGGATCTAAGGGCGGTCAATTGGGTAGCTTCGGCTTTTGTGGTCAATGTCACAGGAATGGTCGTTTCCCGACTCGACAAAAGCCTTTCCGCAATCCTTTTTCTGGTTGAAGTGAGAGGCAGTTTAACCCAATCGTTTTGGGATTTGTTACTCGAATCGCGAATTGCTCCTTCTTTGGGGGATGCTAAATCACGCTCGCGAACCCGTCCTCCCTTGCCGCTCCCAGGAACACCCCGCCAATCAATCCCAAGATCCATTGCCAGTTTTTTGGCCCGGGGAGTTCCGAATTTACTTTGGGATAAATTGGTTAGTGATCTAGTTTTAGAAGCTTTTATGTCCAAATCTTCGGCAAGGATTCTGCCACCTTTTCCCGTACCCTGAATATCACTCAGTACGACCCCTTTTTGGAGGGCAAGTCGCCGGACTGAAGGTGAGACAGGCGCATCAATTCCATGAGAAGGCTCGACTGTCTGGCCTGATGCCAATGGGCCATGCAAGATGGGATTTGCATCGGTGGTTCCCCAGGAGTGGGATTCCCCTATTGGGACCAGAACCCCAATGAGGGCTCCAACGCTAACCAGTTTGCCACTTTTAGGGGATTCCGGGTGGATATGAAGGACTCCCGAATCAAGGGATTCAATATCCTGGGTGGCTTTTTCCCCTTCGAGGGAAAACAAGGATTCCCCCGTTTTAACAATTTCCCCGTCTTTTTTGAGCCATCCCGCAAAGGTTCCCTCTTCCATGGACCAACCCAATCGGGGAACACGGATTTCAAAAGCCATGTTCATTCCTCCAGGATGTCGTGAATTGCTTGCGTGATTTCCTTGGTTGTGGGAACCATCACCGCTTCCAACTCGGGGCTATAGGGTGTTGGGGCAAAAGTCCCACAAAGCCTTTTGATTGGGGCGTCCAGAAAATTGAAGCCCTCATCGCTTATCCTTGCTGCAACCTCGGCCGCAAAGCCACAAGATGCCGGGGCCTCGTCCACCACCAACAATCTCCCGGTTTTTTTCACTGAGTCCAAAATGGTTTGGGTGTCCAGGGGAAGGACGGTGCGCGGGTCGATGATTTCCAGGGAAATGCCTTTTAACGCCAAATCTTCCGCGACTTTTAATGCCAAATGAACCATTCTGGCCAAAGCCACAATGGTAAGATCCTTGCCAATTCGCGCAACTGCCGCTTTGCCAAAAGTTATGGTAAATTCCCCTTCGGGAACGGGGCCTTTCGTCTGAAGGATTTCCCGGTGTTCTAAAAAGAGGACCGGATCGGTTCCCTGAAGTGCGGTTTTCATCAAGCCTTTTGCGTCGCGGGCAGAAGACGGAACTGCCACAATCAGGCCCGGAACCTGCGCATACATTCCGTAATAGCTCCCGGAATGGTGGGTGGCAGCAGAGTGGCCGATACCAATACAGCCACGAAGCAGAACCGGCATTTTGAGACGGCCGCTCGACATATACTGGATCTTGGCTATTTGGTTGACTATTTCACCAACCGAATCGAGTACAAAGTCCGCGAACATGAAATCGATTACGGGGTGCGTTCCGGTCATTGCTGCACCACACGCCAATCCTACAAAACCTCTCTCGCAAATAGGAGTATCACAAAGGCGGTCTGGTCCGTGCTTTTCGTAAAGCCCGGCGGTGGTCCGGAAGTTACCGCCCCGTTTTCCTATACCCTCACCCATTACAAAGATTTTGGGATTGGACTCCATCTCTTCGGTAAGGGCCTCAAGGGTTGCTTGGGCGAAAGTAATTTGCCTTTCTCCGGGTTGGGCGGATTGTTCCATGGCTTTGGAAACATTTGTAGAATAGACATGATCAGTTGCTGAAAGAGGATCAGGTCTGGGGCTCGATTCCGCAAAAGACCTCGCCTCGGAAACCAGATTGGAAATCTTCTCCTCAATGGAATGGATTAACTCGGGATTTATTCCAAATTCGGATACCATTCTGTGCTTTAAGATTTCGATCGGACAGCGCTTTTTCCACTCTTCAACGTCATCACGCGTACGATATGTGAAATCGCCCATGCCCTCCGCATGAGCGCGTGTTCTATAGGTTTTGCATTCGATTAATGTTGGTCCATGGCCGGATCGGGCCCGTGTGATAGCCTCCTTGGCTGCTTGATGTACCGCAAGCGCATCGTTTCCATCCACCTCCACGCCAAACATTCCATAATTGGCGGCGCGTCGACCCACATCCGGGATTCCACTGGAATAAGAAAATGGAACTTCTGTTGCGAATTGATTATTTTCGCAAATAAAAAGTACCGGGAGTTTCCAAATTGAGGCCATGTTCAGGCCTTCATGGAAAGCTCCATTGTTCACGGCACCGTCCCCAAAAAAGGCGACCCCCACGGATTGATTTTTCAGGATTTTGGAACTGTATCCACCTCCACAAGCCTGAAGGATGCAGGGACCAACGATGCCGCTAGTTCCCATCATCCCGATCTCAGGGGAAAAAATGTGCATGCTTCCACCGCGCCCCCGGGAACAGCCCGTTGATCTCCCGAAAAGCTCGGCCATTAATTCGCTTGGGTGTAACCCCTTGGCCAGGGCGTGACCATGTCCCCGATGGGTACTAAAGACGCTATCTTTGGGTTCAAGGTGGGCGCAAACCCCAGCAGCAATGGCTTCCTGGCCGACATAGGTATGACAAGCGCCATGGATCAGTCCGCGTTGATGGCACCGCGCCAGTTCCTCTTCGGTTAGGCGGATTTTAAGCATGGTGCCAAGGAGTTCGCAAAGGGTATTTTGATCAAGTGCCATCTTCATTCTCGATTGAAAAGCAAAATGTTTGGAATCAGGATCAGGAACCGATGGTTCCACCGGCGTTCATTGCCAGATTGCCACCGTCCATGGGGATTAGGGCCCCTGTGATCCATGTAGAAGCATCCGAGGCCAGCAAAACCATCAAGCCCTGAATGTCCGTTGGCTTTCCCAGTCTTCCCCGGGGTATTCCGGAAAGCCATTTTTGTTCCATGGCGGGATCCACTGCGATCCGCTTTTCCAGGGATGGGTTCATTACCTGCGCGGGAAGTATTGCGTTTACTCGAACACCGCGCCCCGCCCACTCCGTGCTTAGCTCTCGGGTCATTTGAACTACCGCACCCATTGCCATGCTGTAGGCAATGTGCCCCCGACCCAAAGCGGTCGTGCTTGCAAGTGATCCAATATTGACAATCGATCCACCATATTGGGCAAGCATTCGCTTTCCGGCTTCCTGGCACATCGCAAAACGACCGAAAACCAGGTTTTGGAAAACTCTGTGTAATTGTTCCTGAGTGAGGTCTTCCGGTTTGGCAAGGAGTCCCTCTCCGGCAACATTTGCCAAAAAATCGAGTTTTCCAAATTCATGGTCGAGGTTGGTAAAAATTTGAGCGATCTTAACAGGATCCGAAATATCGGAGGTTTGTGCAAATACTCGTGCCCCTGTTCTCTCAGCATCGGATTTTGTTTGCCTTAACCCTTCCTCATCCAAATCAACAAGGAAGAGGTTGGCTCCATGGTCGGCCAAAGCCAATGATGCAGCCCGGCCCATTCCGCTTGATGCGCCGGAAACCATTGCCACTTTGCCGCTGAGGTCAAAAATGCTGGGACTCAACTCAGGCTCCTTGTGAGTTCGATTTTTTTGTTTCCACAAACTGGCCAACAATTACGGCCAGAACTACCCCAATTCCCATGATCAGGGACAATGCACCCAAACCATATTTTCCCAAAATTGTCGCGCCAAAGAAGCCGCCTATGTTGGCCACCGAGTTAATAAACGCAATCCCTCCGGCGGCTGCTGCCCCGCCCAAAAACGAACTGGGGAGTGTCCAGAAAACCGGAAGCATGGACATCATTCCCGCTTGGGCCAAGCAAAGGCCCGTTAAAGCAAGCCACCGATCAGAGGCTTGCCATGCAATAAACCATCCGATCGCACCCATAGCTGCGCCAAATGAAACAAATAGACTTCTACTCCCTGTTTTGTCGGAAATTCGTGATAGGGTTATCATGAGGATTACGGAGCAAATGTGAGGCAAAGCGGACAACAAGCCCACTTCAAAGGGTTTCCAGGGGAAATGGATCTGGACAAGGGTGGGTAGATATGCGCCGGTAGCATTGGTTCCCACAGCCACAGTGAAATAAAGGCATGTCAAAAGGAGGACCCTGGGATCAAACATTGCCAAAAGGTTGTCAGATCCCTTGTTTTTCGTCCTGGCCTGGGCTTCGGAATCGAGTTTGTTGGTGATCCAATTCATTTCATCGGTTTTAAGCCATGGAGCGTCTTTGGGACCATTGGGCAAAAACCAAAGTACGGTCAAGCCCAGGAGGATTGACGGTAGCCCCTCCAAAAGGAATAGCCACTGCCATCCATGTAGGCCGACCACTTCATCCAAATACTGGACAATTAACCCGGATGCCGGGTTTCCAAAAACATTGGCAAAGGCAATAGCCATCATGAAGAAAGCCACGACTCTCGCGCGTTCCCTTGCGGGAAACCAGTAAGTCAGGTAGAGAATAATTCCCGGAAAAAAACCGGCTTCTGCAACACCTAGAAGGATTCGGACCAGATTGAGGTGGGTTTCCGTTTGAACGAACATGGTAAGGACGGAACATAATCCCCAGGTAATCATGATTCGGGAGATCCAAATTCGCGCCCCAATTTTTCGCAAAAAGAGGTTAGAGGGGACCTCAAAAAATAAATATCCGACATAAAAAAGACCGTATGCGGTATCGAAAGTCGTCTTTGAAATCCCCAGATCGCCTTCCATTGTAAGCCGCGCAAAACCAATGTTGGAACGATCAAGTATATTAAAGATGTAAAGTATGCAAATAAATGGAGTGATTCTCAGCGATATTTTTTCAAGTGTTCGCTTCCCAAGCTCGCCGTCATCGGCATGACCCATCCCGGTTTGGCTCATTCGATGACTCCTGAAGGATGCTGGTTTTCCGGTGCGGAGGAAAATCCTGATTGATTTTGGGCAAGACGGAGCAGCCCCATAAGGGTTTCTTCGATACCGGGTGTTTCGCGAATAGCGATATTTCCAAACGCCTCGCCAATCCGTTCACGAAGGGTTGGCAGCGAATGCGCCAAACCACCGGATAGGACCAATCCTTCCCAACCAGGTACGGTCCCCAACCTATCCGCGCAAATCCGGTACCCCCCTGCCATCGAATCCAAAGCGGCAATGACCCAATTGCGAACGGAAAGATTTTCCAGTGTGATCCCGGAAAGGTAGCCTGTTTCACCCAGTGGCCCGGGAAAAAAGGAAAGACCAGAATCCAGACCACTTGGCCGGCTGCTTTGGGTATTGGGTATCCGTTTCAATTCCTTTGCAATGTAACCCCAGGCATCAAGTGAAACACCGTTAGCCCGGGGAATTTCCGTCAAAAGGTCGACAATCGTATTCAGGGATCTGCCGGCCGGAATGTGGGTGATCGTATCCAGCATCAGGTTTTCAAAATAAAAACGCGATTGATAAGGGCCTGGATAGAATTCGGAATTAAGTCGACTGACTTGTGAACCGGTGGAGGCATTTATGGAAAGCTCACCAGGCTTCAGATTCGTTCCAAAAAGTGCGCACTGTTGATCCCCAAGGACAGGGTGTAACCTAAGCTTTCGCTGTCCCAAATGGAAGGTTCCCACAGGTGCGAGGTCCCATACGAGCCTGGGAAAAGCTACCTGGTTTAAGCCAAGTTTTTCGAAACTTTCATAACTCCAATCTTTTCTTGGCAAATCCAGCCATCCAATTGCCATGGTGGGGTGCATGGCCAGGGGAGCTTGACACAATTGGGCGACAACCCATTCTCCAAGTGAGCTTGCAACCACTCCTGAAGGTAACAATTTCTTCTGGGCAAGCCAAAACAAAAGGGCGGATGCGCTTCCGGCTTTTAGCTCGTTTCCAAGGCTAGATAATCCCTTGGGACCAATTTGTATTTCCGCTTTCGCCAAAAACGAAAACTCGGTGGAATAATTCGAAAGAGTCCTCTGATCCCTCCAGGAAATGTACCGGGTTAGAGGTTTTCCCAGGGAATCTGTAAGGACTAGTCCACCCATTTGGGAGCAAATATATAGCTCATCAGCATCTGGGGCCGCCTCTATCAATCTTGCCAGGACCGATCGGGTGGCAGCCATTACCTTGTTCAGGCAAACTTCGTGCCCCAAGGGAATATCGGTTGGTTCTGGGCCAGGAAATGGCTCGGAATGGAATTGGGAAAGGTTGGCCCTGCCCAGATCAAGCACGGCCCCCTTAATTGATGTTGATCCCAAATCCAATCCGAGACAGCGCATTAGGCGAGTTTTTCCTGGATCACCGGGTTTGTAAGGGTCCCAATTCCATCAATTTCAATGCTCACAGTATCCCCATCCTTGAGGTAAACGGGAGGCGTTTGAGCAAAGCCCACGCCATGGGGTGTTCCGGTAATGATTACCGTTCCTTTGCGGAGCAGGGTGCTGGAGGAAAGGAATTCGATTAGCGTCGGGACATCAAAAATCATGTCATTCGTGTTCCAATCCTGCATGGTTTTACCATTCAGGATTGTCCGTATGCCAAGGACATTCGGATTGGGAATTTCATCTGCTGTGGTCAAAACAGGTCCAAGAGGCAGGAATGTTGCAAAGGTTTTGCCACGACACCACTGGCCACCGCCGCCATTTCTTTGCCAATCGCGAGCGCTAACATCATTTGCGCATGTGTAGCCAAGGACATAATTCAAAGCATCCTTCTTTGACACATTCAGACAATCCTTGCCAATAACCACTGCCAATTCGCATTCGTAATCTACAGAATCGCTTTTGAGTTTTGTTGGAAGGATAATCGGGTCTCCCGGATTTTGAACTGTTCCCGAATTTTTCATGAAAAGCACGGGATTTTCCGGAATAGCTTGTTTGCCTTCTTCAGCATGGCGACGGTAATTAAGACCTATGCAGAGAATATCCCTGGGTTCGATAGGGGCGAGGATTTTTCCGGGAATGACCTTCTCTCCGGTATCCTTGTGAACACCGTAGGGACAGCCTTCCAAGCGTGTGTATGTTCCATCCTCATGTAGCCTGGCATAAACCTTTGCGCGCTGATCATCAATATAACGGATTAACTTCATCACGAACTCCTGCGTTACAATAACCTTCCATCAAACCGGCTAACCCTGGTTCCAAGGGGTGGAAAGATTCCAATCAATTGCCACTTGGTTCAATTTGGCCAAAACATCCTGGGGAAGGGGAATTCCATTCTTTTCGGAATCCCTTTTCTGGGCCCATTCCCGTTGGCCGGGAATCTGGACCCCATTGGATTCCTGCGCGGGAGGCGCCTCCCGGATCTCCTGAATCAGGCCTTGAATCGTTTTTGTAAAATTATCAATCCCAGAAATCGTCATTACATCTATTGCCAAAAAAGCGGCATTGTGTGAGGAAGGTTTGGATGGCTCATCAAACATCCAACTACCAACTTGCCAGGTTACCGCGCCGCCTGGAATCACCGCCGACAATATTTCCGCCCAGAGTGCAATTCCGTAACCTTTGTGCCCCGCCATTGGAGCTAATGACGCTTCGTGGGGATAGAGTTTGCCGTCAGTGGTTGGTTTGCCGTCGGTGCCAACCAGCCATGTATCAGGGATTGCCTCCCCTCGTTGAAAGGCTGCATAAACCTTTCCTCCAGCCACCGCCGCAGTTGCCATATCCAGAAGTATGGGATCTCCACCGGGAACCGGAATACTGTAGGCTAGGGGATTGCTTCCCAGCACCGGGCCCCGGGACCCGGGAGCCGCAACACTTGGAATATCATTGCCCAAAACGAGGCCGGCCATTCCAGTTTGTGCGGCAAGAACTGCATAGTATCCTGCGGCACCTATATGGCCGGTATTTTTCAGACCCACATAAGCTACCCCGAAGGTTCGGGCCTTTTCGATAGCCACATTCATTGCGAAAGCGCCGCCAATTTGGCCTAGTGCATTAGCTCCGTCAACAATTGCCCATGCGGGTCCTTCCCGAGCGATTATGGGTTGGGATTGAGGCACATAACCACCACCGCGCAAACGGTTCAGGTATCCTCCCAAAAGCTTTGTTCCGTGGGTAAAAACACCCATGGAATCGGCCAATACCAGGGCGGAAGCAACGATTTCATGATCTTTGGAAGATAATCCCGCCGCTGAAAGGGCTCTTTGACAAAATGCTTTCAGGGCATCAGGGATAATCCGCTGTAAACTCGGTTTCTTCATTGTTTCAGGCATGGTCCTTTGGGCCTACTTCTACTTGCAAACACTAACAACCCCGTTGACCACATTGGGTAGCTTTTCTCCGCGAATGGCCATTAAGGCAAGTTGGGCGGCGGTTTCACGGAGTTTTTTGACCGCCGGAACGCTTACTGATGCGATGTGAGGGGCAAGGATAACATTTTCCATTGAAAGGATAGGGTGTCCTGCGGGAATTGGCTCCGGGGAAAAAACATCAAGGGCTGCTCCGGCGAGCTTACCCGTTTTGAGGGCAAATACCAAGGCATCGGGTTGAACCAAATCTCCACGGGCCAGATTGATCAGGATGGCTCCATCCTTCATTTCGGCAAGTGTTTCATGTCCGATCAGCCCGCGAGTGGACTCCATTGATGGGCAATGAAGCGTTACGGCGTCCGAATTTTTTAAAAGACTGGCAAGGGAGGCAGGTTCATATCCGGCCAATTCAATCTTCTCAGCATCCACTACAGGATCGTGAATCATTACTCGGCATTTGAAAGGTTTTAACCTGGCGGCAACTTCGCGACCAATTCGCCCAAAGCCGATTACTCCAACTGTCATATCCCGAAGGGCGCGAAATCCGCTTATGGGGGTAGCTAGTCCCCATTTACCTGAATGGACAGCCACGGAATGGGGAACCACTTGGCGGGTGGATGCAAGCAAAAATGCAAGGGTGTGATCGGCGACTTCATCGATGCAATAGTCTGGGACATTGCAAACGGGTATACCCCTGGCGTGGGCGGCTTTGAGATCTACACTATCCACGCCAATACCATATCGAACGATAACTTTTGCCCGTTCCATGGATTCAATTACAGTTGCATTAACGGGTGCAAACTGGGTGATTACTGCATCAGCACCCTTCACAAGTGGAATGAGCTCTTCAGGGGTTTTGGCTTGTCCCGATTTAAGCGTAAACCCAGAAGAGACAATCAACTGCTCTTCAATAGAAAGATCGGCAAAAGTGTAATCTGTAACAACAACTTGCATCCGGGCACTCCCCTTGGGGCCGCAATGTTGGCGGAGGGTTGAGAGTCCACGGGGTCATTCTTCCCAGAGGAGCAAATCGCGCTTCGAAGGCGAACACTGTCCGGGAGGGAGGACCGGGTGGGAAAGCTTATCTTATTGGACTACTGGCTATAGCCGTCAGGACAAGCAAAGAATCAAATCACTTGGCAAGAATCTGTTTCGGGGGGGAGGTTAGAGTTGTTAAACAAATATTTTTTGGTAATGTTTTGGAGGAGAAAAATGGTAAATAAAAAAAAT